>NZ_JAGRLA010000103.1 GCF_020442045.1 Bauldia sp. | reverse complement strand
TCGTCCTCGACGCGCCGGGCTTCTTCGACCGGCCGGGCAATCCCTATGTCGACGCGAACGGCGTCGACTGGCCGGACAACTGGAGGCGCTTCGCGGCATTCGCCCGGGCCGCGGCCGATATCGGCAACGGGTCGGTCGATGCCTTCGTCCCGGACGTCGTCCACTGCCACGACTGGCAGAGCGGCCTGGTCCCGGCCTATCTCCGCTTCGGCAGCGGCACCGCCGCGCGGAGCGTGATGACGATCCACAACATGGCCTTCCAGGGGCGGTTCGACTCGATGATCTTTGCCGAGCTCGGCCTGCCGCCGGAGGCTTTCGCCCTCGACGGAGTCGAATATTACGGCGGGGTCGGCTATCTCAAGGCCGGGCTGCAATGCGCCGACGCGATCACCACGGTCAGCCCGACCTACGCGCGGGAGATTTGCACCGGCGAAGGCGGCATGGGCCTCGACGGCCTGTTGCGAGGGCGGCAGGCGGTGCTGTCCGGCATCGTCAATGGCATCGACACGGAGACCTGGGACCCGGAAACGGATTCCCACCTTGCCCGCCCCTATGCGGCAAGGCGGCTGACCGCGCGCAAGACCAACAAGCGTGAGGTCGAGAAGGCTTTCGGCCTCGATCGCGGCGACGGCATCCTGTTCTGCGTCGTCAGCCGGCTCGCCTGGCAGAAGGGCATGGACCTTCTCGGCGACTGCATCGACCCGCTGGTCGCGGCGGGCGCGCACTTCGCCCTGCTCGGCTCGGGCGATCCCGGCATCGAGGCGATGCTGCGGGCGGCGGCCGCCCGCCATCCCGGCCGGGTCGGCATCGTCACCGGCTACAGCGAACCGCTGTCGCATCTCCTCCAGGGCGGCGCCGACGCGATCCTGGTCCCCTCGCGTTTCGAGCCATGCGGCCTCACCCAGTTCTATGGCCTGCGCTATGGATGCGTCCCGGTGGTCGCCCGGGTCGGCGGCCTCGCCGATACGATCATCGACGCCAATCATGCCGCGCTCGACGCCGGCGTCGCCACCGGCATCCAGTTCCTTCCGGTCGATGCGGACGGGCTGAAAGGCGCCCTGCTGCGGGCGATCGCCCTTTACGGTGAGCCGGCCGCCTGGCAGCGGCTGCAGAGGAACGGGATGAAGGCGGATGTCTCGTGGAGTGCAAGCGCCGCCCGCTATGCCACGCTCTATCGCGACGGCGCCGCGCCGGGCTGAGCACCGGGCGGACCTTGCCGCCTCAACCTCTCCTGAGGACAGCGCCCAGGCTGACCGACTGGGCAGCCGATCGCAGCGCGGTCAGCCCGGGCGCATAGGCGTTCCACACCCACATCCCGTAATCCGGATTGGAGGCGAAGCTCGACCGGAAGACGATCGGCCGATCGAGGGAGATTTCCTCCGGTACCAGTCCGCTGTCTTCCCATGCCTGGAACATCTCGTCGGCCCGGCGTTCGGCCACCGGATCCGGTTCGTCGCCGATGTAGAAATCGACCGCATGCAGGGCGAGCCCGCCAGCCTTCATGACGCGCGCGTGGTCCGCCCAGAATTTCGGATACACATCGAACGGGACATGCTCGATGACCGAGATGCTGACGACGACGTCGAAATAGCCGTCGGGCAGCTCCGGCGAGAAAGACCCGAGCGCCTCCGGGACCATTCTGACGCCGGGAATCTTCGGTACCTGCCGATCGGCGCGTGGCGTGCCGACGCTGCCGAAGTCGTCGATATTCCACACCTCGTTGGCATCGGCGACGAACCGCAACGCCCGCGAATGGCCGCCTCCCACCTCCAGTATCCTGAGTTCGCTGGCATCCCTCAGGTGATAGAGGATCCAGGCATCCTGCAGATGCTTGAGGTCCATGGCCTGTCGCTGCGTGCGCTCGAGGATCGCGCTGGTCCTTTCGTCGTTCAGGGCGGTGAAGTATTCGTCCTTGGTTATTATGTGGGTCACGCGCTAGAAGTCCCCCGACAGGCAGGTTTTTCGGCGAAGGAGGATACCCCGAATGACATCCCTGAATCAGGCCCGGGATCAGCAGCCCCCCGCGTTGCGGGACATCCCGGGCTGGATGAACCCCAAGGACCTGATCGTCATCGCCGGGCTCGCGGCCGCAGTTCCGCCCGATGGCCTGATTGTCGAGGTCGGGTCCTGGATGGGCCAATCGACCCAGGCATGGGCCGCCAACACCAGCGCCACCGTCATCGCCATCGACCTGTGGAAGTGGATGCCGAAGGAATACAAGGGCCCCTTTGGTGACACGGTGGACCTCAAGGGCGACCCGCTGAAACAGTTCCTCGCCTTCACCGCGCACCTGCCGAACGTCGTGCCGATCCAGCGCAACAGTTCCGGCGGCGACTGGCCTCATCCGCCCGCCGACATCGTCTTCATCGATGCGATGCACCAGGCGCCCTGGGTCGCCGAGGACGTCGCATACTGGGAGACGAAGGTGAAGCCGGGCGGCATCATCTGCGGCGACGACTACGCCAACATGTTCCCCGCGGTCAAAGAGGAAGCCGCGGCATGCGCCGAGCGCCACGGTGTCCCCCTCGAAACCCCGGGTCACAAATTCTGGATGGTGCGATTGCCCGGCTGAGGCGCCTTCCCGGCCGGCGATGGCTGGAAGCGGAGCTCCATCGACGATTTGCAGACCATCGGGTGAACGGGGAATGGTTCGTCCGGTGCGCCGAAATTGACGCCTGGCTCGAACAGATCGTGGACCGGTTTCCCAACCGCTTTCCCAAACCGGGAGCGAAATGGCGGAATTCTGCGGCGAAAGGGGATGGTTGGCGCTCCCTAGGGGACTCGAACCCCTGTTTCTGCCGTGAGAGGGCAGCGTCCTAGACCGCTAGACGAAGGGAGCAGCAGCAGGCCGTCATTCTATAGCCATCGTCCGGGCCGACTTCAAGCGGCGGCTTCGCCGTTCTGTCATTCGGCGGCCGAAGGCTCGTCGGTATCGCCTCGCGACGGCCCGTCTTCCCGCATGCCGGATTCCGGGTCGGCACGGAACCACACCTGGATGAGGTCATAGGCGACCGCCAGGATCACCGGCCCGAGGAAGACGCCGATCAGGCCCCAGGCGACGAGGCCGCCAAGCACCCCGACGAAGATCAGCAGTCCCGGAAGCTCCGCCGTCCTGCCGGCGAGCACCGGCCGCGACAGGTTCTCGACCGGATAGACGACGAGGATGCCCCACAGGGTGACGAAGATCGCCCAGCCCGGATCGTTCTCGGCAAGCAGCCACAGCGCCACCGGAATCCAGACCAGCGGCGCGCCGATCTGGACCAGCGCCGCGAAGAAGGTCAGGCCGCCGAGCAGCAGCCAGGCCGGCACGCCGGCGATCAGATAGGCGAAGGTCGCCACCAGCGCCTCGGCGACGGCACTGCCGACGACGCCGCGCACGGTGCTGCGGGTCGTCCTGACCGCCCGCCCGAGGAGCGTCGTGCCGACGCTGCCGCCGACCCGGTGGAAGAACGTCTCGGCGAAGCCCGACAGCCGGCCGCGATGGGCGAGGAAGACGCCGGCAAGGACCACGCCGAGCGCGATCTCGAACACGAAGAGGCCGACATTCTCGACCTCCTGCAGGCCCCAGACCAGCCACTGCTCGATGTCGTCCCGGAAATGGGCGATGTAGCTCTTGCCCTCGCCGACGATCAGCTCCCAGTTGCGGCTGAGAACGTCGCCGACCCACGGCAGGTTCCTGATGCTTTGCGGCGCCGTCGTCACGCTGTCGGCCGAGACCGCATTGACCCAGGCGAGCAGCCCGGGGGTGTAGGCGATGATCCCGCGGGTCAGCCCGATCGCCGGCACGACCAGGATCAGCACCAGGATGACACTGGTGATCAGCGCGGCGAGCCGCCGCCGGTTGCCGACTTTCCGCTCGATCAGGCCATGCAGGGGCGCGGCCGACACCGCCAGCACGATCGCCCAGAGGATCGCCGGGATGAAGGGCTTAAGCGTTAGGAACGTCGCGAACAGCAGGAAGCCGGCGACGATCGCCGCCAGGACACCGTCGAAGGTGGTCGGTATCGGTCCCTGCCCGCGCTTGCGCTCCACCTGCCTGCCTCGCCGGTCGCCTGCCTGATCGCTCGGCCCAGGAAAGGCATAGCGGATTCGGAAGGGTCGCTGAACCCCGGGGGTCTATTCGTCGGTGACCCGCAGCCGGCCGACGACCGTCATCGACGGCATCTCGAAGACGACGATGGTGGTTCCGGCCGCGTCGGCATAGGTCAGCGAAAGACGATTGCCATCGAGGGCGGAGGAGACGATGCGGGCGTCCGGCGCAAGTCCCAGCTCGGTCAGCGAGATCGTCGGCGTCGCGGCATCCTTCGGCAGCGCCGCCGGCCTGGCCGTATCGTCCTGCAATATGCGGTAGACGATGCCGCCAAAGACGGCGAGGATGCCGATTCCCAACGTCAGCCCGGCGATCAGCATGAGCCGGCGCAGCCGCTGCTGAACCCGCAGGACGGCGGGGTCGAGCGGCTTTTCGTCTTCGTCGTCGAATGGATCAGCCATGTCAGCCGGTCAGGTCGGAACGCGTATCGAGGTTGTCGTCGACGAGGCCGGGAGCGGCTCCCGACTCGACGCCTATCTGGCCCGCGCCATCGCCGATCTGTCGCGGAACCGCGCCAAGGCCCTCATCGTGTCGGGAATGGTCGCAATCGGCGGCGCGACGATAGAGGAGCCGAAAAGGCCGGTCAAACCGGGAGAGGCGATCACGGTCACCCTGCCGCCGCCGGAGCCGGCCGAGCCGGAGGGCGAGCCGATCGCCCTCGACGTCGTCTACGAGGATGACGACCTGATCGTCGTCGACAAGCCGGCCGGGATGGTCGTCCATCCCGCCGCCGGAAACCGCACCGGCACCCTGGTCAACGCCCTGATCGCCCATTGCGGCCCGAGCCTTTCAGGCATCGGCGGCGTCTCGCGGCCGGGCATCGTCCACCGCCTCGACAAGGATACCAGCGGCCTGCTGGTCGTCGCCAAGAATGACCGCGCCCACCAGAGCCTCGCCGCCCAGTTCGCCGATCACGGCCGCGAGGGGCCGCTGGAACGCGCCTATCTCGCGCTCTGCTGGGGAGCGCCCGGCCGGCCCCATGGCACCATCGACGCCCCCCTCGGCCGGTCGAGCCAGAACCGCGAGAAGATCGAGATCAGGCGGAGCGGCGGCCGCCACGCCGTCACCCGTTACACGGTGGTCGAGCGATTCCCGGAAGGCGCCACGCCGGTCGCCTCGCTGGTCGAATGCCGGCTGGAGACCGGCCGCACCCACCAGATCCGCGTCCATCTCGCCTCGATCGCGCATCCGGTGATCGGCGACCAGGCCTATGGCGCGGGCTTCGCGACCAAGGTCGCCCGGCTGCCCGAACCCATGCGCGACGCCTTCTCGGGTTTCGGCAGGCAGGCCCTGCACGCCTGGCGGCTCGGCTTCGAGCATCCCTCGACCCACGCCGGAATGGCCTTCGAGCGCCCGCCCCCGGCCGACATGGCGGCGCTGATATCCGCGCTCAAGTCACTGTAAAGACTGGACAATCATCAACGCCGCAATGCCGGCGCTTTTCCCGGCCAATATCGTACCTATATAGCGTGTTCGCCGTGGCCTATTGGGAGGCACGGCAGCAGTTCCCGCCGGAATTGCCGGGGGAAGAAAGGGGCGCCAGACCATGGCCCGTGCAAGCCTGCCTGTTATCGCGAGCGGCGAATCCGGCCTCTCGCACTACCTGACCGAAATCCGCAAGTTCCCGATGCTCGCGCCGGACGAGGAGTTCATGCTCGCCAAGCGCTACAAGGAACATGGGGATCGCGATGCCGCGCATCAACTGGTGACCAGCCACCTCCGGCTCGTCGCCAAGATCGCCATGGGCTATCGCGGCTACGGCCTGCCGATCGGCGAAGTCATCTCCGAGGGCAACGTCGGCCTGATGCAGGCGGTCAAGCGTTTCGAGCCCGACAAGGGCTTTCGCCTCGCCACCTATGCCATGTGGTGGATCAAGGCCTCGATCCAGGAATACATCCTGCGCTCCTGGAGCCTGGTCAAGATGGGGACGACCGCGAACCAGAAGCGGCTGTTCTTCAACCTGCGCAAGGTCAAGGGCCAGATCAGCGCCCTCGAGGACGGAGACCTCAATCCCGAGCAGGTGAAGGAGATCTCCGAGAAGCTCGGGGTGCCCGAGGACGACGTCATCTCGATGAACCGGCGGCTTGGCGGCGACGCCTCGCTGAACGCGCCCTTGCGCAGCGACGAGGACGGCGGCGGCCAGTGGCAGGACTGGCTGGTCGACAATTCGCCGGACCAGGAGGAGCGCTACGCCGAGAACGAGGAGCTCGACAGCCGTCGCCAGCTCCTCAAGGACGCCATGGGCGTTCTCAACGACCGCGAGCGGCGCATCTTCGAGGCGCGCCGGCTGGCCGAGGATCCGATCACGCTGGAAGAGCTTTCCGGCGAATTCGGCGTCTCGCGCGAACGTGTCCGCCAGATCGAGGTCCGCGCCTTCGAGAAGGTCCAGAAGGCGGTGAGGAAAGGCGCCAGGGAACTCGAGCGCGCCCGCGCCGAGATCGAGACGGAAGCCGCCGGCGCCTGACGCGCGCGGCGCCGAGGCAAGCCTAGCAGCCGCTGTTGTCGATCCGGCCGTCGGGCATCGTCGTGTTGCAGAATATCGCACCGGCGAGGTCCGCCCCGGTGAGGATCGCGTCGGCCAGGTGGGCGTCCTTCAGGTTTGCTCCGCGCAGGACGGCTCCGGAGAGATCGGCACGCCACAGCTTGGCATAGGTCAGCCGGGCGCCGGTGAGATCGGCATGCGCAATTCGCGCGTCGGACAGGTTGGCGTTCCAGAGATTCGCGCCGCCGAGCCGCGCCTTCACGAGTCGGGCCCAGGCGAGTTCGGCATTGGTGGCGTCGGCCTCCCGGAGATCGGCGCCCGACAGGTCGGCGCGGCTCATCACCGCCTCCGTCAGGTCGGCGGCCGCGAGGTTCGCCCCGGTCAGCGTGGCGCTCGCAAGGAGGGCGCCGTGAAGTTTGGCCCCGCGAAGGTCGGCACCACCCAGCGCCGCGTTCCAAAGGACCACTTCCGTGAGGTCGCAACCCGCGCACTGGTTCGATGTCCTCAGGCGCTCCACCGCGGAAGCCTCGAAACCCTGAGACGGCACTGACAACGACGTGATTGCCAAAGCCGCGGCGGCCAGTCTGCTCACCGGCTGTCCCATATCAGGCACTCCAGCGCGATGGACGATAGCACTTCGGCCTCCCGGAAACGAGGGCAGGTATTCGGCCTGGCCCTTGCGCGGCGCCGTCCGCGACCCTTTTTCGGTTTCGCGCGACGGCGACGGACGGTATGGGTGTGCACGCCAGTCCAGTTCTGAAGGGGGGAATCCATGGCGGAAGAATTTGCCGGTCTCGACGGCAAGGTAGCGCTGGTCACCGGCGCGGCGACGGGAATCGGCGAGGGCGTGGCGCGGACGCTGCACGCGGCGGGCGTGCATCTCGCCGTCGCCGACGTCAACGGAGACGGGGTGACGGCACTGGCGAAGGATCTCGGCGACAACTGCCGCGCCTTCACCCTCGACGTCACCGACGGACCAGCGGTCGAGGCCTGCGTTTCGATCGTCGAGGACACCGTCGGCCCGATCCACGGCCTCGCCCATGTCGTCGGCATCCAGAAATTCGGGCAGGTCGCCGAGATGGCCGAGGCCGATTTCGACGCGACCTTCAACGTCAACGTCAAGGGGGCCTTCCTCGTCGTCCAGGCGGTCGCCCGCCGGATGATCCCGCGCGAGCAGGGCTCGATCGTCGCCATCGCCTCGACGGCGGCGCGGACACCGCGCATCGCGCAGGGCGCCTATTGCGGCTCGAAGGCGGCGGTCGCCCAGTTGATGTGCGTCGCGGGCCTCGAGCTCGCGCCCCGGAACATCCGGGTCAACTGCGTGTCGCCGGGCGTCACCGAGACCGGCATGGTCCAGCGCCTCATGGCGACGATGGAGACCCCGGAAGTCGTGGTCGGCGGCAATCTCGATGCCTACCGCCTCCCCGTCCCGCTCGGACGGCTGGCGCGATCCGAGGAGATCGCCGACGTCGTCGCCTTCCTGCTCTCGGACCGTTCAACCTACCTCACCATGCAGGACATCGTCGTCGATGGCGGCGGCGCCATGGGTGCATAGACGCAATTTCGATATTGAAATTAATCACTTGAAAGGAAGCCGAGGCGCAATCTCCGCCGTCCAACCGGAGGAGATGGCCCATGTGCCAGCAATGCATCGCCAGCCTTAGTCGTCGCAGCCTGATTCGAGGCGGCGCTGTCGCGCTGGCTGCGGCGGCGACCATTCCCCTTCACCCGATCGCCGCGCGGGCCGAAGATGCCGACCCGGGCAATCCGGACGAAGCGATCCAGCGCCTGATCGACGGCAATGCCCGTTACGTGGCGAATACGCCGATCAACACCGATTTTTCCCCTGGCCGCGCCGAGCGCGCCCGCGGACAGGCGCCATTCGCCGCCATCGTCAGCTGCGCCGATTCGCGGGTGGCGCCCGAGGTGATCTTCGACCAGGGGCCGGGCGATCTGTTCGTCGTTCGCGTCGCGGGCAACTTCATCAATGAGGATGGGCTGGCAAGCCTGGAATATGGCTCCCTGGTTCTCGGCATCAAGACGATCGTCGTGCTCGGCCATTCGGCCTGCGGCGCGATCGGCGCCACGATCGATGCCGTCAAGAATGGTACCGAGCTGCCCGGTCATCTGCCGAGCCTGATCGATGCGATCCGTCCGGCCGTCGAGGCCGCGATGGCGGCCAATCCCGACGATCTGCTGGCCGCGGCGACCGCGGAGAATGCCAGGCTCAACGCCGAATATGCGGCGACCGCCACGCCGATCCTCTCGGAAGCCCGGAAGGCGGGCAAGCTCAAGACGGCGTCGGGCGGCTACGACATCGCCACCGGCAAGGTCACCTTCGCCTGAAATTCGCGGCCGCCCCTGCCCGGGGGCGGCCGTCCACTTTCCGCGGTCAGCGCGGCACGACCGCGTAGTCGTCCACCGGCGGAATCCCGTCGATCAGTCCCTGCGCCGCGAGAAATTCGGCGAAGCGCTGATAACGGCCGGCATCAAGCGCCGCCGGCCGCTTGGCGAAGCGTGGCAGGGTGAGGTCGAAGGCGCGCCGGTTGAGCTCGTCGTTGAGATCGGGATGGGACGCGAGGAACATCTCCCGCGCCTCGTCCGGATGGTTGGTGAGGAAGACCGTCGCTTCCTCGATCGCGGCGACGAAGCGGCCGAGCAGCGGGTCGTCGCGCCGGTCCGACTTGGCGACGAAGATCAGCTCGTCATAGATCGGCACGCCGTGCTCCTCGGGATAGAAGGCGATGCCCGGCTTGCCTTCGATCTCGAGCTGGGTCAGCTCGAAATTCCGGTAGCCGTCGATCGCCGCATCCACCTGGCCGGAGAGCAGGGCGCTGACCAGGTTGAAGTTGACGTTGACCATCTCGACGTCGTCGGTGGTCAATCCGACCGACTTCAGGATCCCGTCGAGATAGGCGTCCTGGATGCCGGCGATCGAGAAGCCGACCTTCTTGCCCTTGAGGTCGGCAAGCGTCTTGACCGGACCGTCCTTAAGCACGATCAGCGCGTTGAGCGGCGTCTCGATCAGGGTCGCGAAGCGGACGAGCGGCAGGTCCTCGTTGATGAGAAGCATCAGGTCCGGCTGGTAGGTGATGGCGATATCGGCCTGGCCGGCGGCGACGAGACGCGGCGGCGCGCTCGGATCGGCCGGCGCGATCAGCTCGACATCGAGCCCGTGACGCTCGAAATAGCCGCCCTCCGCCGCGATGACCAGCGGCGCATGGTCGGGATTGACGAACCAGTCGAGCAGGACCGTCAGCTTGTCGGCGGCGGAGGCGGGGACCGCGGCAAGCATCAGGGCAAAGGCCGCAAACAGGAAACGAGCAGTCATTTTCACTCCCATCAGGTGGTTTCCGGGACCCATGGAGTCAGGTCGCGGGTGAAGAAGTCGACGCCGGCGCGAAGCAGCACCGACATCGCGGCAAGCAGGAACAGGCAGGCGAACATCACCGCCGTCTGCGAACGGGCATTGGCCTGGAGCATGGCGTAGCCGAGCCCCGACGAGGCCCCGACCCACTCGCCGATCAGCGCGCCGATCGGCGCGTAGACCGCGGCAAGCCGGATGCCGGTGATCAGCGCGGGCAGCGCCGAGGGGACGCGCAGCAACGCGACCTGCTGGACGTGGTTGGCGCCGTAGAGGCGGGCAAGCTCGAGCAGGTTGCCGTCGGTGCGCGCGAGGCCGTCGTTATAGGCGGAGGCGACGGGAAAGAAGATCGCGATGGTCGCCATGACGATCTTCGAGGCGAGCCCGAAGCCAAGCCACAGGACGAGCAGCGGCGCGATGGCGAAGACCGGCAGCGCCTGGCTCACCACCATCAGCGGCAGCAGCATTCGCTTGGTCGTCGGCAGGAAGCTCATCACCAGGGCGAGCAGCATGCCGAGAGCCGTGCCGGCGACGAGGCCGATCACCGTCTCCGTGGCGGTGGTCACCGCATCGACCCGCCAGAGGCTGGGCCGGTCGCGCAGCGCCTCGAAGACCGCGACCGGCGCGGGCAGCATGAAGGCCGGCGGTGCGAAGACCAGGATGATCGCCTGCCAGACGACGATCAGCCCGACGGCGACGAAGAAGGCGCGGACGAGGATCATCGCCCGCCGCCGCGGTGGAGTCCGGCTATCGAGATCGCCTCGAACAACATTGACCGGCCAATCGCCTCCCAAAGCGATCCGGTCATGTGACGAGGAGTCGGATAAACCCGTTCCGTTCCCTTCGCCGGCATGACCCGGATCAGGTTCGAAGGGTTCGACCGTCAGGTCATCTCAGCTCGAAAACGAACACCCCTCGGAACAGGGTCAGCATTGCAGGCCGACGGGGAAAGGGCAAGCCGGTTAAATGACCGGCTGCCATGTCGTAAGCGCCTAGCCGGTTCCCCAGGCGGCGAAGGCTTCCTCGAAGACGCGCTCTCCGGGCGTGCCTTTCTCGAAGGTCAGGATCGCCCGCTGGCCGGTGCCGTAGACGAACGGCAGGTCGATCCAGTTCCTTGCCCTGAGCAGCGCGACATTCGCGGCGATGTCATTCTGGTTCGCGGAGAGCGCGATCCAGAAGAAGCCGTCGGCGACCTTGGCGGCGGCCCCGACCAGCGGCTGGCCGCGCTCCTCCTCGCTCGACTTGAGCACGACGCGCGGAACCTCGTTGACGCCCTGGCCGGGGAAGTTGGCCGGCGTGTCGACCGTCACCTCGATCAGGTGACTGGCCGGCAGGGTTGCGTCCTGGTTCTTGTGGAAGGTGAAACGAACCGTCATGTCCCGCTCGGGAACATCGAGCCGCGCCTCGACTTCGGGACCGTTCGGCCCGTCTTCGATGAACCGCCAGGTGACCGCCGCGTTGATCGCGGTGACACCGGCGCCGTCGCCCGCATCGCCCACCGGCTCCTCGTAGAGGATCGCCTTCTGGGCAACCAGGGCATCCGGCGATGCGCCGGCATCGGCCGACGCCGGGACGGCCGGCACGACATCGGCGCCGGGCATCGCCTCCATGTCGGATCCGGCTTCGTCGTCTCCGCCGACGACCCGCACATTGGGATCGGCGGGCTGATCGCTGGCCAGCAGCCGGTCGGCATTCTTCGAGGTCTCGGATGGCCCGTCGGCCGGCGCCTCGCTGAGCGTCGGCGGCTCGCTCGACTCGAACGACGCGAGCAGGTCGGTGAGGATCGCGCGCTGTGACCAGCCGAGCGCCGCGAGACCGCCCACCACGCCGATGATCAGGACCGTCAGGATGATGCCCGGCAGCCGCGACCGTTTCGGCTTGGCGTCGCCAAGGTCGTCCTCGGCGATCTCGGCATCGACATAGCCGCGGCCACGGCGCTTCTGGGCGAAGGCCAGGCGGTCGCCCTTGTCGACCTTCGGGCCGTCCCCGCCGCGCCCGCCAGGCGGCGGGGGTGGCGGCACGTCCTCCCACCCCTGATCCTGATCATATTCCGGGGCAAGACGCGGCTCGTCGCCCCGCGTTTCCGCCCTGGCGGCGGCCGGAAGGCGGTAGCCGCTTGCCGGGAGGTATTCCTCCTCGGCTTCATACTCGACGTAATTCTCGGCTTCGGGGGGCGGTGGCGGCGGCGGAGGCGGCATCCGGCGAACTGGCTCGCGCGGCGGCGCCGGCCTCGCGTCGGGCGTACCCCTGAGGTCCGGCGCGGTCGCATTGTGGCGGGCCGCCTCGGCGCGCGCCGCGATCCGCGCGCGCGCATCCGATTCGCGCGGCGCGCCGCCACGCATCCCGGCTTCCTGGATCGCCTTGCGGAAGACATCCTGCGGCGTCGCGGAGGACGTG
>NZ_JAGRLA010000102.1 GCF_020442045.1 Bauldia sp. | reverse complement strand
TCTGCCGAAGTTCGGATGTGTAGGCAGTTCCGGCGGGCGCAGCTGACCTTGATCGAGACGGCCTTTCGGGCGCGTGTTTTTCCGTCTTCGCTTTCTTCATATCGTCTCTCTTCTCACGGTCGGCCAGTATGAATCACGTTCTAATAGGAGGAAATGATTCTATATAGAATCCGACCATCGACGTCAGGTCAGGAGACAGGAAGCTCGACCGACCGCTCCTGTCGTTCCGTTCACCAGGAAGTCCGGGGACGGAAAGGTCGACCGTGGTGAACGTCTGCCACACGAGCGGACACTGTTCGTGACGTGCTCGCGATGCACATTCTCAAACAGACCGGCTCCTATCCCGCTGCGAGGCCACGAAAGGCACCCCCCATGTCCGAGGCGCGGCGGATCGCGGCTTCAGCGTCCCCTTCCCCTGTACCGGCGATTCCGCTCGCCCGATCCTTGCGTTGAAGGTGTTGTGCGCCGTCTCTTTCACCGATAGAAGCCGTGTACAGCGCGGCTGAACCGATTTTCGAGCAAGCATTGGAAGAAGCATGAGCAACCCGATCGATGTCATCGCCAGCCTGGGCGTCGTGCCCGTGATCGCGATCGAGAAGGCCGCGGACGCCGTTCCGCTGGCCGATGCCCTACTGGAAGGCGGATTGCCGGTCGCCGAGATCACCTTCCGCACCGAGGCCGCGGCCGACGTGCTGGCGGCAATCCGCGACGCCCGGCCCGAGCTCGTCATCGGCGCCGGCACGATCCTCGACCGCGACAGCCTCCGCCGCGCCATCGACAGCGGCGCACGCTTCGCGCTCGCCCCCGGCTACGATCCGGACATCGTCGATGCCGCCAAGGAGGCCGGCCTGCCCTTCTGCCCGGGCATCATGACGCCAACCGACCTTACGCTCGCAACGGCGCGCGGCGTCAGGCTCGCGAAGTTCTTCCCCGCCGGCGTTGCCGGCGGTCCCAAGGCGATCAGCGGCATCGCGGCTCCCTTCGCGCATCTTGGCGTGCGCTTCATCCCGACGGGAGGCGTCACCCAGGCGACGATCGGCGAATGGCTGGCCGTCAAGCAGGTCGTGGCCGTCGGCGGAACGTGGATCGCCAAGACGGACGACATCCGCGAAGGCCGCTTCAAGGCCATCGCCCAGAATGCCGCCGAGGCCGTCAAGACCGCCAGGCAGGCGCTCGAGGACCGAGCCTAGCATCGCATCGGGGACTCCCCGAAATCCCGGCCGGCTCGAATTGCCGGCTATTCGGGAATGAGCGCGCCTGGATTCATGATGCCGTGCGGATCGAGCGCCGTCTTGATCGCCATGACCGCCGCCCTCTCGTCGGCCGACAGCCAGTCCCAGTAGACATCGCGCCGGCTGCGGCCGACCCCGTGCTCGGCGCTGAACGAGCCGCCGAGCGCCCGCACGATGGCGTATAGCCCGTCGAGCATCGCCTTGCCGCTTTGTCTGATCTCGTCGTTTGCCATGCCCGCCGGCGGCATGACATTGACATGGATATTGCCGTCGCCGGCGTGTCCGTATGCGAGCGGTTCCCAGCCCGGCCAGTCGGCGACGATATAGGCGCGCGACCGCTCGATGGCCTCGGGGACCTTGCTCAGCCGCACCGACAGATCGGTGCGGATATGGCGGCCGCGCCTTGCCTGGCCCTCGACAAGATTCTCCCGGATCGCCCAGAAATCAGCCGCATGCGCGCGGCTCTGCGCCAGCGCTCCGTCGCCGAGGAGTCCGGCCTCGAAGGCCTCGGTCAGCAACGCCTCCATCAGCGCAGGGCCATCGATCGCCGCGGAACATCCCAGTTCCATGATGACATGAACCGGCCATTCGCCCTCGAGCGGCAGACGCGTATCGGGGGCGGCGATACGGGCAAGCGGAATGCACTCCGCGCCGATCACCTCGAACGCGGTGAGAAGATCCGAACAGACACGGCGCGCCATGCCGAAGACCGCCATGGCGTCCGCGAAGGAGGCGAGTCCGAGATAGGCCGTCTCGACATTGGCGGGCCGGGGAAACAGCTTGACCTCGACGCCGGTCACGATGCCGAGTGTCCCCTCCCCGCCGATCAGGAGCTGCGCCAGGGAGTAGCCGCGATTGTCCTTCCTCAGCCCGTGCATGCCTTCGAACAGGCTGCCGTCCGGCAGAACCGCCTCGATGCCGAGAACCAGGTCGCGCGTCATGCCGTAGCGCAATACGTTGATGCCGCCGGCATTGGTCGAGACGTTGCCGCCGATCTGACACGACCCCTGCGCGCCGAGCGCCAGCGGAAACAGCATGTCCCTGGCCTCCGCCGCGTCCTTCAACACCTGAAGGATCACGCCTGCATCGGCGGCAAGGGTGAAATTCTCCGGATCGATGGACCGTATGCGGTTGAGCCGTTCCAGCGACACCACGATGGCGCGCGGCGGCCCCTCAAGGGTGGCGCCGCCGACCAGCCCGCTGTTGCCTCCTTGCGGGATCAGGGCAAGTCCGTGTTCAGCGCAGACCCTGACGATCGCCTGCACCTCTTCCACGCGCGAGGGGCGGAGCACCGCAAGCGCGCTGCCGAGATAATCGCCCGTCCAGTCATGCAGATAGCGCTCCGCTTGCGGCGCATCGGCCTCGATGAAGCCGGCCGCATCCACAGCGCCGCGCAAGGCCGCCAGCGCGGCGGCGGCCG
>NZ_JAGRLA010000101.1 GCF_020442045.1 Bauldia sp. | reverse complement strand
GTCGGCGCCGAGCGCATGTTGCGGTTGCCCGCGTGGAGGCCGGCGACATAGACCGCGAGGAAGCCGCTTCCGCCGACGACGCCGGTCACCGAGAAGACGAGCAGCGACAGCGCGATGACGAAGATCGGCGTCAGCCCGCGCTCCATGTTCAGCCGGTTGACCAGCCCGACGATCAACAGTCCGCCCAGATAGCCCGCGATCAGGCCGAGACCCATCTGCAGCACGAAGCGCAGCAGCACCTCCCAGCTCAGCTCGTCGAGCGCGGTGCCCGCCGCGATGATCTCGACAAGCGCGATGGTGAGGAAGATCGCCATCGGATCGTTGGACCCGGATTCGATTTCCAGCGTCGAGCGGACCTTGTCGCGGATGTTGATGCCGCCGACGCGCAACAGGAAGAACACCGCGGCGGCGTCCGTCGAGCCGACGATCGCGCCGAGCAGGATCGATTCCATCCAGCCGAGCCCGAGCAAAAGCCGCGCCGCCAGCCCGAAGACCAGCGCCGTGATGACGACGCCCACGGTGGCGAGCGTAAGTGCTGGGAACGCCGCGTGCCGGAACGACTGGATCGGCGTGCCAAAGCCGGAATCGAAGAGAATGACGGCGAGCGCCAGGCTGCCGATGAAATAGGCGACGCCGGCATTGTCGAAATCGAGCCCGACCCCGTCGACGCCGGCGACGAGGCCGATTCCGAGGAACAGGAGCAGCAGCGGCGTGCCGAAGCGGAAGGCCAGCAGGCTGGAGAAGGCGGCGACGAGCACGAGGATCGTGCCGATCAGCGTAACCGCATAGATCCAGTCTATCATCCCGCCTCAAATCCCTTCCGTCGTCGCGCTTGCCTCCCGGAGTTGCGTTGCGCGTCCCGATCGCCACGCGGCCGGGGAATCGCGCCCCGACGCCGGCCGGTTCATTGAAACGGCAATCCGCCCCCAAAGCAACGCCGGTATCGCCATGACCGCCGGACATGCGCCGAAATGCGAAAACGCCCGGCAGCCATCTGCCGGGCGTCGGTCATCTTCCACCGGAAAAGAGCCGGCAAGAAGGCCGGGTCCGGATCCTATATGGTTTTTCCGAACGCCACCGCCGTGTCGGACATGCGGTTCGAGAAGCCCCACTCATTGTCGTACCACGACATCACGCGCACCAGATTGCCCTCGATGACCTTGGTCTGGTCAAGCGCGAAGGTCGACGATGCGGGATTGTGGTTCATGTCGATCGAGACCAGCGGCTCGTCCGTGTAGGCGAGGATGCCGTTCAGCGATCCGTCCGCCGCCGCGACCAGCGCCTTGTTCACCTCGTCGACCGTCACCGGCTTCTTCGACACGAACTTGAAGTCGATCACCGAGACGTTCGGGGTCGGCACGCGGATCGACACGCCGTCGAGCTTGCCCTTGAGCTCCGGCAGCACCAGGCCCACCGCCTTCGCCGCGCCGGTCGAGGTCGGGATCATCGACATCGCGGCAGCGCGGGCGCGGTAGAGGTCCTTGTGCATCGTGTCGAGCGTCGGCTGGTCGCCCGTATAGGCGTGGACCGTGGTCATGAAGCCCTTCTCGATGCCGAACGCGTCGTTGACCACCTTGGCGACCGGAGCCAGGCAGTTCGTCGTGCAGGAGGCGTTGGAAACGACCATGTGCTCCTTGGAGAGCTTGTCGTGATTGACGCCGTAGACGACCGTCAGATCGGCGCCGTCGGCGGGCGCCGAAACGAGGACCCGCTTCGCGCCGGCCGACAGGTGCGCGGACGCCTTTTCCTTGGACGTGAAGATGCCGGTGCACTCCATCACGATGTCGATGTCGAGATCGCCCCAGGGAAGCT
>NZ_JAGRLA010000100.1 GCF_020442045.1 Bauldia sp. | reverse complement strand
GGCGGATCAACTTTACCGGCTCGACCCGGGTCGGCCGCATCATCGCCGAGACCGGCGCCCGCTACCTGAAGCCGGTGCTGCTCGAGCTCGGCGGCAAGGCGCCGCTCGTCGTCCTCGATGACGCCGATCTCGACGAGGCGGTGAATGCCGCGGTCTTCGGCGCCTTCGCCAATGCCGGCCAGATCTGCATGTCGACGGAGAAGATCGTCGTCGACGAGACGATCGCCGACGCCTTTGTCGAGAGATTCGCCGCTCGCGCCGCTGCCCTTCCGTCCGGCGATCCCCGCGGCCATGTCGTCATCGGCTCCTGCATCAGCAGGGGCGCCGTCGCCCGCGTTGGCGAGCTGATCGAGGATGCGGTCGGCAAGGGCGGGACCATTGCCACCGGCGGCCCGAGCGACACCTCGATCATGGCCGCGACCGTCATCGACAGGGTCACGCCATCGATGCGCATCTACGACGAGGAGTCCTTCGGGCCGGTCGTCTGCATCATCCGGGTCGACGGTGAAGAGGAAGCCATCCGCATCGCCAACGACACGGAATATGGTTTGTCGTCAGCGGTTTACACGAAGGACATCGCGCGCGGCATGAAGGTGGCGCGGCGCATCGAATCCGGCATCTGCCACATCAACGGCCCGACTGTCCACGACGAGGCGCAGATGCCCTTCGGCGGCACCAAGGCGAGCGGCTACGGCCGCTTCGGCGGCAAGGCCGCGATCGACGAATTCACCGAGCTCCGCTGGATCACCATCCAGACCGAACCCATGCACTACCCGTTCTAGAGGTGCCCTTGATGCCACTTCATGCAACCGCCACCGGCCAGAACAGAACTTGCCTCCCCCCTTGTGGGGGAGGCCGGATTCTCCCGATTTGCGAATGCAAATCGGCATTGGAAATCCGGGAGAGGGGTCAGCAGGCGCCATCATGAAACAGCGGACGCAGGTCGGGATTGTCGGCGCAGGCCCTTCGGGGCTGCTGCTCTCCCACCTGCTCGCCCGCCAGGGGATCGACTCGATCGTCATCGAGGACAGGAGCCGCGACCATGTCGAGAACCGCGTCCGCGCCGGCGTCCTCGAACAGGGCACGGTCGACACGTTGATCGAGGCGGGTCTCGGCGAGCGGATGCTCGATGAGGGGCTGATCCACGACGGCATCGAGATCCGCTTCAACGGCGAACGCCATCGCGTCGACTTCCCGTCGCTCACCGATGGCAAGCGCATCACCATCTATGGCCAGGGCGAGGTGGTGAAGGACCTCATCGACGCGCGCCTCGCCGACGGCGGCGTCATCCATTTCGAGGTCTCCGCCACGTCGATCCACGACATCGATGGCGACGCGCCGGTCATCCGCTATCGCAAGGACGAGGCCGGGCACGAGATCGCCTGCGACTACATTGCCGGCTGCGACGGCTTCCACGGCATCTGCCGGGAGAGCGTCCCCGAAGGCATCCTCACCGGCTACGAGCGCGTCTACCCCTATGCCTGGCTCGGCGTCCTGTCGGATTCGCCGCCGGCGGCGGAGGAGGTCGCCTATTGCCACAGCGACCGCGGCTTCGCCCTCCTCTCGCTACGCTCGCCGGCGGTCAGCCGCCTCTATCTCCAGGTCGCCCCCGACGAGGATATCGAGGCCTGGCCCGACGAGCGCTTCTGGGAGGAATTGCGCCTGCGGAGCGCGACGAAGGACGACGGCGCCGGCATCGAGCCCGGGCCTGTCCTGCAGAAGGGCATCACCCCGATGCGCAGCTACGTCGTCGAGCCGATGCGCCACGGCCGACTGTTCCTCGCCGGCGACGCCGCCCATATCGTCCCGCCGACCGGCGCCAAGGGCATGAACCTCGCCGTCGCCGACATCCGTTACCTGACCGAGGCGCTTGCCGCCTTCTACCGCGCGGGCGACGCCGCCGGCCTCGACGCCTATTCGACCCGCGCCCTCCGCCGGGTCTGGAAGGCCCAGCGCTTTTCGTGGTGGATGACCACCATGCTGCATCTCTCGCCCGACGATTCGCCCTTCGACCGCCGCCGCCAGATCGGCGAGCTCGATTACGTCACCACCTCGGTCGCCGCGATGACGGCCCTCGCCGAGAACTATGTCGGCCTTCCCCTCGACGACGGAGGCGCGCCATGACGACGTGCGTCCTTCGAGGCCCGCGCTTCGCGCGCGCACCTCAGGATGGCGAGGATTGTTCGCCGCGACGGACGATGGGCGGCATCATAGCAGCCCCGCCAAACACCCACCCCACATGCCCTCACCCCACTGGCACCAACATCGCCATCCTGAGGCGCGACCTCGGCCGCGAGCCGGGAGAGCCTCGAAGGACGCACCAGTACATCGCCGCGATGCCGCGGGCGGCGGCGCTCGCCCCGGTCGTGGCCTTCGCCTGTTCAATCGGCAGCTCGCTCAACCTCCGGGACGCGCGGTTCGCCGGATACGAGAAGACGTCGCGCTAGGAGCGGTCCCTTGGCAGACTTCCTTTCCCTTCACGATGCGATCGCGGCCAATATCGGCGACGGCGATTTCGTGGCCATGGAGGGCTTCACCCACCTCATCCCCTTCGCCGCCGGCCATGAGGTGATCCGCCAGGGGCGGAAAGGCCTCACCGTCAGCCGCATGACGCCGGACCTCATCTACGACCAGCTGATCGGCATGGGCGCCGTCGACCGGATGATCTTCTCCTGGGGCGGTAATCCCGGCGTCGGCTCGCTCCATCGCATGCGCGACGCGGTCGAGAATAGCTGGCCAGGGCCGCTGGCGCTCGAGGAACACTCCCACGCCGCGATGGCCAATGCCTACGAGGCCGGCGCCGCCAACCTGCCCTTCGCCGTCTTCCGCGGCTACATCGGCGTCGACCTGCCGAAGGTCAATCCGAGGATCGCCTCGGTCACCTGCCCCTATACCGGAGAGGAGCTGGCGACGGTTCCGGCCCTTCGCCCGGACGTCGCGGTTATTCACGCGCTCCGCGCCGATCGCGCCGGCAACGTGCTTCTGGAAGGCATCGTCGGCGTCCAGAAGGAGGCGGTACTCGCGGCGAAACGGTCGATCGTTACCGTCGAGGAGGTGGTCGACGACTTCGGCCCGCGTTCGGCCAATGCCGTCATCCTGCCGGCCTGGACCGTGACCGCCATCGCCGTCGTCCCGGGCGGCGCCTGGCCGTCCTATGCCCACGGCTACTACAAGCGCGCCAACGCCTTCTACAAGGCCTGGGACGCCATCGCCCGCGACCGCGACACCTTCCAGGCCTGGATGC
>NZ_JAGRLA010000099.1 GCF_020442045.1 Bauldia sp. | reverse complement strand
GAAGACGAAGTCGCGCCGGTGTTCGCCGTCCGCGAAGCCGTGCGAGGCGCCGAAGAGCCTGATGACGCCGTCGGTCTCGGCCTGGCGGCTGAAGTGATGGATGACGCTTGCCATCCGCCCCTTGTGCGCCTCGCCATGGCCGTAGACGTTGAAATAGCGCAGGCCGACGACCTTCGCCGTCAGCTCCTCCCGGCGCGCCACCCACTGGTCGAAGAGGAGCTTCGACCAGCCGTAGACGTTGAGTGGGCGGAGGCCGTCATTGGTCTCGCCGAAATCCGGCGAACCGCCATAGACCGCCGCCGAGGAGGCGTAGATCAGCGGCACGCGGCGCTGCTGGCACCAGGCGAAGATCTCCTTCGAGAAGGTGAAGTTGGTGTCGAGCATGTAGCGCCCGTCCCACTCGGTGGTGTCGGAACAGGCGCCCTGGTGGAACACCCCCTCGACCGGCCCGAAGCCGCCGCCCTCGGCGATCCGGTCACGAAAATCGGAGTGGTCGAGATAGTCGGCGATGCGGGCGGTGGCGAGATTGCGGAAACGGTGGCCGTCGGTCAGGTCGTCGACGACGATGATGTCGTCATGGCCGAGCCCGTTGAGGGCATGGACGAGGTTCGATCCGATGAAGCCGGCGCCGCCGGTGACGATGAACATGGGGCGAGGTGATGGCCTGACGGCGGGCGGAATGCAAGGGGCTTGGGGACGTGGCGTGAAGTCCGCGATACCTGCTTCGAGGCCCGGCTTCGCCGTGCACCTCAGCATGGCGAGGCGTTTGGGTTTCAGCCAAAGCGTCCTTCCCGGCCATCCTGAGGCGCGAGGGCGTTGGCCCGAGCCTCGAAGGACGCAATGGCGCTCCGCTACCTCAGCCCCGCATTGATCTCGGCGAGCGCCCCCGGGCCGGGGCAGAGGTCTTCCTCGCCGAGCCGGTTGAGCGGCATGTCCACCGTGTTCAGCCGGTCGTGGAGATCGCCGGGCGCGTCGTCCATGTAGAGGAGGCCGGTAACCACCTCGCCCTTCGCATGGTGGCGCTGGATATAGGCCATGGCGCCGAGCCGGTCGGTCGGGTCATAGTCCTCGTCGAGCTTGCGCAGGCGAAGCACCGTACCGTCGTGCTGGGTGACTTCCTCCACCGCGCCGGGCTCGTAGTCGGTGACGATCTCGTCTCGTCCCTCGATCCAGTCGATGGCGTTCACCGCGTCGTTATGCTCGCGCACATAGTCGAAGCTCTTGGTCGAGCCGGAGTGGTTGTTGAAGGCGACGCAGGGGCTGATGCAATCGATGAAGGCGATGCCGCGATGGCTGATCGCCGCCTTGATGATCGGCACAAGCTGCTTCTTGTCGCCGGAGAAGCCGCGGGCGACGAAGGTCGCGCCAAGGAGCAGCGCCATCGACACCAGGTCGAGCGGCTCGTCCATGTTGCTGACCCCGCGCTTGGAGGTCGATCCGGTATCCGCGGTCGCCGAGAACTGGCCCTTGGTGAGGCCGTAGACGCCGTTATTCTCGACGATATAGACCATCTTGACGCCGCGCCTGAGGCAATGGGCGAACTGGCCGAGGCCGATCGAGGCGGAATCGCCGTCGCCGGAGACCCCGAGATAGATGAGCTCGCGGTTGGCGAGGCTGGCGCCGGTCGCCACCGACGGCATGCGGCCATGGACGCTGTTGAAGCCGTGGCTCTGGCCGAGGAAATAGGTCGGCGTCTTCGACGAGCAGCCGATGCCCGACATCTTGGCGACCTTGTGCGGCGGCAGGTCGAGCTCGAAGCAGGCCTGGATGATCGCGGCGGATATCGAGTCGTGGCCGCAGCCGGCGCAGAGCGTCGAGACCGGCCCCTCATAGTCGCGGCGGGTGAAGCCCAGCCGGTTCTTCGGCAGGTTGGGATGATGCAGCTTCGGCTTGACGAGGTAGGTCATGAGCTTTGCCTTGAGCTTGCCCCACCCAGCGGCGATATTGAACGGGGATGGGCGATCGATACCCGGGGCCGGGCGTTCGGAGACGAACCGATGACGAAAATGCTGGAACGTGGAATTCGCGCCGTCGAGGCATTGTCGCCGGAGGAGCAGGACCTCGCGGGGGAATTGCTGCTTGAACTCGCCCGCGCCTCGCCGCCTGAATACGCGCTTTCGCCTGAGCAGATAGAAGAGGTGAAGCGTGCCGTCGCCGAGGCGGATCGTGGAGATTTCGCCAGTGACGCCGACGTCGCCGAAGCCTGGAAACGCTTCGAGCGATGAAGCCGCGCTTTACCGCGCGGGCAATTCGCCAACTCCGGGGGATCGAGGAATATATCCGGGAACGCAATCCATCGGCCGCCCGCAGCGTCGGCCATCGAATCCGGCGCACGACCGAGCTTCTCGCGAAATTTCCGACGCTCGGCCACGCCGGCGCGCTCGAGAGAACGCGCGAGATCGTGGTCCCGGGGCTGCCTTACATCATCGTTCATCGAATCGACCCGGACGGCACTCTGATTGTCCTGGCATCTGGCATGGCGCGCAACGGCGACCCGGACAGGCGCCAACCGAAGGGTCATGACGCCTGCTTCCGCAGTGGTGTCACCTTCAGCGCGGCGAGATGCTCGCCGATGGCGCGGGCGATGAAGCGGGCGGTGATCGGCGTGCCGTCATAGTGGAGAACCGGTACCAGCCGGGCCGGGTCGATGCTCAATTCGTTTACGAGAAGCGTCCGCATCTGGGCATCGCGATTCTGCTCGACGACGAAGACGAAGTCATGCTCGGCAATGAAGTCGGCGACGCTTTCGTGGAAAGGGAAGGCGCGCAGCCTGAGCAGGTCGAGCGGGTGGCCGTTCCCGCCGATCATCTCCATCGCCTCGTGCATCGCCGGCGTGGTGGAGCCGTAGTAGATGACGCCGATGCGGGCCGGTTCGTCGGCATCCTCGCGCACCGGCTCGGGGACCAGCGACCGCGCCGTCTCGAACTTGCGCAGCAGCCGCTGCATGTTCTCGACATAGTCGGTACCTTCCTCGCTGTAGCGGGCGTAGCGGGTCTTGGAGGTACCGCGGGTGAAGAAGGCGCCCTTGTTCGGATGGGTGCCGGGATAGGTGCGGAAGGCGATGCCGTCGCCGTCGACATCGAGGTAGCGGCCGAACGCCTTGCCGGATTCAAGCTCTTCCGCGGTGACCACCTTGCCGCGGTCGTAGCGGCGGCCTTCCTCCCACACCAAGGGCTCGCAGAGCCATTCATTCATGCCCATGTCGAGATCGAGCATGACGAAGATCGGCGTCTGGAGGCGGTCGGCGAGATCGAAGGAGCTGGCGGCGAAGGCGAAGCATTCGTGCGGGTCGGCCGGCAGCAGCAGGACGTGCTTGGTGTCGCCATGCGAGGCATAGGCGCAGATGCTCAGGTCCGATTGCTGGGTGCGGGTCGGCATGCCGGTCGACGGGCCGCCGCGCTGGACGTCGAAGATCACCGCCGGGATCTCGGCGAAATAGGCGAGGCCGATGAATTCCTGCATCAGCGAGATACCGGGCCCGGCGGTCGCCGTGAAGGCACGGGCGCCGTTCCAGGCGGCGCCGATGACCATGCCGATCGAGGCGAGCTCGTCCTCCGCCTGGACAATCGCATATCGGGCCTTGCCGGTGACCGGATCGGTACGATGGCGCCGGCAATGCTTGCCGAAGGCCTCGGCGAGCGAGGTCGAGGGCGTAATCGGATACCAGGCGGCGACGGTCGCCCCGCCATAGACGCAGCCGAGGCCGGCGGCGTCGTTGCCCTCCAGGAAGACGCGATCGCCAACCGCGTCCGCCCGCCGGATCTTGAGGTCGATGCCCTCGTCGCCAAATTCGGCGCGGACGGCATCGCGGCCGAGCGTCAATGCCTCGATATTCGGGGCGATCAGCTTGTCCTTGCCCCTGAACTGCTCGGCAATCAGGTTCTCGACCTCGGTAGGCTCGATGCCGAGCAATTCGGCCAGCGCGCCGACATAGATGATGTTCTTGAAGAGCTGGCGCTGGCGCGGGTCGGTATAGCGCGCGTTGCAGATCGAGGTCAGCGGCAGGCCGAGGACGGTGATGTCCTCGCGGAACTTCGAGGCCGGCATCGGCTTGGTCGAATCGTAGAAGAGGTAGCCGCCGGCATCGATCCCGGCGACGTCCTTGTCCCAGGTCTGCGGGTTCATCGCGACCACGAGGTCCGCGCCGCCGCGCGCGCCGAGCCAGCCCTGTTCGCAGACGCGCACCTCGAACCAGGTCGGCAGGCCCTGAATGTTGGAGGGGAAGAT
>NZ_JAGRLA010000098.1 GCF_020442045.1 Bauldia sp. | reverse complement strand
GTGTCGACGGAGACGTTGATCCGCTTTACGCCGCAGGCAACCAGGTCGTCGGCGAAACGCGCAAGCTGGGAGCCGTTGGTCGTCAGCGTCAGCTCGTCCAGGTCACCGCTCTCGAGATGGCGCGAAAGCGACCGGATGAGGCTCATCACGTTCTTGCGGACCAGCGGTTCGCCTCCGGTCAGCCGCAGCTTGCGGACACCGCGAGCGACGAAGGCCGAGCACAGCCGGTCGAGGTCCTCGAGGGAGAGCACATCGCGCTTCGGCAGGAACGTCATGTCTTCCGCCATGCAATAGACGCAGCGGAAGTCGCAGCGGTCGGTTACGGATACCCGCAGATAGGTGATGGCCCGGCCGAACGAATCGACCAGCGGCGCGCCACGGCTGTCCAGCAATTCCCCCATGGGGCGTTACCTCGAACGGTTCAGTTGGCCATATCGATACGATATGTAGCGGAAAGACGGCGGAATTCAAAGCCGCTGCCCCTTGCCGTTCCTCCGCGGCGGGCCTAGTCAGTGAGCATGAGCGAAAGACAATCCTGGCCGACCGAAATACGGCTTCGCAATGATCGCCGGTCGATCCTCATCCGTTTCGAGGATGGAACGGAGTATGACCTGCCGGCCGAGTATCTCAGGGTCCTGAGCCCGTCGGCCGAGGTCCAGGGGCACGCGCCGGATCAGCGGAAGACGGTGCCTGGCAAGATCGACGTTGCGATCACCGCGATCGATCCGGTCGGCAATTACGCGATCCGGCCGACCTTCTCGGACGGACACGATTCCGGCCTGTTCACCTGGGCCTATCTTCGCAGATTGGGGGAAGAGAATAGCGACTTGTGGAGCGCCTATCTTGCCGACCTGGAGCGGCAGGGGCTCAGTCGCGAGTCGCGGCGCCCGGGGTGAGCCGGGCGCCGGCCTGATTCCGGTCTAGTTGGCCGTCACCGGGGAGGCGGCTGCCTCGTCCTTTTCCATGACCGCAGTCACATCGTCGCCTTCGGGGGCGACTTTGGCGGGGACGGTCGCGTCGTCATCCTTGACTTCCGTGACGTCGTCGCCCGCCGGCTCCACCTTGACGGGAACGATCACGTCGTCGTCCTTGACCTTGATGGCGTCGGCCGGGACGTCGGCGTCCTCGACGGCGGCGGCGACGGGTGCAACCACCAGGACATCGTCATCCTTCACCCGAGGCGCGTCGGCGATGGAGCCGGTGGCCTCGTCGGCGGGAGCTTCCTCGGCCGCCGGCACGACGACAACCTGGTCGTCCTTCGTCAGCGGGGCTTCGGCGTCGACATCGACCTCGGCGACGACCGGCTCCGGCTCCGCCGGCTTCGGCGGAGGCGGATTCGCGAGGGCGGCGAGGCGTGCCGGGCTTTCGCGGCCAGTCAGAACGACGACGCGATCACCGACCTTGGCTTGATTGTAGAGATGGGTGACGTCGTCGTTGGTCAGCCGGATGCAGCCGGACGAAACCGCGCGTCCGATGGACCAGGGCTCGTTCGATCCGTGGATCCGGTAAAGCGTTCCGCCAATATAGAGCGCGCGTGCGCCGAGCGGGTTCTTCGGGCCACCTTCCATATATTCGGGAAGGATGCGTCCCTTCTTCTTCTCGCGTGCAATCATCTCGGGCGGCGGCGTCCAGCCCGGCCACTCGGCCTTGCGCGAGATGGTGTTCGCGCCTGACCACTGGAAGCCCTCGCGGCCAACGCCGACGCCATATTTCAGCGCCTTGCCGTTGCCGAGGATGTAGTAGAGCCGGCGCTCCGCGGTGTTGACGACGATTGTGTTCTTCTTGAACGGACCGTCGTAGCTGATCACCTGGCGCCTGATCGGCTTGTAGTTCTTCGGCACCTGGCGTTTGGCATCGGTATCGTATTTGAGCCACTTGCCGGTCGCCTGATCCCAGTAGGCCTTGACGGCCGCATTCGCCTCCGTCCCGGCAAGGACGGCAACCGCGAGTCCGGCCGCAAGGAGAATCGATTTCCGCATCTAGGTATGCCCCTGAATCATGGATTTCGTGCAGCATCGCACGTTCCCGTGACTCTTCTGTGCCGAATTTCACGTGCGTCGGCAACCGTTTGGCGCGTAGTGAGCCGTATCTTCCGGTGGATTTCGGCCGGGTGTGGTTCCGTTGCAACGAAACGCTGATTCGTTAATCGAGCCTTACCCCACCGTGACTGCGGTCGCCCGCTTCGAGGCAGAGATCAAGCACGCGCTGGATCTCCGCGCCGCGCCGGAAGGCCGGATCGGTATTCACGCCGCTGCGAACCGCGTCGATGAAGCGTTTGTAGACCGAGGGTACCGGCGCGCAGGTCACCTCACGCCAGGTTTGCGTGTCGATGTCGATGCCGGTGCACTTGCCGAGCCATGACTTGCGCCCGTCGGTGGTCATTTGCAGGCTGCCGTGGCTGCCGAACAGATCCAGGCGGAGCGTATTGGCGTAGCCCGTCGCCCAGCGGGATGCGTGGATCACGCCGAGTGCCCCATTCGCGAGCTCGACGCTCATCGAGAAGGAGTCGTTGGCATCGAGCGGATAGTCCCCGATCCGGTCGCCGTCGGCCTTGCGAAAGGTCTTGGCGCGGCTTTCCATCCAGACGATGTCGTTGGCGGCCGCATAAGTCGCGAAATCGATCACGTGGATGCCGATGTCGCCGACGACGCCGTGGCTGCCGTGCTTGGTGGACAGGCGCCACAGCCATCGATCCTCGGTCCGCCAGTCGCCCCAGTGATGGCCGACCAGCCAGCTTTGCAGAAAGGAGGCCTCGAAGTGGCGGATCTCGCCGATCTCGCCGCTGAGGACGATCTGGCGGGCCTTGTCGAGGGCGGGGGAGCCCCGATAGCTGAGGTTCACCATGTTGATGATACCGCGCTTTTCGGCTTCCTCGGTCATCTCCATGGCGCGCTGGTAGTCGGTCGCCAGCGGCTTCTCGCAAAGCACGTGCTTGTTGGCTTCGATCAACTTCATCGTGGTGGGGTAGTGGACCACGTCCGGCGTCACGTTGGTCGCCGCCTCGAAACCATTCCAGCGAATGGCCTCGTCGAGATCGGTGAACCGGTTGGAAATGCCGTGCTCCTCGCAGAAGCCGGCGAGTCGTTCTTCATTCGGGTCGACCGCCGCGACGACCTCGACGCCCTCGAGCATTCCGAATGAAAGCGCGTGCTGGCGGGCCATGCCGCCGGTGCCGATGACGAGGAGGCGTACCATCGCCGGGCCTAGCGGAACCCTGTCTCGCCCGGTGCGTGAAGCGTCGGCCCGCGCTCGACGATCGGTTCGAGGGCCTCGGACGCGGGACGGTTCGGCGCGTCGCTGATGCCGACCAGGGCGGGCGCCGGATTGTAGGCCCACTTGACGCCATTGCGCAGGACCGTTCTGACATTCTCGTCGTTGTAGATCGGGTAGACTTCGTGGCCGGGCGAGAAATAGAAGATCTTGCCGCCGCCGCGCCGGTAGGTCACGCCGGAACGGAACACCTCGCCGCCGTCATACCAACTGATGAAGACCGTCTCCATCGGCTCGGGCACGGCAAAGGGCTCGCCGTACATCTCGGACTGCGGAATGACGAAATGGGGGGCGAGGCCCCGGGCGATCGGATGTCCGCGATTTATCGTCCAGATTCGCTCTTTCTCCCCCGCTTCGCGCCAGGTCAGCGAGCAGGGCGTACCCATGAGTTTCCGGAAGATCTTGGAGAAATGGCCGGAATGGAGGACGAGCAGCCCCATGCCCTGCCATACCCGTTCCGCAACGCGATCGACGACAGCGTCGTCGACGCCGCCGTGGTCCCTGTGTCCCCACCAGGTCAGGACGTCGGTATTGGCGAGGCGCTCCTCGCTCAGGCCGTGCTCGGGCTGTTCCATCGTTGCAGTCGTTGCTTCGATGGCCGGGTCCCGGTTCAGCGCCTCGGCAATCGTTCCATGCATCCCGTTCGGATAGAGTTCGCGAACGATTTCGTTTTCGCGATCATGGATATTCTCACCCCAGACGACCACACGAATGGCCATGTTGCGTTCTCCGCATAACAATGTCTGTCTTGTGCCTCCCATCGCAAATGCCGACCGCGATGGCCAGACGCTTTTTTGGGCGAACTGCCTTCATGGCGAGGCAATTCATCGCAGGTTGCGGCGGCCGCGCGGCAGAACACCCCGACCAGTGATCCGCAAATGAGGGATATTGCCAATGGATTATCGAAGCCGCCGCCTGCTGGCCGGCCTTTTTCCGGCCCTGCTCGCCGGCTGCCTGGCGACATCCCCGGCGTCGGCCGGGCTGGTCTATTCGACGCAATACCGCACGCATCCCGTCCGCGGCACGACGCCGCCGGAGGTCTGGCGCTACATGAACGCTCACCCGATCATGGATCCGGATGATGGTGCCGCTTACGCCAACCTCACCCACGACCACGATCTGGACCTCAAGGTCGCGACCAGGAACGGTGCCTGCCGGGTGACGAGCCTGACGTTTCGCTGGCGCTTCGTGCTCACGCTTCCGAAGGCGGTCGACTACGGCCGGATGAGCGCCTCGACGAAGTCGATGTGGACGAATTTCGTCGCTGGCCTCAAGCGGCACGAGGAAACCCACCGTTCGATCTTCGTCAATTGTGGCGAGGTCTTTGTCCGGGAGGCGACGCAACTGACCGGGCCGTCCGGCTGCATCGGCATGCAGCGCAAGGTCCGGCGCTTCATCGATC
Source organism: Bauldia sp. (assembly GCF_020442045.1). Classification (GTDB taxonomy): domain Bacteria; phylum Pseudomonadota; class Alphaproteobacteria; order Rhizobiales; family Kaistiaceae; genus Bauldia. The sequence goes on along the minus strand of NZ_JAGRLA010000098.1, from coordinate 8,081 downwards.
AACGGTACGCGTCATGCATGGCGAAGCAGAAAGCCTTCGAGAAACGCGACAGGTCGCGGGTTCTCGGGCTCTCCTTCATTCGTGCCGCCACCGGCAGATAGCGTGGGAAAAGACGATGCGTGAGATCCTCAACTACTGTGCCGACATCCCGATCGAGCGGTTCGAAGCCGGTGCCGTCCTGCTTGAGGAGGGCAAATGGTCGGGCCGGCTGTTCATTCTCGAGGACGGCGAGGTTGAGGTCGACCGCGGCGACACGACGGTCGCGGTGGTAGGCGAACCGGGATCGATGTTCGGTGAGATGTCGGTGCTGCTCGACGTGCCGCATACCGCGACTGTGCGCGCAGCCACGGCTGTCACCGCCCGCGTTGCCGAGGACGGCACCGCCTTCATGAGGCGCCACCCGGAGGTCGCCTTCTTCCTTGCCAGGCTGTTGGCCCAGCGCCTGAACGCAGCGACGACCTATCTCGTTGATCTCAAGCAGCAATTCGAGGGACATGGCGACCATCTCGGGATGGTCGGAGAGGTACTCGACGCGCTGATCCACCAGCAGGAGGAAGACTTCATCCCGGGATCGGACCGGGAGCCCGATCCCCGGATGTGAGCCATTTCGGCGCCTGCCGCAGCGGGTCGATGGGCCGGATCAGCGGCTGGTCGAGATGGACGATCTGGCTGCCCGCGGCGGAGAACCACAACGCCGCCCGCCGATCGGTGTCGACGATGATATAGGCGGGCGGTGCGCCATACTGGTGGCCAGCGTTGAATATCCATGTCTTGCCGACCTGGTCCACCCATGACCCTTCCTGGATGAAGGGTGACTGATGGACATGGCCCGAAAACACGAAGTCGGGCTGGTATTCGCCAATCCATTTCCCGAGTTCGGCGTCACCGAAGGAACGGCTGCCGCCCCAGCTTGTCGGGCTGTTGTCCGGCGGGGCGTGATAAACCCAGATCCAGTGTGCGGGACGACGGGCCGCATCGGCGCGGAGCTGCTCCCCGATCGCCTCCTTGACCGTCGGCCCGTCCCACCAGGCGCACATGGTGAACAGGGTGTCGCCGACCAGCAGTGAATCGCCGTCGGCGGGGACGCCAATCCGATTGAGCTCCTGGATCCAGCGCGCGACCTTCTCGCCCGACTCGTTGCGCGAATCGAGGTCGTGGTTGCCGGAGCAGGTCAGCAACTGCGCCTTCGTCCTGAGCCGGTCCAGGTATTTGCGAACCACCACCACCTGCGCCCGGATATCAACCATCGACGACAGGTCGAGGTGGTCGCCGGCCAGGACCACGACGTCGTAGTCCTCCGCGACACCGACGACCCAGTCATACTGGGGCAGGGAGTAATGGAGATCGGCGACGGCGAGCAGACGCATGGGTCGGACTCCGACGGTAGCGGGCAGCGGAGCCTAGGAGGATATGTCCGTTCTGTCAGCCCGCGGTCCTGCCGGTTTTTGCGGCACATTGCCGAATAATCTCGCCGAATAATCGAAACCCGCGGCCGGACCAGGGTCGCGGGTTTCCGGGATCAGGGATGCTTGATGAAGCTGCCGTCGTTCAGTTCCCTGATAGCCTGGCGGAGTTCCGCCTGCGTGTTCATCACGATCGGCCCATACCAGGCAACCGGCTCCTCAAGCGGCCTGCCCGAGATCAGCAGGAAGCGGATTCCCTGCTCGCCGGCCTGGACGACGACCTCGTCGCCGGAATCGAACAGGATCAGCGAACGATCGCCGGTCTGGTCGCGGATGAACATCTCTTCGTCGCCGAGGCCCTTTTCGACCAGCACCCCGAAGGGCTGCGAGGCATCGCGGAACGACCCCGATCCTGCGAACACATAGGCGAATGCGTGGCGGGTGGTCTCGACCGGCAACACCTTGCGCCTGCCGGGTGGCACCGAGATATCGAGATAGCGCGGGTCGGCCGCGACCCCCTCGACCGGTCCCTTCTTTCCCCAGAAGTCGCCGGTGACGACGCGTACCACGGTACCGTCGTCATCGACGATCTCGGGAATCTCGGCGGCCTTGATGTCCTGGTAGCGCGGCGCCGTCATCTTGTGGGACGAGGGAAGGTTCGCCCAGAGCTGGAAGCCGTGCATCCGGCCAGCCGCGTCGCCCTTCGGCATTTCCTGGTGGAGGATGCCGCTGCCAGCCGTCATCCACTGGACATCGCCCGCACCGAGCGTGCCGCGGTTGCCGAGGCTGTCGCCGTGGTCGACCGTCCCGGAGAGGACATAGGTGATCGTCTCTATGCCGCGATGGGGATGCCAGGGGAAACCGGCCAGGTAATCCTCCGGTCGGTCGTTGCGGAAGTCGTCGAATAACAGGAAGGGATCGAACGCGGTGGTTTCCCCGAATCCGAATGCGCGGTGGAGCTTGACGCCGGCACCTTCGATATGGGGTTGCGCCTGGGTGACGCTGTGAACGGGGCGAAGTGACATGGGAGGCTCCCGTGATCGCTATGTTTGTCAGGACTGTGCCGATAACTCGTCAGGGTGCCGCGGAAATTCAAGACCGGCATGGCAGCTCTGCGCATCCGGGTGAACGCGGTCTGCCTCGCGAGCCGGCATTCCGGCTAACGCGTGGCACCGGCACGGCGGCGTCCACCGTTTTGCTCGACGTTGGTCGGCCGCGGCGGCGGGTCGAGGCGCGGCGATCAAGGTACGCCGGTACCGGCCCGGCGTGGAGACCCGGCCAGCCCCGGTCAGCCCGAATGATTGGCGGCAAACGAGGGTTGGCCCAATCCGCAAATTGGAGAACCGCATCCGCTGCCGGTCCCGGGCCGCTTCGGCGTCGACGGGGTTTTTTACGACTTTGCGGGTCCGGCGGTAGCGGTTCATGCGAACAGGCATGAACGAGTCCGGATTTTTCCCGAATGCCTCCGCCAGGTTCTGCCGATGTTCGCCGGTAGCTGCCGATTAGGTGTCGGCCGGCTGGTCTTCAAAGTGGCGGATTTTTGCGGATTTGGATGGTGGGCGATACTGGGATTGAACCAGTGACCCCTCCCGTGTGAAGGGAGTGCTCTCCCGCTGAGCTAATCGCCCGCCGCTGACCGGCGATATGCAGGCCGGTGGCGCTTCCTGTCAAGGCGCTACGGGCCCGGCGACGTCCGTATCCCACGCCAGGCCGGGGGCAGAATGCCTCTAGGACGGCCGATCGAGCAACGACACCGCGACGTCGTAGAGCGAATCGTACCGGTCGATGACCGCGTCCGCTCCGAGTTCCCTTGCCGGCAGGGGGCTATAGCCGAAACTGACCGCGACGACAGGGATCTCGGCCGCGCGTGCGGTTTTGACGTCGACGTCGGAGTCGCCGACCATGACCGCGCGCCGCGGATCGCCGCCAGCTACCCTTATCGTCTCGGTCAGGTGCCCCGGATGCGGCTTGCGGACGCCGAAGGTATCCTGGCCGGCAATCGCCGCGAAGCGTTCGGCGAGGTCGAGCTGTTCAAGCAGGGATCGCGACAGGCCCTCGAGCTTGTTCGTGCAGACGGCGAGCCGCCACCCGGACGCCGCGAAGCGATCGAGGGATTCCGGCACGCCCGGAAACGGCCGGCTGCCCCCGACGAGATGGCGGGAATAGTGATCGATGAACCGCTGCGTCAGTGCGTCGAGCCTGGCTTCGTCCGCCGCCTCGGCGAACGCCCTGGCGAGCATGGCCCGCGCTCCATGACTCACCATCGCAGCGGCGTGCTGCAACGCGACCGGCTGGAGCCCTTCCTCGGCGAGGATCGCGTTGAGGGTCGCGACAAGGTCGCTCGCGGTATCGACAAGGGTCCCGTCGAGGTCGAAGACAAGGGTTGGCCGCCGATCGTTCACGGCAGGCGGATCCCGGAAAGTTCGATACTGGCTTTGGCGGCGCGTCCTGGCATCGTCTGGCAGCGATTCCTTCCATCGGGCGGGGACGCTATATAGAGCGGCCGAGAGTCGGTGCCGCGATGGTTCCGGCGTGGCACGAAGACGCCGTAGATGCTAACAAGCCGCCGGGAAAATCAAGGCAGGCCGATGAATTCAGTGGTTTCACTTCCTTCCGCGCGCGCCGCGTGGCCCGAGACCGTCGCGGCCGCCCGGAGCCCGGAGGGTAACGGGTGGCGCGTCCTATGAGCGGCAAGGCCGTCGGCAACGACGCCGAACGCGTCCGCGCCGCCGGGGCGGCGCTCGACGAGGTGCGCTCCGGCATGAAGCTTGGCCTCGGCAGCGGCCGGACCGCCCACCACTTCGTTCGCCTTCTCGGCGCCCGGGTGCGCGACGGCCTGTCGATCGTCGGCGTTCCGACATCGGAGACCACCGCGCAACTGGCGAAGGCCGAGGGCATTCCGCTTGCCACGCTCGACGATCATCCCGCTTTGGACCTGACGGTCGACGGCGCCGACGAGATCGACCGCGCCTTCCGCCTGATCAAGGGCGGCGGCGGAGCGCTGCTCCGGGAGAAGATCGTCGCGTCGGCCTCCGCGCGGATGGTCGTCATCGTCGATGCCGGCAAGCTGGTGGACACGCTCGGTGCTTTTCCTCTGCCGATCGAGGTCACGCCCTTCGGGCTTGGCGCGACGCGGCTGGCGATCGAGACGGCCGCGGGCCGGCTTGGATTGACGGGCGAGCTGGTGTTGCGCATCCGGGACGATCAGCCGTTCCTGACCGACGGCGGCCATCATATTCTCGACGCATCCTTCGGCCGTATTCCGGATCCGGAAGCGCTTTCGACTGCCTTGTCGGCCATCCCCGGAGTCATGGAGCACGGCCTGTTCCTGAACATGGCGTCGGTCGCCATTGTCGGCCGCGAGGATGACGTCGAGAGGCTGACCAGATGATTGCATTCTTACAAACAGGAGCCCAAGCAATGTTCTCGACCAGAAATGTCTCGCGCGCCGCGATCCTTGCGCTGGCGGTGAGTCTTGCCGCTCCGGTCGGCGCCCAGGAAATTACCCAGAGCCACCTCGATGCCGCCCTCGACGCGTTGCGCGCCTCGCCGGCCTCCCGCAGCTATGACAACCTGCTCCCGGCCGTTGCCGAGCAGGTGAAGAGCCAGCTCATCCTCATGCGGCCCGACCTCCACACCCAGATCAGCGAGACCGTCGATGAGGTCGTCCTCACTCTCGTTCCGCGGCGCAACGATCTCGACAACGACCTTGCCCGCGTCTGGGCGAAGGGCTTCACCGAGGACGAACTGGTGACCATCGCCACGTTCTACGCGAGCCCCGCCGGCCAGAAATTCAATCAGATCGGCCCGAAAGTGATTTCGGATGCCTTCAAGGTCGCTGAAGGCTGGGCCAACCGGGTTCGCGAGGAACTGGTCGAGAAGACCCAGGAGGCGTTGAAGAACCAGGGCGTGGAGTTCTGAGCGGCGGTCCTTTCCGTCGATCCTTTCAGTCGTTCGAAGAGGCGCTTCCGGTGGCCTACGACTATGACCTGTTCGTCATCGGCGGCGGATCCGGTGGTGTGCGCGCCGCGCGTATCGCCGCGCAACATGGCGCGCGTGTTGCGATTGCCGAGGACGACAAGGTCGGCGGGACTTGCGTCATTCGCGGCTGCGTACCGAAGAAGCTCTTCGTCCATGCAGCCCATTTCGCCGACGAGCTCGAGGATTCGATCGGCTTCGGCTGGACGACCAAGGGCGTCGCCTTCGACTGGCCGACCCTTCGCGACAACGTCACCGCCGATACCGACTGGCTGAGCGGTATCTATATCCGCAACCTCGAGCGCGCGGGGGCCGAGCTGATCCGGTCACGGGCAGTGCTCGAGGACGACCACACGCTTCGCCTGACCGCGGAGGGTCGAACGGTCACCGCCCGCTACATCCTGGTCGCCACCGGCGGACGGCCGGCGATCGATGCCACCATTCACGGCTTCGAGCACGGCATCGTTTCCGACGATGTCTTCCATCTCGAACGGCTGCCGAAGCGGATGGTGATCGTCGGCGGCGGTTATATCGCGCTGGAATTCGCGGCGATCTTCAACGCCTTCGCGGTCGAAACCACCGTTGTCCATCGCGGACCCGACATCCTGCGCGGGTTCGACGCCGACGTGCGCAAGGCGGTTCATGCCGCGCTCCAGCACCGTGGCATCGAGGTTACGTGCGACACGACGGTCGCACGGATCGATCGCAACGAAAATGGCCTTGCCATCGCGATGAGCGGCGGCGAGGTGCTGGACGCGGATCAGATCCTCTTCGCCATCGGCAGGACACCCAATATCGATGGCCTTGGGCTTGAAAAGGCCGGCGTCGCCGTCGGTGCCGACGGCGGGATCGCCGTTGATGTCTATTCACGCACCAGCGTCGAGACCATCTATGCCATCGGCGACGTCACCAACCGCCTGCAATTGACCCCGATTGCGATCAGGGAAGGGGAAGCCGTTGCCGATGCGCTCTTCGCGGGGCGGCGGACGCCCGTCGACCACACGAATGTTCCAACCGCCGTCTTCACCCAGCCCGAGGTTGGCACGGTCGGCCTGACGGAGGAGGCCGCAAAGGCGGCGCATGACGCCGTCGATATCTACCGCGCAAGCTTCAAGCCCCTCCATCACCGCGTCGCGGGGCGTGAGGAGCGCATGATGCTGAAGCTCGTCGTCGATGGCGCCACCGACCGCGTGCTTGGCTTCCACGGGGTCGGTGACGGCACCGCGGAAATGGCGCAGCTCGTCGCGGTGGCGCTGAAGATGGGCGCGACCAAGGCGGATTTCGACGAGACGGTGGCGCTTCATCCGACCCAGAGCGAGGAGCTGGTCACCATGCGGACGCCGGTCGAACGCTATCGGGCGCCGATGGCGCTACCCGAACCTGCGCCTGCCGAGTGACCTGCATCGCTTGATTCCGCGGGCAAATCGGGCAGGGCCCGCGCATCGCCCGCAGCCGGCAGATGCCGGTTTGCGATTGCCGGCAATCTGGTGGCAAAGGGTGCCGGCCGCGTGTATAAACCGCGCCGCAAGACACTATTCGACGTGTATGGGAAAGGCGATCTGCGGGATGTCGCCGCAATCGGAGTCAAGTCGATGAACAAGCCCTGGAGTCCGGATGGCTGGCGCGGGATGCCGATCGAGCAGGTGCCGGTCTACACCGACATGGCGGCGCTCGCCTCCGTCGAAGAGCGGATCGCGACCTATCCGCCGCTGGTCTTTGCCGGCGAAGCGCGAAAGCTGAAGGGCGGACTTGCGCGGGTTGCCGCGGGCGATGCGTTTCTTCTCCAGGGAGGCGACTGCGCCGAGAGCTTCGCCGAGCATCACGCGGATAACATTCGCGACTTCTTCCGCGTCTTCCTCCAGATGGCGGTCGTCCTGACCTTTGCCGGCGGTGTCCCGGTGGTGAAGGTCGGGCGGATCGCCGGTCAGTTCGCCAAGCCACGCTCGGCGCCGACCGAGAAGGTCGGCGAAGCGGAACTGCCGAGCTATCGCGGCGACATCATCAACGGGATCGATTTCGACGAGGCGTCGCGCAATCCCGACCCCAATCGACTCGAGATGGCCTATCGCCAGTCCGCGGCGACGCTGAACCTGCTTCGCGCCTTCGCCCAGGGCGGCTACGCCAATCTCGATCATGTTCACCAATGGATGCTTGGTTTCGTCAGCGAGAGCCCGCAGGGGCATCGCTACCAGGAGCTCGCCGACCGCATCTCCGAGGCGATGGACTTCATGAGCGCCTGCGGCGTTGACGCCGATACCGTGCCGCAGCTTCGCTCGACGGATTTCTTCACCAGTCACGAGGCGCTGCTGCTCGGTTTCGAGCAAGCGTTGACCCGCGTCGATTCGACCAGCGGCAACTGGTACGCGACCTCCGGCCACATGGTCTGGATCGGCGACCGGACCCGCCAGGCGGATCACGCTCATATCGAATATTGTCGCGGCATCAAGAACCCGATCGGCCTCAAATGCGGGCCGTCGCTGTCGCCCGACGGCCTGATCGAGCTGATCGACATCCTCAATCCCGACAACGAGCCGGGCCGGTTGACGCTGATCTGCCGTTTTGGCGCGGACAATGTCGAAGGCAAGCTGCCGGCGCTGGTCAGGGCCGTCGAACGCGAGGGCAGGACCGTGGTCTGGTCCTGCGACCCGATGCACGGCAACACCGTCAAGTCGGAGAGCGGCTACAAGACCCGGCCGTTCG
>NZ_JAGRLA010000097.1 GCF_020442045.1 Bauldia sp. | reverse complement strand
TCTTTTCGATGGCAGAGGAGTCGGCGGCTGCGTTCGGGCGGCTGACCACTGAAAACGTCGATCGGACGGTGGAAATCCGCCTAGACGGGGTAACCGTCAGCGCTCCGGTCATTCGCGAGCCCATCCTTCGCGGTACCGTGGTGATCTATGGCGATTTCGACCATACCGGTGTCGTCGACCTTGCTGCCCGCATTGCGTCGGGTGACGTGACCGTCGAGGTCGAGGTGGTCGACCCCTGAGCCGACCGGGTTGCGATTTCCTGGGTGCCGCTGAGCGCGCCGAAGCGACGTAGGGCGACGCCAGTTAACCACGCGGACGAAGAGTCCTGTTCGTTCCAAGTTTGAGCAAAATTCGCTGCTTATCTTGCAGCGATATGATTTCACGACGCTCCTTCCTCAAGCTGACCGGCCTGACCGCCCTCGCTGGCCTCGGGCTCAGTTCCTATGCCTTTGCCATAGAGCCGCGGTTTCGGCTCGAGGTGACGCGCTATCGCCTGACGCCGCCCGGATGGCCGGCGGGTTCACGCCCGGTGCGGATCGCGGCGATAGCCGACACGCATGCCTGCGACCCGTGGATGCCGCTGTCGCGGATCGAGGAGATCGTCAGCATCACCAATGCGCTCGAGCCGGATCTCATCGTCCTCCTCGGTGACTATATCGCCGGCTTGCGGCGCTTCCGCACGGCCGCCGTGCCGATCGGGGACTGGGCGCGGGCATTCGGTGCGCTTCGCGCACCGCTCGGCGTGCGTGCCATCCTCGGCAATCACGACTGGTGGACCGAACCCGAGCACATCCGGTCCGCTCTTGCCGAGAACGGGATCCCGGTCATGGAAAACGATGCCGAGCGGATCGCCGCGCCGGACGGGGCGGACTTCTGGCTGGCGGGGCTCGGCGACCAGCTTGCCCACCCGCTCGGCGGCGGACGCTTCGGGGGAGTCGACGACCTTCCGGGCACGCTGGCAAAGGTCACCGACGACAAGCCGGTCATCCTGCTTGCCCACGAGCCGGATATCTTTCCGAAGGTTCCCGAAAGGGTCAGCCTGACGATGAGCGGCCATACGCATGGCGGGCAGGTCAACCTGCCGCTGCTCGGGCGGCTGGTGGTGCCGTCCCGCTATGGCGACCGCTATGCCTACGGGCATATCGTCGAGGATAGTCGCCATCTCATCGTTTCCGGCGGCCTCGGTTGTTCGAAACTTCCGGTGCGCTTCGGGGTTCCGCCCGAAGTCCTGCTCGTCGAGCTTGGCGGAGACGCGCCGGTCGCCTAAAACGCCCCATGGTCAACCACGTCGATGCCAATCGCGCCAATTGGGACGAGCGTGCCGACATCCATATCGAGGATGCGACCGGCTTCTATGGCGTCCAGCGTTTCCTGGATGGCGAAGACGCGCTGACGCCGATCGACGCCGCTGCGATCGGCGATGTGGCGGGTCTCAAGGTCCTGCACCTTCAGTGTCACATCGGTCTCGACACGCTTTGCCTCGCCCGACGTGGCGCGATCGTTACCGGTCTCGATTTTTCGCCGGCCGCCCTCGGCCATGCCCGCCAACTGGCAACCCGCAGCGGGCTCGAGGCGCGTTTCGTCCAGGGCGATCTCTATGACGCGCCGGAGCTGGTCGGTGGCGGGTTCGATCTCGTCTACACCACCTGGGGAACGATTACCTGGCTGCCGGACGTCTTTCGTTGGGGAGCCGTCGTCGCCTCGGTTCTGCGGCCTGGGGGACGGCTCTATTTTGCCGACTGCCATCCGGGCTTCGCGGTGCTGGAAGAGATAGGGGGACGCCTCGAGCCGACCTTCGGCTTTCGTACCCACTCGTCCGTGCCGCTCGAATTCAGCGAGACCCAGACCTATACGGGCGATCCCCGGCCGCTTTCCAATCCGCTGAGCTTCGAGTGGATTCATCCGGTGAGTGATATTCTCATGGCGCTGATCGGCCAGGGCATGGCGATCGACCGGATCTCCGAGCACGAAGCGCTGCCCTGGCGGATGGTGCCGATGATGGTGGAAGGGGAGGACCGGATGTGGCGGCTGCCGGCCGGCATGCCGGCGCTGCCGCTCAGCCTTTCGGTCGAAGCGGTCAAGTCGGTCTGACAGCGCCGTATCCTACCCTATTCGACGACCGCGATGATCGGCCCATAGCCGCCGTGGGCCGGCGGGTCGTCGCGTCCGAGTTCGGGCGAATAGATGCCGGGTGCCGAACCGCCGTCGAGGAAGAGGGCATTGTCGCAGCCGAGCCGGTCGCGGAAGAAGCGGCCGAAGTCGTGGAAGTTGACGCCGCCCTCGGTGATGGCGACCGTCACCCGGTCGGGCACCGGTGCGCAGATGCCGTTGCGCTCCTTGACCGAGTCCGAGCCGGGGATGAAAGCCGGATGCAGGGCGCCGTCGATGACCAGCATAGGGCCGGACTGCGTCGCGAAATCAGCGGACGGCGCCTCTTTCAGGAAATCCTCGGTGGTCATCACCATGGCCGCGCCATTGGCGACGAGGAACACGCCGTTTGGCTTCTTGTAGAAGTTCGGCGCCGGGCGTTCGGTCGACGTGGCGGTGTTGACCGGATGGAGTTCCCGGCTGCCTTCGATATAGAGCCCGATGGGGCTGAGATCGTCGCCATACATCCCGCCATTCATGGCGAAGACGAGCGTCTTGTCTTTCGCGGCGAGGTCGTCCGCCAGTGCGTCGAATGTGGCATAGGGCCGGTCGTCCGGTCCTCGCCAGAACGTCCGCAAATCGTCGGTCGCGAGATGGAAGTCGCATACGATATAGCTCGAATCCTCGAAGGATTGCCGCTGGCACGCGGCCTTTGCCGCAGCCGGTGAGACCGCCAGGAAGGCGATCGGAAGAAAGGTACCGAGAAGTGTCCGGTCAATCGTCATGTGCCGCATTTTCCTGGCGAATCGTCGTCCAAGGTGACCATATCGCCCGGGGTATTTCAAAGTGCCGATGCCATGCCGTATATAGGCGGCATGCAACCGATCCAATGTGCGATGGAAGGTGACTGGAAGCGGGCGTCGGCGGGCGTCGGAGTGATCGCCGATCACTTCCGTCTGCCGTGGCGTTTCCATGCGCGGATTGTCGCTGCAAGGGGAGCCGACGGGACCTGATCGTCACGGGTATCCGCAACGCTTCCATCCATCGGCGATCCCCACGGTTCGCCCAGCTCTGCAAGGCAAATCTCCATGAAGCCGAAAACCCTGTATGACAAAATCTGGGACGACCATGTCGTCCATGAGGACGAGGACGGCACCTGTCTCCTCTATATCGACCGTCATCTCGTCCACGAGGTGACCAGTCCCCAGGCCTTCGAGGGTCTGCGGATGGCCGGCCGCAAGGTCCGCGCGCCCCACAAGACGCTCGCGGTGGTCGATCACAACGTCCCTACCACCGATCGCAGCCGCGGCATCGCCAACAAGGAATCGGCGATCCAGGTCGAAGCGCTTGCGAAGAACGCCGCCGATTTCGGCGTCGAATACTATGACGAGCTCGATCGCCGTCAGGGCATCGTGCACATCATCGGGCCCGAGCAGGGGTTCACGCTGCCGGGGATGACGATCGTCTGCGGCGACAGCCACACATCGACCCACGGCGCTTTCGGGGCTCTCGCCCATGGCATCGGTACGTCGGAGGTCGAGCATGTTCTCGCCACCCAGACGCTGATCCAGAAGAAGGCGAAGAACATGCGGATCACCGTCGACGGCACGCCGCCTCCGGGCGTGACCTCGAAGGACATCATCCTGGCGATCATCGGCGAGATCGGCACGGCCGGCGGTACCGGCCATGTCATGGAATATGCCGGCGAGGCCTTCGACAAGATGTCGATGGAAGGCCGGATGACGGTCTGCAACATGTCGATCGAGGGCGGCGCCCGGGCCGGACTCGTGGCGCCGGACGAGACCACCTTCGCCTATATCAAGGGGCGGCCAAAGGCGCCCAAGGGCGACCATTGGGAATCGGCGGTGCGCCACTGGGAGACGTTGCGCTCCGATGCAGGCGCCGAATTCGATCGCGAGGTGCGGCTCGACGCGGCCAGCCTGCCGCCGCTGGTCACCTGGGGCACCAGCCCCGAGAATGTCACGACCATCGATGGCAAGGTTCCGGATCCGGCCGATATTGCCGATCCCGACCGGCGTCGCGCGGTGGAGCGGTCGCTGGCCTATATGGGACTTCAGGCCGGCACGCCGATCAAGGACATCACCGTCGAGCGGGTCTTCGTCGGCTCGTGCACCAATGGCCGGATCGAGGATCTGCGCGCCGCCGCGAAGATCATCGGCGACAAGCGCGTCCACGAAGGCGTCAACGCGATGGTCGTGCCCGGTTCCGGCCTGGTCAAGGATCAGGCCGAGGCGGAAGGCCTCGACAAGGTCTTCATCGCCGCCGGCTTCGAATGGCGCGAGCCCGGCTGTTCCATGTGCCTGGCGATGAACGACGACCGCCTCAAGCCCGGCGAGCGGTGTGCGTCGACCTCGAACCGCAACTTCGAGGGTCGGCAGGGATTCAAGGGTCGTACCCATCTGGTATCGCCGGCCATGGCCGCGGCGGCGGCGATCGCCGGGCGCTTCGTCGACGTGCGCGAGTGGGGCGAGGGCTGACATGGGACAAGGGGCCGCGGCGGACGCTTTCGTCAAGGCGGTCAGCCGCAGCCCTTCCCATAGCTTCAGCAAGCCGAACGTCGCCTCGATCCGGCTGCTCGCCGGTCTCGGCGTCGAGGGCGACGCTCATTGCGGCGAGACGGTCCGGCATCGGTCGCGCGTGGCCAGGGATCCGACCCAACCCAATCTGCGGCAGGTCCACCTGATCCAGTCCGAGCTCTTCGACGAGCTTCGGGACCGGGGGTTCGTCGTCGCGCCGGGCGCCATGGGCGAGAATGTCACGACGGTCGGCATTGATCTGCTTGGGCTGCCGACCGGCGCCCGGCTCGGGCTCGGGCCCGGCGCCGTCGTCGAGATCACCGGACTCCGCAACCCCTGCCATCAGATCGAGGATTTCGAGCCGGGGCTGCTCGCCGCGGTGCTCGACCGCGACGAGGCGGGTAACCTGGTCCGTAAGGCAGGCGTCATGGGGATTGTCGCGAAGGGCGGCGACGTGGCGCCGGGGGACGGAATCGTCCTGGAGCTTCCAGACGAGCCCTGGCGGCCGCTGGAGCGCGTCTAGCTAACTCGCGCGGCCGACGCGGCCGAAGACGGATTTCAACACGCCTCGCCGGAAATGCGAACGGCCCCGCGGGGGCGCACGGGGCCGTTCTTTCAACTGGCAGCTTTGGAGGTCGGGGTGGGGGGGATAAAGCCGCTCAGTGATAGATGCGTCCTTCTTTCGGACGAGACTGCCTGTCACCCGCCGATTTCAGGCGGATCGCGCCTGCTTCGGCAATGAAATCGACCGGCGTGTCGGCGAATCGGACCGTGTGTTCGGCCGGGACCGGGGCAAGGTCCCAAATGCCGTCTTCGGACAGTACCGCCGCCGGTCGGATCGGAATCCTGTAGCTCATGGCACCAAACCCTGTTGGGCTTTATCGCCCTTTGATTTCACTATGGCGTTGACCGCCACCTTGTGCAGTGAACTCAATCACACTCGTCTTGATTAGATATGAACGATCTCGGTTCACACAAGGTTTCATCGTGACATGAAACGTCAGGAAAGCGGCCCCGCAAGGGCGGGGCCGTGACCATATTTGGGCAGTTTCGTGGAATTTCTACCACCTGCGATAGATGGGACGCCAGGTGCACACCTGGCCTGCATAGACCCTGCGGATCATCCATCCACGATGTGGTTTCCAGTAGCGAACCGCCTTGTAGCGCGGTGCGCAGACCCGCCTCTGCGCCGCCGGCGGCGGGCGTCGCGGCGCGAAATGGGGGCGTGGCGGATAATGTGGCGCATAGCCGGGTCCATGCCATCCATAGGACCAGCCGCCACCATAGGCATAGCCCGCCGCCGCGGGGGTTTCTCCGAGCGCCAGCGCGCCGGCCCCCAGCAGGATGGTTGTCGCCCCCGCGATCATCGTCTTCCTGAGCATCGTCAGGCTCCTTTCCGCAACTGAATCGGGTCGGTCGGGCGTCCCCTTGATGGTGATTTTGCGGCCTTCGCCTGAACCGGGCTTGAGGCGGCGGTTCATCGATGGTTCAGCTTCGGCTTGACCCACGCCGAAACCCGGGGCAACTGACATTCATGAGCACGATTGAGACATCGCTTCTTTCGATTGGCAGCGCCCACGAACTGGCGCCGCTCCTCGCGGCCTGCGCGCAGGAACGCGGACGCGGCGCACCCCGCCGGCCAGATGAATTCTACGCGGAGCTCCTCCTCAACGATCGCACGGCATCCATCCTCGGCGCGCGTCTGGACGGACACCTGGTCGGCTATGCTGTCTTCTTCGATCTCCCCAACACGATGAATGGACGGCGGATCGGACAGCTGGACGAGATGTTCGTCATCCAGGATTCCCGGGAAAAAGGGGTCGGGAAGGCGCTGCTCGATGCGGTGTCCGCCGAGGCCGTCGGGCGCGATTGGGACGAGTTGCGCTGGGTGGTGCCGGAAAAGCCGCCGGTCGCCAGGGCCCTGGCGGAACGGTTCGGGCATCCTGCCGGATGGTCGGTCTTCTCGGTCCCGCTGGGATGATCGGCCCCGAAGGGCCGATCGATGTCCATCCCCGTCCGGTGTCCGCCCAAGGCCGATGAATGCGGCATTCCAATCGCTGATCGGCAACGGCGCGCTCATCGGCCACGCCAGCTATATCCTGCTGATCGTCTCGATGCTGATGACGCGGATGTTCTGGCTCCGCGTCATGGCGATCGGCTCCGGGCTTCTCGCCGCGATCTACTCGATGGTCTGGGTCTACGACCCGGTATCGGCTTTCTGGGAGCTGATGTTCGTTCTGACCAATGTCGGCCAATTGGCGATCCAGGCCTTCCGCAACCGCAAGACCAGCTTCACCGCAGAGGAGCGGGCATTCCACGAGGTCGCCGTTCCGGACCTCGAGCCCGCGCAGGTCCGGCGGCTGTTGAAATTCGGCCGTTGGGTCGATGCCGAAGAGGGGACCGTGCTCACCCGTCAGGGGGAGCTCGCCGCCGAGCTCGTGTTCATCGTCGAGGGCAAGGCCCGCGTCGAGGTCGATGAGCGGCCCGTCGGCGTCTGTGGCGCGGCCGACTTCGTCGGCGAGATCAGTGTCTCGACGGGAATGCCGGCGACGGCGACGGTGACGGCCACGAGCCCGATCCGCTACCTTGCCTTCGAAAGGTCCCTGCTGCGGAAACTGCTCGATCGTTCCGACGAGATCAGCCAGGCTGTCGAGCAGGCCTTCAGGCATGGCATCAGGGAGAAGCTGATCAGGACCAACACGGCGGTCGCGAGCTCAGCCGGGCCGGTGCCGGATTGAACGACACGCGGAAGAATGGCGAGCGGCCCGATCGGGTCGAAATCTGGGCGAGGCGTACCGGCAGGACGCTCGGCTACGTGGCGCTGCTTGTCCTGATCCTCTACCTGCTATTCACCTATGTGCCATGACGAATCCAGGGAATCCGATTGAATGGGACGGCGTTCGCGCCCCGTCGCTCGACGATCTCGGGGCGATGGCGCGGCAAGCCTTCGACACGCTGCCCGAAGCCTTCCGCGCCCTGACCGGCGACTTGCCGATCCAGGTTGCCGACTTCCCGACCGATGAGGTGCTCGACGATCTCGGCATCGAATCGGAATTCGGTTTGCTCGGGCTCTTCCAGGGCGTCGGCCTCGCCCATGCCGGGGCCGTGCCGCAGACCGGCGAGATGCCGAACATGATCTGGCTCTACCGCCGGCCGATCCTCGACTATTGGGCCGAGCATGACGAAACGCTGGGCAATATCGTCACCCACGTCCTCGTCCACGAGATCGGTCATCATTTCGGGCTTTCCGACGATGACATGGAGGCGATCGAACGCGAGGCGGGGTGATCCCGCCGACGGGTTCATTCCGCCGCGGCAGGTTCGGCCGGTACCGGATCCGGCGACGCGAATATCCGCTCGATCTCGGCCATGTGCGGGTGATCCACGTTCTTCGACCGCAATGCGTGGAAATCGTCGAGCACTACCTCCTCCCAGCGCCGGTCGCCGAGCATCGTCCCGCGCTGGCCGAGATAGATCGCGTCAGCCGCCTCGATCCGGCCGGTGAGCATCAGCACGTGGGCGAGCTTGACGAGGAACGCCGTTTCCCCCGGCTCCAGCGCGATCGCTTCGCGGGACGCCGCCTCCGAGTCCGCCAGATCGCCGGTGAAGAGACCTCCCCATGCGACATCGGCCCATGCGCCGGCGAGATTGCGTCGACGAGCGGCATCGTCCGGTCGGGCGACGAACAGGGCGCGCACGAGGTCGAGCTTTTCCCGCCATGCGGCCAGCGCGCCGGGCGGATCGTTCATGGCCATCTTGAGATTTGCCAGCCGGTCGAGGTTGCCGGCGAGCTGGATGGCTTCCTCCTCGCTGTCAGGCAGCAGCCGGACAAGGTCGCGGCCCGCGGCGACCATTTCCTCCATGGCGGCGACCGCGCCGTTGCCGTCGCCGGAGCGCGCCTTGAGGTAGCCGAGCTGTTCGAGGTTCGCGACGATCGCGCGGTGACGCTCGGGCTGGTCCGGTTCGGTGGCGGCAAGCGACCGGCGGAGCACCAGAGCTTCCTCGTAGGCCGCAACGGCGCCCGCTTCGTCCGTGTCGCGCTTGAGACCGCCGATGCGTTCTAGCGCCTCCGCGGCATTGTTCCGCCAAAGGATGTGGTCCGGGGCGACCTTGAGCAGGGCGTGGGCGGCTTTGAGAGCCTCTTCGTAGGCGGACAACGCCCGCGCCGAATCACCCGTCTGGCTTCGTGCGTCGCCAGCCTTGATCCAGGCGACCAGCAGGATGTCCTGAAGGTCGGTATCCCCGGGCCAGCGCTCGAGAAGGCCGGCCGTCAGGGCGGCCTGTTCCTCGTAGGCGGCCAGGGCTCCGGCCAGGTCGCCGAGGGCAAGCCGGGCGTCGCCGACGCGCCCCAGCGCGCCTGCCACCTCTTGTTGAAGATCCGGGTCCTGCGGGTCGAGCGCGGCCAGTTTCCGGAGAATATCAAGGCTCTCCTGATAGCCGTCGACCGCCGCCCGCGCATTTCCGGTGGTGAGCCGGACTCCGGCGACCCGATCCAGCCCGACGGACAGGTCGTGGAGCCAGACCGCGTTCTCGGGATCGATGGATGTGAGGTGGCGGGCAATGTCGACGCTCTCTTGCCATGCGGCGAGCGCCGCCGCCGTATGGCCGAGCTTCACGTCGAGGTCGCCGAGCCGGAGGAGGCGCAGCGCGACGTCCCGCCAGCGGAGCGCGTTGCCGGGGTCGTCTTCGTGGAGCTTCCGGCCGATGCCGACGCTCTCGGTGAGCGCCGCGGTGGCGCCCGGCAGGTCGCCCGTCTCCTCCTTCGCGGCGGCGATCACTTCGAGGACGGTGGCGATGTCGCGCTGCCAGAGCGTGTTCTCGGGATCGGTCGCGGAGAGCGCCCGGTGAAGGCCAAGGCTCTGTTCCTCGGCTTCGAGCGTGCCGGCGAAATCGTTCGTCGCGAAGCGCACCCGGCCGATCCGGCCATGCATCAGCGCCTCGCCGCGCCACCAGGAAGTCTTTTCGGGATCGATTGCGCGCAACCGGCTGACCGTGGCGAGCGCCTCCTCGAATGCTTTTCTTGCCGCATCCAGGTTCTCCCGTTCCAGCTCGATGTCGCCGATCTTGCTGAGATCGACCCAGATGTCGTCCTGCCAGAGCGTGTTGCCCGGGTCGGTCGCGGCGAGGTCGCGGGCGATGGCGAGGGCCTGGCTGTAAGACTCCATCGCGCGGGTGCGGTCTCCGGCGGCAAGATAGGTGTCGCCGAACTCGCCGAGCATGGCGCCGCGGCTCCGCATGATGTCGGTGTCGTCGGCGGCGGCATCGGAGAGGCGGCTCACCGCCTCCTCGACGCGGGTGAGGATGGTGTGGACGTTCTCGATTCGCATTCCCTCGATCTCGCGGAGGCCCTGGGCGATGTCGAAGACGACATCGTCGACCGTGCCTTTGGCGATCTCGAAATTGCGGACCGCCCGTTCCGCTTCGGCCGTCGCGCGCTCCTCATTCCTGACCGCGAACCAGGCCGCGATCCCGGCGCCGACACCAAGCGCGGCGACCACGACCGCGACGCCGTAGGCCAGCCGGAGGCTTCGCCGCTGGCGGCGCACTTCCTCTGAATAGAGGTCCGCCTTCTCGACGCCGCGGATGGTCGCCGCGAGGTCGAGGGCGGCGTGGAGGAAGGCCTGGTTCTTGCCCGTCGCCGAAGATGGGTCGGCGCGGAAGGCGCGGAGATCGACCCATAGCGGCTCCTCGGCGAAGCGGCCCCTGAGACATGGCGGCAGGGGGAGCGCCTCGGAGGGACCGAAGTCCCGCGCCTCGTCATTCCAGGCCAGGTCGCCGTCGGTCAAGGCGATCAGGAGTTGGTCGATGCCCTTGGTCGCGATGAAGTGGGAGACCTCCTTGTCCACCCACTTCGATTCGGCGGCTTCGCGCGAGGCGAGCAGGATCAGGTAGCGGGACCGGTCGAGCTTCTCCTCGATGCCCTGCCACAGGCTGGGGGCCGCGGAAAGGCTGGTCGCGTCAAGGAAGACGTTGAGGCTCCTGACCTTCCACCATGGCTTGCCGATGGTCTGGATGACCGTGCGCAGCGCCCGCGCGACGGCCTTGTCGCCACGCTGGCTGTAGGAGATGAATGCGTCATAGCCGGGCGCACGATCGTCTGCCGCTGCCGCGCCGGCGTTCGCGGGGGAGGAAGCGCGCGCCATTGGTGCATTCTACTTGCCGGACGCCCATCCTCAATGGCGAGGAAGCCTGACGAATCGGACTACACTCGGGCAGCCCGTTTTGTTGCGTGCGGTTTTCGGCACAGGTTCCATCTCATCGACAAAGGGGCAGACATGGACCTCGAACACTGGCTCTGGCTCGCTGTCGCGGCCTATGGTCTCCATGTCCTCGAGGAATTTGCGCTCAACTGGCGCGACTGGGCGAGCGCGGTGATCGGCCTTCCGGTCGAATGGGCCGATTTCTACGTCGTCAACGGGCTGGTGATCGTGCTCGGCATCGTTGCCGCCAACCTGGCGATGGCGGCGCCGGCTGTGGCGCTCGCCTTTCCGGCGCTGATGATGATCAACGGCATCTTCTTCCACATCCTGCCCTTCATACGCACAAGGGGGCGGTATTCGCCCGGGCTTGGAACGGCGGTCGTCCTTTTCCTGCCGATCGGCTTTGCCTGCTACACGGAGGCCTCGGCCGCCGGCCAGCTCGACGCCGGCGTCATGGTCGGCTCGATCCTGATCGGCGCGGCGTTGATGGCGATGCCGATCGTGCTGCTGAAGATCAGGGATCGCCCGTATTTCCGGCAGGACAGGCCGTGAACCTCCGCGGGTGTGGGTCTTGACCTTGGCGGTCTTCCGGCGCACATGAGGCGGCGGAAAAGGATCCGATCCCATGCAGAAATTCGACAAGCTGACCGCCGTCGCGGCGCCCCTGCCGATGCTCAATGTCGACACCGACATGATCATCCCCAAGGACTACCTGAAGACGATCAAGCGCACCGGTCTCGGGAAGGGGCTCTTTTCCGAGATGCGCTACAACGAGGACGGCAGCGAAAACCCGGATTTCGTGCTCAACAAGCCGGCCTATCGCGGGGCCGAGATCCTGGTCGCGGGCGACAATTTCGGCTGCGGGTCGAGCCGTGAGCATGCGCCCTGGGCGCTGCTCGATTTCGGCATCCGCTGCGTGATCTCCACCAGCTTCGCCGACATCTTCTACAACAATGCCTTCAAGAACGGCATCCTGCCGATCGTCGTCTCGAAGGAGGACCTCGACAAGCTGATGGACGACGCGGAGCGCGGCGCCAATGCGACGATCTCGGTCGATCTCGAGGCGCAGGAAATCAGCGGGCCGGATGGCGGGGTCGTCAAGTTTGACATCGATCCGTTCAAGAAGCACTGCCTTCTCAACGGCTTAGACGAGATCGGCCTGTCGCTCGAAAAGGCCCGGCATATCGACCGCCACGAACAGCGGATCGCCGAGGAACGCCCCTGGCACTAGGCTAGCCGCTGATCCGGCACCCGACGTTCAGTCGTCGGGGAGGATCGCCGTCGCGGTCTCGATGACCCGGAGCGCCATCCGCTCGTGCATACGCTCGACCATCTGGCCTTCGACCGCGATCACCGCTTTTTCGTGATTCTCCGGCCGGTCGAAGGCAGCGAGCACCTTTTCCGCCCATTCGACCTCCTCGTTGCTCGGCGCGAAGGCTTCGTTGGCGATCGGCACCTGGCGCGGGTGGATGAGGGTCTTGCCGTCCATGCCGAGGTCGCGGCCCTGCTGGCATTCGGCATCGAAGCCCTTCCAGTCGGTGAGGTCGTTGAAGGTGCCGTCGAGCACAGCGAGGCCGTAGGCGCGGGCGGCGAGGACGCATTGGGAGAGCGCCGGAACGAGCGCGGCACGGCCGGGTAGAAGGCGCACGCCCATTTCGCGGGCGAGGTCGTTGGTGCCGATGACCAGCGTGTCGAGGGCCGCGCCGGAGCCGTTGTTGGCGGTCGAGGCGATGCTGGCGGCGTTGAGGACGGCGAGGGGGGTCTCGATCATCGCCCAGAGCGACAATTCGGCCGGCGCCTGCGCCGCGGCGAGTGCCGCCCGCGCGCGGCGGATATCCTCCATCCGCGATATCTTCGGGATCAGCACGGCATCCGGCATCGCGGCGACCACCGCGGCGATGTCGCGGGCGATCCACGGGGTGCCGAGGCCGTTGACCCGGACCACGACCTCGCGCTTGCCATAGGCATGGACGTTGACCGCCGCGGCGACGGCGGCACGGGCCATTTCCTTGGCTTCGACGGCGACGGCATCCTCGAGATCGAGGATCAGGACGTCGGCCGGTATGGTGCGTCCCTTGTCGAGCGCGCGGGCGTTGGAACCCGGTATATAGAGTGCACTTCGACGCGGGCGTGGCGCAGCCGCCATGCTGGTTGGTCTCCCCCTGGGCCGGCGAGAGACTAGCTTCCCCGGATCGATCTCAAAAGCCCTCTCGTGCGGGATTCTTGTCGCTCCCGGCCGAGACGGGGAAGGGTGCAGGGTGACGGGACGACATGAGCAAAGCCGAGAGAAAGCAATCGGTTATCGTGATCAGCAGCGAGGTGGCGCGGGGTTCGGTCGGCGGCCGCGCCGGCACATTCGTGCTGCAACGGATGGGGTTCCCGGTGTGGTGGGCGCCGACGGTCGCGCTGCCGTGGCATCCCGGACACGGTCCGGCGGCCCGGATGACGCCAAGTCACGAGAATTTCAAGGCTTTCCTGGGCGATCTCGCGACCGCGCCATGGCTCGGCGAGGTCGGGGCGGTGATGTCGGGCTACCTCGGCGACAGCCGGCAGGCGGCGCCGATCGCCCGGCTCGTCGATGCGGTCAGGGCGAAAAACCCTGACGCCATATACCTTTGCGACCCGATCATCGGAGACGCAAAGGGGCTCTTCCAGCCGGCGGAAATCGCGGCGGCGATCCGCGATGACCTGCTGCCGCGCGCCGACATCGCCACGCCGAACCGGTTCGAACTCGGCTGGCTTTCAGATAAGGCATTGAAAGATAACGAAGAAATTGCCGATGCCGGACGGGCGCTCGGGGTCCTGGAAACGATCGTTACGTCCGCTCCGGCGGGCGAGGGCAGGATCGGCAGCCTCCTGGTCGAACCGAAAATGGCCAGTCTTTTCAGCCATATAGCCTATCCATCCGTGCCGCATGGCACCGGCGACCTGCTGGCGGCGCTCTATCTCGGAAACCGCCTCGGCGGCAAGCTTCCGGAGCCGGCGCTGACCCGCTCCCTGTCGGCGACCGAGGCTCTGATACGGCTCGGGCGGGCCATGGGCGCCGATGAGATGCCTCTGGTCGCAGGCCAGGCGCTGTTCGAGACACCGCCGGGCGGGTCCGTGACGGTCGAGACGGCGGGGCGTCCCACGTGACCGGCCGGGTCGCCGGGGTCGACGGCTGTCCCATGGGATGGGCGGCGGTGTTTCAAACCATCGACGGGGTCGGGGCGCCGGTCTTCGCGGTCGTCGACGCCTTCGCGGCGATCCTCGACCACCCCCTCCGGCCGGACGTCATCGCGGTCGACATGCCGATCGGATTGCCGGAGAGGATCGGACGCGGCGGGCGGGGACCGGAGCGGGCGGTGCGCCCGCTGCTCGGCGAGCGCCAGTCCTCGGTCTTCGCGGTGCCGTCGCGGGCGGCGGTGATGGAGGAGGACTATCGACGCGCCTGCCAGGTCGCGCTCGCGACCTCCGATCCGCCGAAGAAGGTCTCGAAGCAATGCTTCCACCTCTTCCCGAAGATCCGGGAGATCGACGCGCTGATGACGCCGGCGCTCGAGGCGCGGGTGCATGAATGCCATCCGGAGCTCGGCTTCTGGCGGCTGAACGGCGAACGGCCGATGGGCCTGCCGAAGAAGGTCAAGAGCAGGGCCAACCCGGCCGGCCTCGCCGAGCGGCGCGACCTTCTCGTCCATCACGGCTACGAGGAGTCCTTCCTCACGCGCCCGTTGCCCTCCGGCGTCGGCGCGGACGACCGTCTCGACGCCGCGGTGCTGGCGTTGGTCGCGATACGGATCGCGACCGGCGAGGCCGAAAGTTTCCCGGCCGTGCCCGGCCGCGACGCGAAGGGCCTCCGCATCGCGATCTGGGCATAGGCCCGAAGGCTACATGCTGCCGCAATCCTTGTCGGGATAGGCGCCGATGTAGTGGTCGGGGATGACGCTGATCTCGACGCCGTCGCCTTCCATCGCCGGCCGCTCCTCGATCCGCCCTTCGATCTTGACAAGGACTTCGGCGCCGGGCGAGGGCGCGACGGCGAGGTAGCCGGCTTCCAGCGCCCGGTTGTCGCCCTCGAAAGCGACGGGATAGCGCTCGCCGGAGGCGCAATCGCGGAACAGCGCGGCATCGGCCATGTAGGAATACATGCCGGCCATCGGCATCGGCGTGCCGAGGTCGGCGGCCACGGCCGGCCCGGCAAATCCAAAAGCCGCGACCGCAGCGGAAACAATCAAGAGTCTTTCGGGGGAAAGTCGTGCGGGGTGTTTCATCACGTCGCCCTCCTCGCTGACTGGCAGGGGCAGCCTACGCGGATTCCGCCTATTTCCAAACGCCGCCGGCGATATTGTAGGCTCCCGGCAAGCGGTCGGCGTTGGAACAGACCGCAATCAGGGGAGCAAACGTGGAGCGGGATACCGAAATCGGGGAGGAGTCTCCAGGCGCCCGGGCCCCGCAGGTCCGGCAAGACCGGATTCGCGTCGGGCTGGTCGGCAGGGGCATCCAGAAGTCGCGGACGCCGGCGATGCACGAGGCGGAAGGGCGTCGCCTCGGGCTCAACTATGAATACCGCCTGCTCGACGCCGACCGGATGGGATCGCCCGCCCCGTCGCTGGGCGACATCCTCGACAAGGCGGAAAGGGACGGCTTCGCCGGCCTCAACGTCACCCATCCCTTCAAGCAGGAAGTCCTAGGCCTTCTCGACCGGGTCTCCGACAGCGCCCGCGCCGTCGGCGCGGCGAACACGGTGGTGTTCGAGGCCGGCGAAAGAGTGGGCCACAACACGGACTATTGGGGATTCCGCGAAGCCTTCCGCGGCGAGCTGGGCGACGCGCCACGCGACACGGTGGTGCTGCTCGGAGCCGGCGGTGGCGGCGCGGCGGTGTCGCATGCATTGCTCGATCTCGGCGTCGGCCGCCTGCTTGTCGCCGACCCGGAGCCGGACCGCGCCGGGACATTGACGGCACGGCTCGGCGCGCAATTCGGGGACGGCCGGGCGGCCACCGCCGACGACCCCGCCACGGCGCTCGCCGCCGCCGACGGTGTCGTCAATGCGACGCCGGTGGGCATGGAGGGCCATGCCGGGTCGCCGGTTCCCGAAGACCTGCTCAGGCGGGCGATGTGGGTCGTCGACATCATCTATTTTCCGATCGAGACCGCACTCCTCCGCGCCGCGCGCGACAGGGGCTGCCGCACGATGGGCGGCGAGCGGATGGCGATCCTGCAGGCGGTCCGCGCCTTCGAGCATTTCACCGGCATTGCCGCCGACGTCGGGACCATGCGCGCCGCCTTCGCGGCGGCGGGTTGACGTGCCTCTGCCGCCCTACAGGAAGACGGCGATGATCGGCGGCCAGCACAGGATCACCGCCAGAGCGATCACCTGAATGGCGATGAAGGGCATGAAGCCGGCAAAGATCGCGGTCAGCGTGATGTTCTCCGGCGCC
>NZ_JAGRLA010000096.1 GCF_020442045.1 Bauldia sp. | reverse complement strand
TTGGTGCCCATGATGTGGCTGTTGTCGTAGACCTCGATGCGGCCGGGTGGGCCGGCGAGACCCAGGCATTCGGCAAGGCCGGTCAGCAGGGCCTTTTGCGATGCGGATTCCGCCAGCTCGCGTCCGAGCGCCTCGCGGGCGTTGTCGAGGGCGTGCTGGACGAGGTCCCGCTTCTCGCCCCGTTGCGGGCGCGTGACGGAGACCTTCATGCCGCTCTTTTCCGAGAGCGCCTCGGCGAGCAGCGCCTGATCCTCGGTGTCATGGGAGAGAAGGATCAGCTTCGGCACCGGCTTGTCGTCGTAGAACTGGGCGAGGAAGGCGCCGAGCACCGCCGCCGCGTCGAGGTCCTTGTCGGCCCGCGGGAAATAGGCGCGATTGCCCCAGTTCTGGCCGGTGCGGAAGAAGAAGACCTGGATGCAGGTCGCGCCGCCCTGCTGATGGACGGCGAAGACGTCGGCCTCCTGGAAGGTGTGGGGGTTGATCCCCTGGTGGGAACGGACGTGCGACAGGGCGGCGAGCCGATCGCGATAGACGGCGGCGGATTCGAAGTCGAGCCGGGTGGCGGCCGCCTCCATCTCTTCCTGGATCTCGTTGCGAACGGCATCGCTGCGTCCCGACAGGAAGGCCGTCGCCTCGTCGACGAGGTGGCCATAGTCCTGCTCGGAGATCACGCCGGTGCATGGCGCGGAGCACCGCTTGATCTGGTAGAGCAGGCAGGGGCGCGTCCGGCTCTCGTAGAAGGAGTCGGTACAGGTCCTGAGGAGGAAGGCGCGCTGCAGGGCGTTGATGGTGCGGCCGACGGCGCCGGCGGAGGCGAAGGGGCCGAAATAGGCGCCGGCCCGGCTGCGCGCGCCGCGATGCTTGACGATCGCCGGAACCGGATGGTCCTTGGTGACGAGGATGTAGGGGAAGGACTTGTCGTCGCGCAGCAGCACGTTGAAGCGCGGCCTGAGCCGCTTGATGAGATTCGCCTCGAGCAGCAGCGCTTCCGTCTCGCTCCGCGTCGAGACGAATTCCATCGACGCGGTCGCCATGATCATCCGGGCGATGCGTCCGGGCTGATTGGCAAGCCGCGTATAGCTCTGCACCCGCTTCCTCAGGCTTCGGGCCTTGCCGACGTAGAGCACCTTTCCGCCGGCATCGATCATCCGGTAGACGCCCGGCCCGTTCGGCAGGCGCCTGATGACGTCGGCGATGACCTCGACGCCGACGCGCCGCGGCGCCGTGTCCTCGGCCTTGCTGCTGGTCTCGTTCATTCCGTTCAAGAATCCGGTTCGGCCACGTCCGGCGTCTCCCAGGCCAGATGCTGGCCGCCGTCCAATCCTATCATCTGTCCCGTGATCGACCGGTTTTCAACGAGGTAGAGGATGGTGCGGGCGAATTCGGCAAGCTCGGGTCCGCGCTTGAGGAGGATCGTCTCGAGCCGCCCGGCGAATTCCGTGTCGGTCTGCGCGGCATGCTTCAGGGTAGGGCCGGGGGCGATGGCGTTGACGCGGACGCGCGGCGCCAGCGACTGGGCCAGCATCCTGGTCGCCTCCCACAGGGCGACCTTGGAGAGCTGGTAGGAGAAGTGGCGGGGCGTCGGCTTCCAGACGCTCTGGTCGATCAGGTTGATGACATTGCCCTCCGCGTTGTCGGGAAGACCTCCGACAAGAGCCTGGGCAAGGAAGATCGGCGCCGTCAGGTTGACCGCCATCTGGCGATCGAACAGGGCCCGGTCGAGGGCACCGCCGGCGTCGCTCGCGAACATTGACGCATTATTTACCAACAACGAAGCTTTACCGAGCGTGGATGCGACTTCCCCGATCAGCGCCGGAAGGCTGTCGACATCTCCGAGATCGGCCTTGAAAAGGGCCGCGCGGCCACCCGCCCGGCGGATGTCTTCGACCACCTGCTCCGCTTCGTTTTCCGAATGATTGTAATGGATTGCGATCGACCAACCGCTGGCCGCGAGGTCGGTCGCGATTGCCCGGCCGATGCGCCTGGCGGCACCGGTGACGATGGCGACTCCCGGTGAAACCGTCATGAGAGGCAGCCGCGCGCGTTCAAGGCAGGTATCCCATTTCGGCACATGTTAAGCTTCGTAAACATAGTTAACGATTTGCTACAAGCTTCGGAAACCCTTGAATTCTGCCGTTTGTAGCCGATTGGCAACACCATATTCCGCCTTGTCGGTGCCCGCGCTTTGCCTTAATTCCTTAACCTTTACGCCATATTGCTGGAGCCTATATCCGAGTTCGTGACCGGGGGCTCTTCGTCGACAAGCGAAGTCCGGTTCAGGCACGGAATGACGAGGAGGTTACAATGTTGCGTATGCGTATTCTGGGCGCAAGCATGCTCGCCCTGGCAGTTGGAACCGGCGCCGCGGGGGCGGCCGATATCTATGCTCCCCCGCCGCCGGAGGTCGTCTACAATCCGGCCCCGGCCTTCACCTGGACCGGCGGATATCTGGGCGGCCTCGTCGGCTACGGCTGGGGCAACCCGAAGTCCGGCGGCAAGCAATGGGATGCCGACGGATTCGTGGGTGGCGTGTTCGGCGGCTACAATTTCCAGCCGAGCTCGAATGTCGTCCTCGGCCTTGAAACCGACATCACCGGTACCGGGATGTCCGGCAAGAAGGCCGGCGTGAAGATGACCGACGGCTGGAACGGCACGATCCGGGCCCGCGCCGGTCTCGCCTTCGACCGCTTCCTGGTCTACGGCACCGGTGGTCTTGGGCTTGCCAATCTGAAGGTGAAGATACCGGGCAGCTCCGATACGGCGCTGCGTTCGGGCTACACGGTCGGCGCCGGCGTCGAAGCCGCCCTGACCGACACCGTGATCGGCCGCGTCGAATACCGCTATTCCGACTTCGGCGCCGACAAGTATGCGACCACGCCGAAGACCCGGGCGAGCTTCTCGTCGAGCCAGGTCCTGGTCGGCGTCGGCGTCAAGTTCTGACACGCCTGGTTCACTATCCCCGTGTGTGTTGGGGAGGCCCCGCTTCGGCGGGGCTTTCTCTTTTGCGGGGAAGGGGTCGCTTCAGTCGACCGCCGGCAGCTCGATCTTCGGCAGCCGGCATGAGCGGCGGTCGACCTCTTCGCAGCGCCTGAAGTCGAGACGCTTGGTCAGGCAGATGCGCACCTCGATGACACCGTCGCGGTCGCAGGAGATCGCTATGCCGCGATCCGACATGCCGGGATTGGCGGCGATGAAGTCGCCTTCGATCGCGCGCGCCTGGGACTGGATATCGCTGCGAACGTCGAGATACGGCTTCGGGATGACGACCTTCCGCGCGGCCTGTCTGACGAGGGAGAAATAGCTCTGTGGCCGCAGGCCGGAGCAGATGCCGTGCTTTTCCCACTGATACTGGGCCGCGCCGGGCGAGGGGATCACGTCGGCTATGCCCGAGATCGTGCTGCTCGGCAGCCTGCGGGGGAAGCTGGAATCGCAATATTCGGGATAGCCGCGCTCATATTGCGGCCAAAGGCCGTGCACGACGAAGCCCGGGATGTCGAGGTTGCATTGCCGGGGATCGGGACGGCGCGCGTTGTCGCAGTAGCTTGGCGACCAGGTCAGCGACAGGACGTAGAAGTCGAAATCACCGGCCCTGTCGGCGGCCGAGGCAGCGCCCGACGCGAGGAAGGCAAGGATCAGGAGTCGAACGGGAAGGAGCGCGGGCTTCACGGCTTGATGGAGCGGCACCAGCTGCCATAAACGTGCCATGGATCAAAGGCAGGCAGACAGGACTCCACGCGCCAGCCGGTCGAGGCGAAGCCCTGCAAGGATTCGATGAGATAGACGACCTGGGAGCTCCGACCGTCGGACAGCCACGCCGTCCCGTAGCAAAAACGCCTGCCGATGTGGCCGTCGTTGATGATGATCTCCGGCCGCTCGCCGATATTCGTCACCGAATCGATCGTCGTTCCCCAATGGAAGGTGTTCCGGTTCGCATAGGAGAATTTCTGCTTGATCCGGGCCAGCACATGGCCGTTCTCGCAGGCCGGGAGATAGCCGTTTTTCCACCAGGCCTTGGCGGGGGCGCCGAGGCCGATGACCAGAAACAAAGCGAGAAATAGAGGTTTCATGAACTTGCCCCGGAACAGAAGCCGACAATGCGATGGGTCGCCGCGACGGTCAAGACGGATCGCCCCTTCGTGTCGTCGCGGGAGATGGCCGACGGGATCGCTTCGCCCGGCCTGGTTGGCGGCGTTCCTGATCGCCGGCGCAACCGCCGCTGCGGCGGCGGATGAGAAGCCGGTGCCGGACGGGCTGACCTGCCCGGTCGAGATCGCCGGAGGTGAGCGCATATCGGTCGGCGATGTCGCCCCGACGCCGGGGGTGACCGGCTTCTGCATCTACTATCTCGTCGGCGAGACGGACTTCGAGGCGGTGACCATGACCCTTCGGATCACCAACGCGGACTATGACTGGGAGGCGAGCTTCAAGGCGCCGAAGATGCAGAAGGGAGGCATGACGGTCGTCGAGGAGGGGACGCTCTCGGCGCCGCTCGGCGATGCGGATGCCGTCGCCTCGGTGACGACGCTGGCCGTGGCGGAAGAGGATCTCGGCCCTGTCACCCAATCCTTCTCCACGCTCTGGGTCTTCGATCTCGGCGACGGCCGGAAGCTGTCGCTGGAGGAGGAGTATAACAACGTCAGCGAGCCGATGCGTCCGCCCTTGCGGGAAGCCCTGCTCAAGGCTCAGCACCCCTGACCGCCACGGCCCTTCCTATGGGACCGGCGCGGCGGTAATCTTCGGGCTTTGCGGAGGAGATCGCAGTGTCGTCACCGGAATGCCTGACTGCCGAAGAGATCGCGGCCTATGATCGCGATGGCTTCATCGTCGTCGAGAAGCGCATCCCCGACGACGTGGTCGCCGCCTGCCACGACGAGATCGCCCGATTTCGGGAGGAGGCACGGGGCCTGAGCGCCCATACCGACCGGATCGATCTCGAGGACAGCCACACCGCCGACGATCCCCGTATCCGCCGGATCAAGCTGCCGCACGCGATCAGCCGGGTGTTCGACGATCTCATGCGCAGCGACTGGATACTGGCCCCGGTGCGGGACCTGATCGGGCCGAATGTCCGCTTGCGGTCCTCCAAGCTCAACATGAAGTCGGCCCGCTACGGAGCACCCGTCGATTGGCACCAGGACTGGGCCTTCTATCCCCACACCAACGACGACATCCTCGCCGTCGGCGTCTTCCTCGACGATGTCGGGCCGGAGAACGGACCCCTGATGGTGATCCCGGGGTCCCACCGCGGCCCGGTCTTCGATCACCACGCGGACGGGTATTTCGCCGGGACGATGTCCATGGCCGCGGCCGGGTTGAGCGAGCGGGATGCGGTGCGGGCCATGGCGCCTCGCGGGTCGATCTCGATCCATCATGTCCGGGTCGTCCACGGCTCCGACCGCAACCGCTCCGCCAGGGATCGCGGCGTGCTGTTCTACGAGCTCGCGGCGGCGGATGCCTTTCCCATTGCCGGATCGATGGCGACGATCGGCACGCTGGAGGAATTCGACGCGCTGATGCTTTGCGGCGAGAGCACGATCGAGCCGCGTCTCGCGGATGTTCCCGTCCGCATTCCGCTGCCCCAGCCGCCAACCCAGGGGTCGATCTACGAGATCCAGAAACAGGCGAGGATCAAGGGCTTCGAAACCGTCGGCGCCTGATGAAAGCCTGGCCTGACCCACGGGCCGGGTGGCGTGGACGGATTGCCGTCCGCCCGGTGCGCATCGCGGCGATGCACGGTTCGGCTTGACGCGGCCGGTCCGGTCGGCGCTAGCTGATTGTCGCTGACCGACGTTTGCGGAGTTCTTTTATGGACCTCACCACCTGGCTGGCCTTCGCCGCCGCCTCGATCGTGTTGCTGATGATCCCCGGGCCGACGGTGCTTCTGGTGGTCAGCTACGCGCTGACGCAGGGGAGGCGCGTGGCCGTGGCGACCGCCGCCGGCGTGGCGCTCGGCGATTTCACCGCGATGACCCTTTCGCTGGCGGGGCTGGGGGCGTTGCTTGCCGCTTCCGCGACAGTCTTCACGATCCTGAAGTGGGTCGGCGCCGCCTACCTCGTCTATCTCGGCGTCCGGCTGTGGCGGTCGAAGCCCGAGCTTCCCGAGGTGGAGGCGGCCGAAGCCGGTCGCCCGGTGCGCGGCATCTTCGGCCATGCCTTCGTCGTCACCGCTCTCAACCCCAAGAGCATCGCCTTCTTCGTCGCCTTCGTACCGCAGTTCATCGACAGTGGCAGGATGCTCCTGCCGCAGCTCGCCATCATGGAAGTGACGTTCATTGGTTTGGCGGCGGCGAATGCCCTGGCATTCGCGCTTGCAGCCGATCAGTTGCGGCTGCGGATTCGCAAGGCGGGCGTGCTGAAATGGCTGAATCGCGTTGGTGCGGGCTGCCTTGTCGGGATGGGGGCGGCGACGGCCGCACTGACGAGAAACTGACGCCAAGGGCCTGTTTGCGGCCGGCGATCTTGCCGGGGGTGACCTCGCGTGTACAATCCGGCAGGCTGGGGCGGTCAACGTATCTACATTTCCGGAGACCGGTCCCTTGAGATTCCTGCTCCCGAAAATCCTTCTGGCGACGATTCTTGTGGCCTTCGCAACGCTTGCCGGCGCGGGCGGCTTTCGCCTGGCGCCCTGGAAGGACGACCTTTTCGACTATCCGGCGATCCTCGGCACGGGGTATGGCGGCGACTATGTGAAGGTCGGCTATGTCGAGCAGCGCGACCTCTACGAGCGCGACGTCGTTCCGGAAAAGAAGACCAAGCCCGAGTATGTCGACCTCGAGGTGAAGTCGGTCGAGAAGGACATGACCGCCAGGGAGGGCCGGGTCAGCGTCAACTACATCGCGACCGGCAAGGTACAGGGTGGGGCCAAGATCGTCGTCATGTACGTTCACGGCCGGCGCGGCAACCGCGGCCAGGGCGCCAACGACTGGATGTTCGGCGGCAACTTCAACCGGATCAAGAACCTCATGGTCCGGAACGGCGGCGTGTATCTTTCGCCGGGCTTCCCGAGCCTCGGCAGCCGTGGCGTGGCGCAGGCCAAGATGCTGCTGCTCGAATATGCGAAGAACTCGCCCGGCGCTCCGATCTTCGTTGCCTGCGGCTCGCTTGGCGGGCGGATTTGCTGGGGGCTCGCGGAGGATGATGAGACGGCGGCGATCATCGACGGCTACCTGCTGATGGGATCGACCAACGACGACGGTTTCTTCAAGTCCGACGCCTTCAAGCGGCGCGTGCCCGTCTATCTCGGCCACGGCACCGGCGACATCGTCATCAGCTGGAAATCCCAGGAAGCCTTCTTCAAGAAGATCAAGCAGCTCGATCCCAGCTATCCTGCGAAATTCGCCCTCTTCGATACCGGCTCGCACGGGACCCCGATCCGCATGACGGACTGGCGGCTGATCCTCAACTGGATGCTCCAGGTCGACGGCGCCTGATCGTGGTGGCGTCCCGCAAGATCAGGCTGCCCCTCGACGGGGACGGCTTCCCGCCCTACTTGCCTAAGCCCGTTTCCGCTCTTTCGTGCTGACGATGGCCGCTCCCGCACCAGCCGACTCCCTCGGCAACCCCACGCCGCGGTATTCCGCGACGGTCGACCTGCCGGCCGCGCCGACGCCGCGGGAGGGCCGGGTGGTGTCCGCCGGGGACCGGTTGCCGGTCGATCTCTCCGCCTGCCGCAAGATCCTGGTGGTCCGGCTCGATTTCATTGGCGACTGGGTCCTGACATTGCCGTTTCTGGCGGGATTGCGCCAATCTGCGCCGCAGGCGGAGATCACCGCCGTCGTGCTGACACGGGTCCATGACCTCGCCCGATCATGCCGCAGCGTCGACCGGGTCATCGCCGTCGAGCCGAGGATGACCGGCCCTATGGAATTCCTGGGATCGGACGAGAACGACCTTGCCGGCTTCGTCGCCGACTATGCCGGCGGCGGCTATGACGTCGCGCTGGTGCCGCGCTGGGACGCCGACTTCAACGCCGCGCTCCGGATCGCCGACGCCAGCCGGGCGCGCCAGGTCATTGGATTCTCGGAAGAATGCACGCCGCTCCGGGCGGAGCTCAATCGCGGCGAGGACGGCTATTATTCCGCGGTTCTGCTCGACCGGCGGCGCATGCACGAGGTCGAACACAAGCTCGGCTTCCTTGCGGCGATGGGCGGCGACGCGGGGACAACACGCGCCGTGCTGGACCTCGGCGACAGCGACCGCGAGGCGGCGCGCGACTTCATGAAACGCAATCTCGGAATTGGCCAACCCTTTGTCGCCATTGCGCCTTTCGCGGTCGGCCGGAAATTGCTGCCGCCGGAATTGACCGCCGGGCTGGCGGGGAGGCTTGCGACCGCCACCGGGCTGCCGCTGGTGGTGATAGGCAGTCCGGTGCACGAAGAACTGGCCGGGAATTTCATGGACCTGCTCGACGTGCCCGCGGTGTCGGCGGTCGGCCTGTCGCTCGGCGGATCGGCCGCGCTGATCGGCGATGGGACGGCTCTGGTCGGCATGGACAGCGGTCCGGGACACATCGCGGCGGCCCTGGGCACGCCTGTCTCGGTGGTGTTCAGCCATCCGACGAGCGGCTCGCCGGATCACGTCGGATCGCCCGAGCGATTCCGGCCCTGGGGCGACCCGTCCCGCATCCAGGTCATCCAGCCGCGGACGCCGCTGCCGCCGTGTATCGACGGCTGCGACGCGGACGAGCCGCATTGCATCACCCAGCTCGGCATCGACCATCTCTATCCGCCGATAGCCGATTTCGTCATGCGCTTCGTCCCGCAGACGGCGGAGTCAACAGCGTAGCGACCGGGTCAGTCGCCGTGGTCGTCCGGCCGCCAGCGGTAGATCCAGTCATTCTGCGCGAGCACCAGGCGGGGCCCGAGCAGGCCGAGCGCCACGTCGCGGAGCCGGGCGAGGGTGCCGTCCATGTGGTAATGCTCGCCGGTCTTCTTCGCCGCATTCCACACCTTCGCGACACGGGGCTTGCGTGCCGCCTCATAGGCGGCGAGCGCGGCAGGGACGTCGGACGGCGACGCTCTCAGGCTGTCGGCAAGGACCGCGGCATCCTCGATCGCCATGGCGGCTCCCTGGGCGAGGAAGGGGACCATGGCATGGGCGGCGTCGCCGAGCAGCGCCGTGTTCCCGGAAACCCAGGAGCCGGCCGGGTCGACGGCGGTCAGCGCCCATTTCTGCCAGCCCTGGGGTGCCGCAAGGATGGCCTTCACCTCGGACGGCCAGTGATTGAAGCGCTCGGCGATCCGCCGGTAGTCGCCGCGCGCGTTCCAGCCGGGCTTGTCCCAGGTCTCCTCGACGATCGCGACGACGTTGACCGCCGCCCCGCCGGCGATCGGATAGTGGACGAGATGGGCGTGTGGCCCGAGCCAGAGGCCGACCCGGTTCGCCGGGACGCCGTCCGGCACGTTGTCGCGGGGGATCACGGTGCGCCAGGCGGTGCGGCCGGTCGGCGCCGGTCCGGGGGCGCCCGGTATCTGCTCGCGGGTCGACGACCAGACGCCGTCGGCGCCGATCACGGCCGCGGCCTGCACCATCTCGCCGCGCGGCCCCTTCAGCCGGACGAAGGAATCGCCCTCACGGGCGAGCACCGCCTCGACGGTGGTGCCGAGCAGCAGGGTGATGTCGCTCGCCTTGCGGACGGCGGCGGCGAGGATCGACTGGAGGTCGGCGCGATGGATGACCCGATAGGGGAAGCCGTAGCGGCTGCGGAAGGCGCCGACCGGCAGCGACGTGATCCGCGATCCCGAGACGCCGCTCATCACGTCGATGGCCTGCGGCTCGATCGCCGCCGCCTCGATCGCCTCGTCGAGGCCGAGTTCGGCCAGCACCCGCCCGGCATTCGGGGAAACCTGGATGCCGGCGCCGAGTTCGCTGAGCTCGGCGGCGCGCTCGCAGATGACGATGTCGAAACCCGCCCGGGCAACCGCCAGGGCCGCTGTCAGTCCGCCGATCCCGGCTCCGATGACGAGAACGGTCGGCCTCTCGCCCATGGCAGAGGGCGACGCGGCCTAGGCCGCGGTCTTCTCCCTGAAGAGATGGTTCGGCGGGTCGGTATCGGTGGCACCGAGGCCGGCACGGTAGCGGTAGAGCGTCGAGCAATAGGGGCAGATCTTCTCGTCGTCGTCGCCCATGTCGAGGAAGACATGGGGGTGATCGAAGGGCGCCGTCGCGCCGACGCACATGAATTCCCTGACCCCGATGGCGATCGAGGCCACGCCGGAATCGTTGTGGAAGTGGGGGACGACATGGTCTGCCATTGGCCTGCAATCTCTTGTCTGTTGGCTGGCGGCGACATTAGCGGCCGGAGCGGGCAGGGGAAAGGGCGGATCGCGGCTTTCGCAACACTCCAAGCGGCTGCGATGGCGCGCTATCCTAGAGTTCGATCAGATTGCAACTGGCACCAAAATAAGGAATAATAGCAACAAGCAACTTGCACAAGAACGACGTTGCTAACGAACTGCCATGGAGGAAAAATTGCCTAAGTCAAAGAAGGAAGGCGAGTCCTCAAAGAAACCGCGGACCAAAGTCAGCGAGGCGGATATTAAAGTATCCGAGAAGCGCCCCCGTTCCTCGCTCTACCGCGCGCCCGAAGCAAAGACGGCGTCGAAGTCGGAAGCCAGGACCGAGAAGACCTCCCACTGCCCTGACAACTGGGGCTCTGAATAGACTAACGCCGGCTGTCTGTCTCTGTGAGAGTTGTTCGGCAACGGTGCCGCCACCGTTCTGCCGGCGGGAGCATATGGCAAGTTCCTGGCGCCAGGCTTGTGGTGCGGTCGGAAGTCGACCATTGCCGTGAATCTGGCCGATCGGATGGCCAGAAACAGACCCGCCTCCAAGGCGCTTCGGGGTGTCGGTATGTCCGCAAAGATCGAGAACATTATTTTCGGAGATGTTTCAGAGGAAACATTTGGCGCGGAGATATGGGGATCGCGCGCACAACACTCGCAAGCCATTTTTTCGCCAAGCGAACTGTTTTCCATCGAAGAGTTAACTGAATTACTCAGAGAAACCGGATTAATTCGATATGGAACGACAAGTGTCGGAAAAGAAAGACGGGATAAATATCATCCATACAACACTGAATTTGATTTATCGAAACTAAAAAGTCTGCGTAAATTATATGTTACTGAAAATTTCTTTGATACGAAACTATGTTTTGATGATGGAAGGAGTATACTGGCGCATCGATTGGAGCGATTCTTATCGCCGAATCATGTTTTGAGAAAAATTTACAACCATTTGCTGGCCGCTACGGGATGTATAAGAGAAGAAATAATCATAGCGGCTTTCCTGACTCCACCCGAGAGCAAAACGTTTGACTGGCATGTAGATTCCGATCATGTGTTTACGTTTCAGATAGAGGGAGAGAAAATATGGGAAATTCGGTCTCTTTCCGGGGATGTCGAAAAATATAATTTAGCTCCAGGAGATGTTCTTTATGTTCCGGCAGATTTTCCTCATCGAGTGATTTCAAGAGACAGGACAAGTCTTTCAGTTTCATATGTCGTGATCCCAAAGACGTATGTGCAAATTTTCACCAGTGCGCTTATTCTTAAAATGGAGAGTGAGCTTGAGAAAAATTCGATAGCACAGAAGCCGCTTCCGCTGTATTGGACGAGGGGATACAATAAGATAAAAATAGATAAGGAGATATCCAAAATTTTTGGAAAGCTGGGTATCGGAGAAGAAGATTTCTTCCAAGCGCTACGGGATGAATATATAGATGATTCTTTTTCGCGTTTTGACGACAAATGGAAGCCAAACTTCCGTTATAGCGACAAGATACTAGATGGCAGCAGCTGGCTTACCAAGTCATCGGAAACGCCGCTCGATTTTGTCGACAATGCGTCGCGGAACGAGGTTGTGATTCTGTTGAATGGCCGTCCTTCATTGGTGATGTCGCGCCGTCTTATCGATGTGATTGAATTTATTCGAAACAATTCAGGAACATTTCAATGTAGCGAATTGCCGGATTGCTACGATTTAGGTGACAAGGTAGCAATATGCGAAAAACTACTTCAGGCGGGGATACTGGATTTTGCGTAGGGAAGGGGTGCCCCGAAACTTTGTCGGGAGGAGCGGCTGACGTCCGGCGCTGGAGGCGGTCCAGGTTCAGTCGACGTTTTTTGGCGTCCGTCGATCGCGGACGGTGTTACTCGAAACGACCGCGCCCATGTTAGACCATGCCAAGCAGATGGCTATGCTGGCCGGAAGGTCCGGCGCCGCCATTCCCGCCCCGATGCCAATCCTCAGGTTCCGATGACAATCCAGCATTTCTCCTCCGACGGCGTCGAGATCGCCTTTTTCGATACCGGCGAGGGCGAGCCGATCCTCCTGATCCACGGCTTCGCATCCAACCTTGTCGTCAATTGGGGCGCGACCGGCTGGATCGACACGCTGAAAAACGCCGAGCGCCGGGTGATCGCCATGGACGTGCGCGGCCACGGCAAGAGCGGCAAGCTCTACGACCCGGAGGGCTATCGGGTCGAACACCTCGCCCGCGACGCGGCGAACCTGATCGATCACCTCGGCCTCGGCCGGGTCGACGTGATGGGCTATTCGATGGGCGCCCGGATCGCCACCTTCGTGACGATCAATCATCCCGAGAAGGTCCGCTCCCTGGTCATCGGCGGCATGGGGATGGCGATGGTCGACGGCATGGTCGGCGAGGACGCGATCGTCGCGGCGCTGGAGGCGCCGAGCCTCGATGACGTGGCAGGCGAACCCGGCCGCGCCTATCGCAAATTCGCCGAACAGACGGGGAGCGACGTCCTTGCCCTGGCGCATGTCATGCGGGTCGCGCGCGAGACGGTCGCCCCGGAGCAACTGGCCCTGATCGACGTGCCGGTGCTGATCGCCGTCGGCGAGAATGACCGGGTCGCCGGTTCGCCCGAGGAACTCGGCACATTCATCCCGAATTCGAAGGTCCATGTGATTCCGAGGCGCGACCACATGCTCGCGACCGCGGACCGGACCTACATAGCCGAGGTGCTGAAATTCCTCGACGACAGAGCGTGACGGGAGCTTGCGGCCGGGTGTCGCGCGAGGCTTGCACTGACGCCGCAAGCACCTAAGTCATGGGATCGTAACCGTTACCGATCTATCGCTAGGTGCCTTGGGACAGAGGTCGGCGCTGTGATAGGGTGCGCCGCCGCAGCGGCGGGTGGAGAGCAGGAATGTCGACAGTGAGCACCGAAACGGGCGCGGACAGGCTCAAGAGCGTTGATCCGGTCTGGTACGACATCCAGCGCGACGCAAGGACGATCGTCGAATCCGATCCGGCCATGGCGAGCTTCGTCTTCGCGACGGTGTTGAATCACCGCCGGCTGGAAGATGCCATCGTGCAGCGCATCGCCGAGCGCCTCGAGAGCTCCGTCGTCAGCGCCGAGGTGATACGCCGCGGCTTCGAGGACGCGCTTTCCGGCGATCCGACGATCGGCGAATCGATGCGGATCGACCTCGCCGCGGTCTATGACCGCGATCCCGCCTGCAACCGCTACATCGAGCCGGTGCTCTATTTCAAAGGCTATCATGCGCTGCAGGCATACAGGCTGGCGCACTGGCTGTGGCACCAGGGACGCCGCGACTTCGCGCTCTACCTGCAGAGCCGTTCCTCCGAGGTCTTTCAGACCGACATCAATCCCGCGGCCAGGATCGGGAAGGGGATCTTCCTCGATCACGCGACGGGACTCGTCGTCGGCGCCACGGCCGTGGTCGACGACGACGTCTCCATCCTCCAGGACGTGACCCTCGGCGGCACCGGCAAGGAAGGCGGCGATCGCCATCCGAAGATCGGCCACAGCGTGCTGATCGGCGCCGGGGCGAAGATCCTCGGCAATATCGAGGTCGGTCATTGCTCGAAAATCGCGGCCGGTTCCGTGGTGCTCAAGCCGGTGCCGGCCAACTCGACCGTCGCCGGCGTGCCGGCCCGCGTCATCGGCGAGGCCGGGTGCAAGGACCCGGCCCGGAGCATGGACCAGATGGTCGCCGAGGATGGCGACGCCATCTAGGTTTCCAACCGCCCAGGAAAGTGAATTGTGACCCGACAGGAAATCAACAAGCTCGAGAACTACTTCCGCAGCCGCTTCAACGTGCCGGCGATCGAAGTCCGGCAACGGCCGCAAAAGGACGATTCCGCGGAGGTCTATATTGGCGACGAATTCATCGGCGTGGTCTTCCGCGACGACGAGGACGGCGACCTTTCCTACAATTTCACCATGGCGATCCTGGATATCGACCTGGAATAGCCGGCCGTCGGGAATCCCCTATGGTGTCCTGAAGAACCTGCCGAACAGACGCCGCAGCCGGTCGTCCATCGTCCGCCAGTCACCCAGGTATTTCTGGTTGAAGCGATAGAGAAGCGACAGGCCCTGGCCGATATTGATGTCGCGGATGCAGGTCGGCGGGATCTCGGGCGTATCCACCGAAAGGCAGCGCGCCACGTAGGGTGGGGCGCCGCGGGGACCGTAATAGACGATCTCGCCGCCATAGCCGGATTCGGCATTCAGCCGGCGGCCCTTGAGGCCGGCCGGGCCGTCCATCTCCGGACCTTCGAAATAGCGGCTGTAGATCGCATCGAGGCGGGCATCCGAATCGAGTGAATTCTCGCGGCCCGATACGGTGATGAAGATCAGCGGCGCCTCCGGCGCCGTATCGCGGAAATCGTCGGCTCGCTCGTCGGTGAAGCCCTCCAGGCTCGGCCAGTGGAGAAGGAAATTGGCCTGGTCGACCGCGCCGCCGCGCCGCTCCTTGCGGAAGCGCAGCATGTTGGCGGGCACCACGACCGGCTCGCCGGCGACGATCAGCCGGACGGGCTGGGCCTTCCCGTCCAGGCCGCGCAGCGCGATCCTGTCGTGATAGGCCTCGATGGCATCGTTGACGAAATAGCCGATCGCGGCGATGGCGGCCACGCCGATCACAAGATAGGCGACCGGGTGGACCCGGTACCAGGCGAACCAGCGGCCTCCGAAGGATTCGGCC
Source organism: Bauldia sp. (assembly GCF_020442045.1). Taxonomy (GTDB): domain Bacteria; phylum Pseudomonadota; class Alphaproteobacteria; order Rhizobiales; family Kaistiaceae; genus Bauldia. Next base: position 15,040 of record NZ_JAGRLA010000096.1, on the reverse strand, counting down.
GGCTTGTCCCTTAACGATACATTTACCATTCGCGGCGTGTCCCGGCCATTTGCCAAAACCGGTGCGATTCCAATGCGTTTCACGTCGAATCAAAAGTCAGCACAACGGTACGCCGCTTGCAGCTCAACCTCAACGGGACCGGGTGCTGTCCCGGAGCGGAACGAGCTGGAGGAAGCGGTTTGAACTCTGAGATGCTACTTCTCGTCTATGCCGGCACGATCGGGTTCGTCGCCGCCGGCATCACCGCGAGCTTCTACCGGATGGTGACCTGCGAATCGCCGCGCTTCGGTCCGTCGGGAAGCGGCTCTCTCGCCTGGGCCGCGGCGATTGCATTCGGGGCCCTGGCCGGGCCGGTCATCATCGTCCAGAACGTGCGAAACAGCATCCGCGAAGGGCGTGTTCCGCATTCCATGCTCGCCGCCGGTATCGTCATCGCGGGCATCTGGAGCGGTTGCACCGGCATTCTTGTGCTTGAACTGGTATCGAGCGTGCGGGACAGTCTGGCCTGAAGTCCCGGACCCGCACGTGGAGAGATCGATGCCGACATATGCACTGGATGGCGTTTCGCCTGAATTGCCCGCGGATGGAACCTTCTGGGTGGCGCCCGACGCCGTATTGATCGGCCGCGTCAGGCTCGGCGAGGCGGCCGGCGTCTGGTTCGGCTCCGTACTGCGCGGCGACCAGGAGCCGATCACCATCGGCGCGCGGTCGAATGTCCAGGAGCTCTGCGTCTTCCACACCGACGAGGGCTTTCCCCTGACCGTCGGCGCCGGCTGCACGATCGGCCATCGGGCGATCCTGCATGGCTGCACGATCGGCGACAACTGCCTGATCGGGATGGGGGCGATCGTCCTCAATGGTGCCAAAATCGGGGATAATTCACTGGTGGGAGCGGGCGCGCTGGTTCCGGAGGGCCGCGAAATCCCGCCGGGCTCGCTGGTCATCGGCATGCCGGGCAAGGTCGCCCGGCCCCTGAGCGAGGAGGAGATCGAGCGCAATCGGTGGTCGTCCAACCACTATGTCGAGAACTGGCAGCGCTTCGCCAAGGGGCTCGGGCCGGCCTGACGAGAGACTGTCCGGCGGTGCCGGACAGGGGAAGTTGCCTATATATGGAGGGGAGGGCGGACCGGACGTGGCGGCGTCCATGGTTCAATGCAATCGCCACGGAGCTTTTTTGAATGCCGACCCAGATCAACCCCCAGATCCCCGACTCGATGCAGCCCCGAGCGGGCGACTATGACTACGACCTCGACCGTGCGATGCAGGCGGTGGTCGGCGTCACGGCCGTCGTCCCCGACGATGCCTTCACCGCCGATATCCTCGGCACCCAGCGTTCGGGCAGCGGCGTCCTGATCCGCAACGACGGGATCGTGCTGACCATCGGCTATCTCGTGACCGAGGCCGAGACCGTCTGGATCGGGCTCAGCGACGGCCGGACGGTCCCCGGCCACGTCCTCGGATACGACCAGACCACCGGATTCGGGCTCGTCCAGGCACTCGCCCGGGTCGACCTGCCGGCGATCGGGATCGGCCAGTCGGCCTCGCTGCGGCTCGGGGACGACGTCGTGCTTGCCGCTGCCGGCGGCAGGAGCGGCGCGATCGCCGCGCGGATCATCGGCAAGCAGGAATTCGCCGGCTATTGGGAATATGTCCTCGACGAGGCGATCTTCACCGCGCCGGCGCATCCCTCCTGGGGTGGGGCGGCGCTGATCGGGCCGGCGGGCGACCTCGTCGGCATCGGCTCCTTGCGGCTCGAGCAATCGAGCGAGGGTGCTGACGAGCACCTCAACATGGTGGTGCCGATCGACCTGCTGGAGCCGATCCTCGACGACCTGCTGACCGTCGGCCGTCCGAACCGGCCGCCGCGGCCGTGGCTCGGCATCTACGCGGTCGAGGTCGACGACAATGTCGTCGTCGCCGGTACGGCGAGCGGTGCTCCGGCCGACGCGGCAGGCCTGAAGAATGGCGACATCATCCTCGCGGTCGACGGCGCCGAGGTGACGGACCTGGCCGGCTTCTTCCGCAACATCTGGGCGCTGGGGGCGGCCGGCACCGAGGTGCCGCTGACCGTCTTCCAGGAGGGGCGGACGGCGGATATCCGGGTGACGTCGGGCGACCGCAGCGACTTCCTGAAATCCCCCAGCATGCACTGACCGGCGCGCGCGTGCCGACCGGAAAAAAGAGAGCCGGCCCCGGGGCGGGGGCCGGCTCAATGGACCTGATCTGGGGGACGGGGGGGGGGACGTGACCAGGCCCAATCGGTATTTCCGGATTTCGTCAGTCGATCCCTATTTCCGCAGGCTGCCGACCACCGCGGCGCGGCCATCGTCGATCGACACCCATTCGCCGGCATTGGCCGTCGACTGACGCTTGAGGAAACGGTACGGCGTGCCGTTCCACAGGTTGATCTCACCCTCGAGGTTGTCGAGCACCAGGTCGCCGCGATCGGTCAGAACGGTGAGCACGGCATGCCCGTCGCCGGACGACTGGCGGACGACGGTGATCAGCAATCCGCCGATCGGCCAGCCCCGCTCGGCCAGCATGCGGCGCTTCAGCAGCGCGAAATCCTCGCAGTCGCCGGCTTCCGTCGGGTAGGCCCAGACCTCGGCCTTGCCGAACAGATCCTGGTCAGTCTCCGGCTTGATCATCGCGTTGACCGTGTCGTTGACTTCCACGAGCATGTTCCATGCTTCCGGGGTCAGCTTGACGCGCTGGCCGCCCTTCGCGTTGGCCTTGCATTCGCTGGCGTGGCGCATGCAGAAATCGTGATGGCCGATCGGCTGCGTGGTCTTGCCGGTCGTCGCCATGAACGGCGAGGCGTTCGGGCTTCTCGCGACGGCGCTCTCGTTGGCGCCGATAAGTAAAACGAGAAACAGAAAAAGTGTAGTCTGTGTAATAAAGCGCATAGTGTCCCCTCCAGCCAGGGACGACTATGACATCGAAGTTTTGATTTCAGTCTAAGTTGGTCGCGACAAAGTAAAACAAATTCGAGACAAATTCGTCTAAAATTTTATGCAATTTCCCGCGGCAAACCAACGAAAAGGCCGCCTCGAAGGGCGGCCCTGGCGGCGTTCCGGCTGATCCGACGGTCAGCGCAGGTTGTCGTGGATCGAATTTTCTGTCTGGAGAACCGCGAATTCCACCGCGAAGCCGTCCTCGAAGTGGCGCACCACGCTGGCGCGGAGCGAGCCGATCGTCACCGGGGAAGCAATCGGAGGCTTGAACTCGGATACCAGCGCGGCACCCGACAGCGACAGATCCAGGATGCGGCACTGCATCTCCCGGCCGTCGGGGAGGGCCACCCTGGCCACCGGAGTCTCCGGCGTGACCCGTTCGTGGCGCCGGTCCTCCGGGAGCTTCAGCTCATGCCGGTTCGCCAGCCAGGTCAGCTTGGCGGCGAGCTTGTCCTTCTTGCGGAGCGTGGCATTGACGCTGATCGCGAAGCCGCCGTCGAACCGCCGGGCCACACGCCCTTCGATGCGGCCGATATGATCGATATAGGCGACCACCCGCTCGCCGATGCGGGCCGAGACCGGCGTGACGATCGCGGCGCTGCCGGGCGACATATCGATGGTCTGGCAGGGATATTCCCTACGGTCCTCGAGCATGAAGCGACCGAGGAGCGTCACGGGGACACGCTGGAACCGCCGCCGGTCCTGTCGACGCATCAGTGATCTCTGGCGAAACGCCTGCGCTATCGGCATTTGTTATCGTGACCGCGAACCGGAGCAGTTTCATGTTCGGTCCCCAGAAATAGTAAGTCTGGGTTAACGAGGCGTAACGTGGCCGGCGGCGGATAGAGATTTCGTTTAAGGTTTGCCGCCGTCCAAGACGAAGAGGTGGCCACGGCGGCGGAGACCGGGCCCGTCGACATGCGGAGGGGGCGGCGAGCGCCTGTCGAAAGGCCGCATGAAATGCGGCCGGCTGTCTGGCCAGATCAAACGCATGCTGACGATACGCTGGCGGATAATCGGCTCGCTGCCGAACCAGAAGGGCCGCTCGAAGGCGGCGCAGCTTCCCAGGACACGGTCATAGGCCGGGCCGCCATGGCGCAGGGGCAGGAGCAGGAATTCGCAGTGCGCCGGCCGTTGGCGCGAGGAAAACAGGTTCGCGCTTATCACGGCGCCCGCCCCGTCCTCGGTGACCGCGGTGGCAAGCGTGGCGATTGCCGGGCGATCGTCATCCGACCAGAAATCGAAGAAGCCCTGGCCTTTGATCTCGCGTCCGTAGAGCGCGCACATGCGGGTGCCGGCCAGTCGAATCAGCGACGTCGTGCGGTCCTCCGCTTCGAGGATGAAGGTATCGGCGAGGATCGAGCGGATGTCGCCCGGCTCGATATCACTGCGTCTGGGTGCCGGATCGCCGCCACGAATCCGGTCCCAGTAGTCGTAGAGCTCACGCGACGTCTTGTGTTTCAAAACAATGCCACCCCTGATCACGAACGCCTGTGCGAAATGCGTCCTGTATCGGGACAGGTCTTGCGCCCGTCTCCGATGAGAAGGGACCAGGCTGCAGGGCATGTGCCAGTCCCGACCTGGGGCACCGGCGCCTTCGCAGGAACCCGGACAGCGCCGGCGTAAGGTTAACAAACGTGGGATGTTGCGCCTTTCGGCCGGACATCGCAGTGTGCGCGCACGGGTTTCGGGGCCGGCGCAAGGCTCCCGAAATGACAGGCTTCCACGGCGGGGTGTCCATAACGGGACGTGGTCGACCGCTCGCCGCTTCCGCGGCGGGCGGTCATCTTTTTAGTCCATGGACCGCAGGTTTCAGTCGATCCTGAGGGATTCGATCACCCTGCCGCAATGCGACGCGGTCCACACATCGGCGGCGCCGAGCCGTCCGACCCATTTTGCCTCGGTGAGGTCGGCGCATTTGCGCCCGAGCGCCGTCAGATAGGTGTCGAAGAGAACAGCGAGATTGTCGAATCCGGTCTGCTGGGCAATCGACATGAAGTCGACCGTCTTCAGCGCAGTCAGGCCGTTGGCCACCACGTCCTCGAGATAGGCCTTCTGGGTTTCGACATCCTCTCGGGTCGCAAGACGCCCGAAGTGGCCGGAGACAAGCTTGTCGAAGTCATAGGAAAGGATCTCGTCATGGGCCTTGATGTAGCCCATCACGTTTTCCGAAACGGCCAGGTCCATGAACGGAACCCAGCCCGGGAAGACGATGTCGATCTTCTCCAGAACCTTCTGCCTGGGGGCGTAGACATAGATGTTTCCGGGCTCGTGGTCGTCGCCTCGATATGCAAGCTCCAACGTCTGGTCACCGACCGTCAGCGTGTAGGTGTCGGAGAAGGTGACGGTTGGCAGCGGCACGGCCGCTCCGCCAACGAAGACGCCATAGGGGGCCGGCCGGTCCGGATCCGCCATGCGCTCCAGCCGGGCCTTGGTCGCCTCGTGAGCGATGACGATCGCATCGGCGGGATAGAGGCCGGCGGCGGCGATATGGTCGGCGTGCGAATGGGTGTAGATCACATACTTGATCGGTTCATCGGTCACCTCGGCCACCGCCTTCAGAAGGTTTTGCCCGATCGAAGGCGGGGCATCGACCATGATGACTCCCTCGCCGGTCGTCAGGAACATCGTGGTGTAGACCCCTTCGGTCACCCAGTAGAGGCCGTCGGCGATCTCCTCGACGAAATAGCCCTTGTCCTGGGGAATGGCGACGCCCTTGGCCACGTCGGGAAGCGGGGCCGCGGCGGAGGCGGCGGTCGCCGCGCCGGCGAGTGCGACGAGACCCGTGATGAGTTGCTTGAACATGGAACCCTCCTCCGGTTTCCGTTGCTCATGACGCATGGGTTTTCCTGGTCGTCCTGATCTCCAATGCGCGCTTACGCGGCGTGGAGGTCTTCGACATCGCTGAGGAAGGAGATCTCCGGCACGCCTTCGACGCCGGCTTCCTTCATCGCTTCGCGCAGCACCTTCGAGGCGCCGTAGCGCTTGGCATCCTCCAGCGCACCCGCGTGCATGACCACGACGACCATATTCGGATCGATCGCGTCGCGATGAACACTGTGGCCGGTAATGCCGTGTTGCTGGCGGACATCCTCCAACCGGTCGAAAACCTTCTTCCAGGTATCGAAATTGGCAACGCGCTGTCTCACGAGCATGGTAGCCATGACAAAATCCTCCTCAGCCGTCGGTTCGTGGAAAAAGTCACGGCCGAAGAGTAGGCTCGCCTGTGCGGCCATGAGAATTCGCGAATAACGCACAGGTCCGGTGCCGAAATGCACAAGTTCGACTGGAACGACTTGCGTTATTTCCTGGCGGTGAGCCGCGCCGGGTCGCTGGCCGGCGCTGCACGGAATCTCGGCGTGAGACATACGACGGTCGGGCGGCGCATCGAGGCCCTGGAGGCGGCACTTTCCGCCAGCCTGTTCACGCGCACGCCGGAAGGCTTTGCCCTGACAGAGGCCGGGTCGGCGATAACCCCCCTCGCCGAGGAGGCCGAGCGCGCGGCCGATGCCGTGGAACGGCGCGTGGCAGGGGAAGACGAGCGGATCGACGGCCTCGTTCGGGTCACCACGTCGGAGGCCTTCACGGGGTTCCTGGTCCGCCGCCTGACGGAACTCCGGGCGCGGCATCCCGATCTCACCGTCGACGTACTCAGCACCAATGCTTCGCTGGACCTTTCCCGCGGCGAGGCGGATATCGCTCTGCGGTTGGTACCGACCGAAGCTGCCGAGCTCGTCTCACGGCGGCTTTGCGATGCCGGCTGGTCCCTCTACGCGGCGGAAAGCTACGTGGAGCAAATGGAGACGCCTCTGGACCCCGCCGACCTGTCGGGCCACAGCGTCGTCGGGTTCGATGAGACGATGGCGGGTACGCCGGGAGCCCAATGGCTCGACACCCACTGCGAAGGCGCACACGTCGTGATGCGCTGCAACAGCCTCATCGCGGCGCTTAATGCCACGATCGTCGGCATGGGCGTTTGTGCGGTGCCTTGCTTCCTCGCCGATGCCGAGCCGACGCTTACACGGCTCACCGAGATCGTCGTCGGTGCGCGGGGGATTTGGGTGGTCTTTCATCCGGACATGGCGAGGATCCGGCGCGTGCGGACCGTGATCGACTTCATCATCGAGATCGTCGATCGGGACATGCGCTCCTTCCGGGGCGACAGGCCATTGCAGGAGGTCGCTTCCGGTGCCGATGCCTGAGCCGGGCGCCAGCTTGCGGTCTGGTACGGGCCACGCCGGGCATTCATCGTCGGCCCTGGCGAACGGCCGGTTGTGAAATCGCTTCGTGATACCGCCTTCGTGGCTCGTCGATGCTGCTTCCGGGCGGATGCCAACCTGCGCCATCGCGCTCGAGCACCCGAAAGGAGCCTCCATCGCGCGGAATATCCGTGGCGCCCTTTCCTCGGCCCCGTCTGGCGCTATGCTCGGTCGCCAATGACGAATCCCGAGTCCGGCGATACGCCGCAAAGCCAGCCGATCTTCAACCTGCCCGGCGTCGTGCTCCTGCTGCTCGGCGCCTTCGCCGCCGTGCACGCGGTGCGCATGTGGGTCCTGGGTGAGGATGCGAATGTCGAGATTCTCCTGCTTTTTTCCTTCATTCCCGTCCGGATAACCGACCCCGGCTATTTCGGCGCGCCGATTCCGGGCGGAACGGCGGCGCAGATATGGAGCTTCGTCACCTACGCCTTTCTCCACGCCGACTGGAGCCATCTGATCTTCAACGGGCTTTGGCTCGCGGCGTTTGGCAGCCCGGTCGCCATTCGCTTCGGGGCGTCGCGCTTCCTGGTCTATTCGCTGGCCGGCGCGGTCGGCGGCGCTTTCCTGCACCTGGCGGTCCACCCGTCATCGGCGGTCCCGATGGTCGGCGCATCGGCGGCGATCTCGGCCCATATGGCCGGGGCGGCGCGTTTCGTCTTCTCGGCCGGAGGGCCGATCGCCGGCTTTCGCGGCGGTGGTCCGGCGGCCTACCACCACCCGGCGCCGCCGCTGGCGGCGGCCATCCGCAACCGCAGCGTCCTCAGCTTCCTCGGGGTGTGGTTCGGCCTGAACCTGCTTTTCGGCCTCTTCGGCGGTGCAACAGGCCTCGCGTCGGGCGCGATCGCCTGGGAAGCGCATATTGGCGGCTTTCTGGTCGGTCTGCTGCTGTTTCCGCTCCTCGACCCGGTGTCCAACCGCCGGGATTGATCCAATCCACAGCCGCAAATTTGTGCTGCGCTGCAACTTGCCAGCCGCCGCATCAGGCTCCATCGTTGTCGCTACCGAGGGCGGGGAGCTTCGCGGCGACCGGCGGACATGAGGAGAAATGCCGGTCATCGCACAGAACCGAGGAGGGCGACCTGATGAATGTTGGATCGATTTTGGCCCAGAAGGGGCGTGACGTGGCGACGATCGCGGCCGAGGTGTCGATCGCGGACGCGGTGGCTGAACTCGCGGCGCGCAAGATCGGTGCGCTGGTCATCGTGGATTCGCAGCTCAAGGTCAAAGGCATCATCTCGGAACGCGATGTGGTTCGCACGATCGGGCAGAAGGGGCCGTCGATACTCGGTGATCCGGTCTCCAGCGTCATGACCCGGCAGGTCATCAGCTGCTCGGAGGACGAGACGATCAACGAGGTGATGACCCGGATGACGGACGGACGGTTCCGGCATCTTCCGGTGGTCACCGACGACCGGTTGGCCGGCATCATCTCGATCGGCGACGTGGTGAAGGCGCGGATCGAGCAGGTCGAGCACGAGGCCGAGGAGATGCGCGCCTACATCGCCACCGCCTGAGCGTGACCGGCGGGGTCAGTCCCTCGGCGGGACGCGCCGCATCGATGCGTCGAAGGACAGCGCAAGATCGGGCGCCGGCGGCGCCCCGGTGGGCACGGATCGGTAGAAGCAGGAGCGATAGCCCTGGTGGCAGGCGACGCCGTCGCCGGCGATCCGCACCTTGACCAGGATTGCGTCCTGGTCGCAGTCGACGCGGATATCTTCGACGACCAGAACGTTGCCGCTCTCCTCGCCCTTCTTCCACAGCTTGCGACGCGACCGGCTCCAGAACCACGCCTCACCGGTTTCGATCGTCCGGGACAGGGCCTCGTCGTTCATGTAGGCGACCATCAGCACGCCGCCGTCATCCGCGTCGACGGCGATCGCGATGATCAGGCCGTCGGCGTCGAATTTCGGCGACAGCGCGGTGCCGGTCTCGACCGTCTCGAGGTCGCCGCGCGGCGCAAAGCGAGGGGAGGGTGCGACCATCATTCGACCTGCCGGAAGTTGGTGCCGCGGAAGGCGCTGACCCGGACGGAACCCGACGTCAGTCGGACCGACCGCTCCTGACCAGCGAGATGAAGCGCTGCTGCTCGGCCGGATCGTCGCGGAAGACGCCGGTGAACTGTGTCGTCACGGTGGACGCGCCGTGCTTGTGCGCGCCGCGCAGCGTCATGCATTGATGCTCGGCCTCGATCATCACGGCGATACCGCGCGGCTTGAGCGTCGCGTCGATGGTCGCCACGATCTGGCCGGTGAGCCTTTCCTGCGTCTGCAGGCGGCGCGCATAGGCGTCGACGACGCGCGCCAGCTTGGACAGGCCGACGACGCTTTCGCCGGGATAATAGGCGACATGCGCCTTCCCGACGAACGGCACCATGTGGTGCTCGCAATGGGAGTAGAAGGGGATGTCCCGGACCACGACGATGTCGTCGTAGCTGCCCAGATCCTCGAAGGTGCGCCGGAGAAGCCCGGTGGGGTCGTCCCGGTAGCCGCTGTAGAAATCCTCGAAGACCGCCGTGACGCGCTTCGGCGTGTCGCGGAGCCCCTCGCGATCCGGATTGTCGCCGGCCCAGGCGATCAGGGTGCGGACGGCGGCCTCCGCCTCGGCGCGATCGGGGCGCCGCGCGGGCTCGGCCGATTCCGCGTCCTGCGGTGCCGGTTTCTTCAAGGGGACATCCATCGAAAGGCTCCGGGTATCGGGGCGATCATGCCCCTAAGCGGGGTTATATAGCGACGGTTTTCGAGATTGCGAAGAGCCGCCGCCCAACTGTCGCGCCAGAGACCGCCGGCGACCTTATGGCGGACGGGAGCCAACGCGCTTATATGTCATCCATGCTCGACGATATCTACAACAAGCAGATCCTCGAATTTGCCGGCAACATTCCCCGGATCGGGCGGCTCGACGCCCCCGACGCATCGGCCACCGCGCATTCGCGGCTCTGCGGCTCGACGGTGAAGGTCGATCTCAAGATGGACGGGGACCAGGTGTCCGATTTCGCCCATGAGGTCAAGGCCTGTGCCCTCGGCCAGGCGTCGTCGTCGATCATGGCGCGGCATGTCGTCGGGGCGAGCGCCGACGAACTGCGCGCGGTGCGCGAGACGATGTTGCGCATGCTCAAGGAAGACGGCCCGCCGCCGGAGGGCCGGTTCGCCGACCTCCGCTTCCTCGAGCCGGTCCGCGACTACAAGGCCCGACACGCCTCGACGATGCTGACCTTCGACGCGGTGGTCGACGCGCTCGACCAGATCGAGGCGGCGAGGGCGCCGGCCGTGGCAGGATCGGCGGCGGATTGAGACATATCGCCGTCACCGGCGCCGGGCTGGCGTTGGCCTTCGGGCTGATCGCCCCGGCGGGCACCATCGCCGACGATGGCTTGCGCGAGCCGAACGTGGATGCGCCGGAGCGGTCGGAGATCCGCTACTGGGATTCGGTCATCGACCGACTGACGCAATCCGCGACCGACGGACCGCTGACCGAAGCGCAGCGCAAGAGCTATCTCCGGATCGACACCGACCAACTCGACGCCGCGACACCAAGGGCCAGGACCCTGCGACCGCCCAGGGCCCGGCTCTCGACGGAACGAAACGGAATCGGCAGGCCCCCTCGGTAGGCGGCTAGCGCAGTTCCGCCGGGGCCTTGTCCATGATTTTCGGCCAGAAGCCATTCGCCTTGGCGATATTGCCGGGGATGTCCTCGCTCCATACCCAGGTCGCCCGCTCGTTCGCCTGCACATAGAGCCGGTCATCGACGATCTTCCAGGCATTCGGATCGATATCGACCTTGTAGCCGAGCGACATCGCCATGGCGCAGAAGCCGCCATAGGCGGGGATATAGGACGCCGGCGCGGCGAGGAAGGCATCGCGGTTCGCCGCCGAGGCAAAGCGATAGGTCACCCCGTCATGGGCGGCGGTGATCGCCTCGTCGCCGGGCATGGGCGCGCCGTCGGTGAAATAGGCGACGGGGTCGTAGCCTTTCAAGGCGATGCCCGTTGCGTCGACATTGATGGGCAACGTCGATTCCGGGTCGAAGGCGTGGGCACTGGCGGCGATGCCGACGGTGACCACGGCCACCGCGATACGGGTGGCGAGTGCGGCAAGCATCGTACGAACCTCCCTGGCTGACGAGACCGGCTGACCGGGCTGGCCGGAAGATTAGCCTTTCCGGCGGCGAGCGCGGATCATCTCTCGGTCATCTTCCCGTGAAGCGGAATTGAGACACCGGCCGGCGGTCGCTCGGGCCGGGCGGGCGGCGCGGTTGAAAGCGCCGGCGGGATATTCCAGATTTCAAGGGTGTCGGCGCGGCCCGCGTGGGCGAGTGCGCCCACCGGACGCCGCCGACAGCCTGTTCCGCAAACCCTTTGAAAAGAGCGATCCATCCCGTGGCCGAGGTCGTGACCTTCCTGACGCGACTGCCCCGGCTTGCCGGGATCGGCCTGATTCACCTCTACCGGCTGTTCCTCTCGCCTTTGATCGGCCGCGAGTGCCGCTACCTGCCGACCTGTTCCGAATACACGGAAGGGGCGATCAGGAAATACGGGCTGTGGCGCGGGGCCTGGATCGGGCTGTCGCGCATCCAGCGCTGCGGACCGTTCGGCGCCTCCGGCTTCGACCCGGTGCCGGAGGCACTGCCCGAGCGGGCGCGCTGGTACCTGCCGTGGCGCTACGGCCACTGGACCGGCGAGCATATCGATCCGAAGACGCGGCTCGATCTTTAGCTCACGCGTGATCGATTTGTGATTTGCCGGGCAGAATCCGTCCCCTGGCCACCTCCGGTCAGGCGCTGCCGATCAATATCCCGGTGAGGAAAACGAGGAATCCGCCGACCACGATCTGGTAGGCGGCGCGGAGGAAGGGCGTATCCATGTAGCGGGCCCGCACCCAGGCGATCGCCCAGAGCTCGATCGCCACCACGGCGATGGCGACGATCGTCGCGATCCAGAAATGCGGGATGAGGTAGGGGAGCGTATGGCCGACGCCGCCGATCGTGGTCATCAGGCCGGTGACCCAGCCACGTACCCATGGATGGCCCCGCCCCGTCAGGGTGCCGTCGTCGGAGAGGGCTTCGGCGAAGCCCATGGAGATGCCGGCGCCGACCGACGCCGCCATGCCGACGAGGAACGTCGCCCAGGTGTCGTGGGTGGCGAAGGCCGCGGCGAAGACCGGAGCGAGCGTCGATACCGAGCCGTCCATCAGGCCGACCAGCCCGGGCTGGACGATCTGGAGGACGAAGGCGCGGCGCGCCGTCTCGCGCTCCTCGTCGCGGTCGGATTCGCTGACGCCTTCCTCGAGCCTGTGGGCGAGGGCCTCGTGCGAATCCTCGATGTCGGCGAGGTCGCCGAGGAGCTTCCGCACCTCGGGATCGGCGCTGCGCGTCGCGGCCCGGCGGTAGAAGTTGGCGGCTTCCGCTTCCATCGATTCGGCGCGCTCGCGCATCGCGTCGATGTTGAAGCTGTCGGTCATCCAGACCGGCTTGCGACGAATGAACCCGCGCACGTCCTCGCGCCGGATGAGGGGGATGTGATCGCCGAACCGCGCCTGGAAGAGCTCCAGCAGGCGCCGGCGGTGCTCGTTCTCCTCCTCGGCCATCTTGACGAATATGTCGGCGGTGGCCGGATAGGACTCGCGCAGCTTGTCGGCGAACTCGCGGTAGATGCGGCCATCCTCCTCCTCGTTCTGGATGGCGAGCGCCAGCACCTCCCGGTCGGTGAGGTCGGAGAAGGCTTTCTGGGAGGCGAAGGGGAGGAACGGCATGACGCGGCCCTTTTGACTCTGGAATCATTCCAAGAAAGCGCTTTGGGCGCCAAGTCGCAAGTGCGGCGGCGCTGGAAGGCATCCCGCGCGGCACCCCGTTCCGCGGGCCGATCGGCCGGGATATCGGCGCGGCCGGCGCATTCGTGCCCTTGACTGGACCGCGCCGGTGTTCCACGTAGCACCCGTCGCGGCCGTCGCTGCGCCGCACCAACAGCTTACCCGCGCCCGTACGCGGGAGTGAGCAGGAGAGACATGATGGTCAAACTCACTTTCCCCGACAATTCCGTTCGCGAACTCGACGCCGGCGTCACTGGGCGCGCGGTCGCCGAGGGCATTTCGAAGTCGCTTGCCAAGAAGGCGGTGGCGGTGGCGGTCGATGGCGAGATCGCCGACCTTTCCGATCCGATCGCCGCCGATGCCCGGATCGAGATCGTCACCCGCGACGACCCCCGCGCGCTGGCCATGATCCGCCACGACGCGGCGCATGTGATGGCGGAAGCGGTGCAGGAGCTCTTTCCCGGCACCCAGGTCACCATCGGACCGGTGATCGACAACGGCTTCTTCTACGACTTCGCCCGCAACCAGCCCTTCACCACCGAGGACCTGCCGGCGATCGAGGCGAAGATGCGCGAGATCATCCAGCGCAACGCCCCCTTCACCAAGGAAGTCTGGTCGCGCGACAAGGCCAAGCAGGTCTTCGCCGACAAGGGCGAGGCTTACAAGGTCGAGCTGATCGACGCGATCCCCGAGGACCAGGACGTCAAGATCTACTTCCAGGGCGACTGGTTCGACCTCTGCCGCGGGCCGCACATGGCCTCGACCGGGCAGGTCGGCCCCGCCTTCAAGCTGACCAAGGTGGCGGGTGCTTATTGGCGTGGCGATTCCAACAACCCGATGCTGACCCGCATCTACGGGACCGCCTGGCACAACAAGGAAGAGCTCGACGCCTACCTCCATATGCTCGAGGAGGCGGAGAAGCGCGACCATCGGCGACTCGGCCGCGAGATGGACCTGTTCCATTTCCAGGAAGAGGGGCCGGGCACCGTCTTCTGGCACGGCAAGGGCTGGACGATCTTCCAGGAGATGGTCGCCTACATGCGCCGCCGCCTGAAGGGCGCCTATGACGAGGTCAACGCGCCCCAGCTTCTCGACAAGTCGCTGTGGGAGACCTCCGGCCACTGGAACTGGTTCCGCGAGAACATGTTCGCGGCGCGGCCGGCCGGCGACATCGGCGAGGAGGAGGACGCGCGGGTCTACGCCATCAAGCCGATGAACTGTCCGGGCCACATCCAGATCTTCAAGCACGGGCTGAAGAGCTATCGCGACCTGCCGCTCAGGATGGCCGAGTTCGGCGTGGTGCACCGCTACGAGCCGTCCGGCGCGCTGCACGGGCTGATGCGGGTGCGCGGCTTCACCCAGGACGATGCCCATGTCTTCTGCACCGAGGAGCAGATGGCGGCGGAATGCCTGCGGATCAACGACCTCATCCTGTCGACCTACGCGGATTTCGGCTTCGAGAAGATCACCGTCAAGCTCTCGACCCGTCCGGAGCATCGTGTCGGGTCGGACGAGGCCTGGGATCGTGCCGAGGCGATCATGGAGACGGTGCTCGCCCAGATCGCCGAGCAGTCCGGCGGACGGATCGAGACCGGCATCAACCCCGGCGAGGGCGCCTTCTATGGGCCGAAGTTCGAATACGTGCTGCGTGACGCCATCGGCCGGGACTGGCAGTGCGGCACCACCCAGGTCGACTTCAATCTGCCGGAGCGCTTCGGCGCCTTCTATGTCGATAGGGACGGCGAGAAGAAGACCCCGGTGATGATCCACCGGGCGATCTGCGGCTCGATGGAGCGCTTCCTCGGCATCCTGCTCGAGAACTACGCCGGCCACCTGCCGCTGTGGCTCTCGCCGGTGCAGGTGATGGTGGCGACGATCACCTCGGACGCCGACGATTATGCCCGCTCGGTCCTCGCCCGGCTCGATGCGGCCGGTCTCAGGGCCGAGGCCGATCTCCGCAACGAGAAGATCAACTACAAGGTCCGCGAGCACTCGCTGGCCAAGGTTCCGGTCATTCTCGTCT
>NZ_JAGRLA010000010.1 GCF_020442045.1 Bauldia sp. | reverse complement strand
CATCAGGCGGTCGCGGGTGACCTTGGCGACGATCGACGCCGCTGCGATCGAGACCGATAGCCCGTCTCCACCAATCACCGCCTCGGCCGGGCAAGGGAGGCCGGGCGGCAGCATGTTGCCGTCGACCAGAACATAGTCCGGCGACCGGGGCAGGCCGAGCACCGCCCGCGTCATCCCCCACAGCGAGGCGCGCAGGATGTTCATCCGGTCGATCCGCGCGCGACTGGCGGTGACCACGGAAACCGCCGCGCGCTCCAGGATGATGGGATAGAGGCGCTCGCGGTCGGCGGCGGTGAGCCGCTTGGAATCGTCGAGCCCTTTCGGCGCCCGCCCGTCGAAGATCACCGCGGCGACGACGACGGGACCAGCGAGCGGCCCGCGACCGGCCTCGTCAACGCCGGCTATCAGCTTCGCTCCACGCCGCCTTGCCCGCTTCTCGATACGGTCGGACGGCGGTGACGGAAGGTCGATCAGCGGTGGCGATTCGGCGGGGCTTGGCATGCCCCATCGTGACCCTCCCGCCGCGCCCGATCAACGGCGAAACGGCCGCGGTGACGTTGCACCCCGGCCGTCGGATTCAACGCCCGCCGGCTCAGGCGTCCGCCGGGGCGAGACCGGCCGACCGGGCACGGGCGATGAAGAACGCGGTGCCGCCGACGAGGACCGCGGCGAGGGCGGCGAGTATGCCGACGTCGTCGATGGCCGGCTTGAGGACCATCACCGCCACGACCAGGAACAGGATGACCGCCTCGATCCGCCCGATCGTCGCCAACTGGCGCCCCTTGGCGACAGCCTCCGTGGTGACCCCGCCATCCCGCTGGATCATGGCGCCGATCGCCTCGCCGCGCGGCTTGAGGATGAACATGCCGATGCAGAAGGTCGCTGCGTAGCCGGCAAGGCCGAGGATGATCCACAGGTCGGAGAAGGACCAGGGGCCGTCGATGACCATCAGCAGGCCGAAGACGAGTGCGACCAGCGAGGCCGGAACGAACAGCACGTTGCCGAGTGCGCCCATGTCGCGGAGCACGCGCATCTGGCCCGCCGCGTCGTTGGCGCGTTCGGCCCGGAAGGCGAGTATGTGAAGCAGGAAGCCCGAGCCGACCCAGATGATGGCCGCGGCGATATGGACGTAGAGATACAGGTCGTAGGGGACCATTTTCGTTCACCAAATCAATGAGTTGAGGGGGCGGGGCCGCAAAATGCCCGGCCCCGAGGCCGCGGAACTTATTCTTTTTCCAAACCCTGTCTGTGAGGTCGGTCACAGCCTCCTGCGGATGCTCTCAGGCGGCTGCGCGCTCCGCGAAAAGGTCGAGCTGGGTTCCCTCGGGAGCGGGTGGCCGGAAGAGATCCGTCCGAAGCCGCCGGCGTTCGCGATTGAGGCCGAGGCGCCTCGCCGCGATCTCGAAGCGCCGTCCGATCTGCCAGGCATGAGGGCCGTCGCCGCGCATCCGCATGCCCCAGGTCGAGTCGTAAT
This sequence comes from Bauldia sp., assembly GCF_020442045.1. Lineage (GTDB taxonomy): Bacteria > Pseudomonadota > Alphaproteobacteria > Rhizobiales > Kaistiaceae > Bauldia. Next base: position 8,660 of record NZ_JAGRLA010000010.1, on the reverse strand, counting down.
CCTTGCCGCCCCGCATCGACCGGATGACGGAAATCACATGCTTCGCCCGATCCGGGTATTCGCGCTCGAGAAAATCCACGAAGACGTCGCGGACCTCGAGCGGCAGGCGGAGCAGCACATAGCCGGCCTCCCGCGCGCCGGCCGCCGCGGCGGCGTCGAGGATGCGCTCGATCTCGGATTCGTTCAGCGCCGGGATGATCGGTGCGACCATCACGGTGGTCGGAATGCCCGTCTCGGAGAGCAGGCGGAGTGCGCCGAGGCGGCGCTCAGGCGTCGCCGCCCGCGGTTCCATCGCCCGCGCCAGCCGACGGTCGAGAGTCGTCACCGAAAGCGCCACCTTGCAGAGATTGCGCTTCGCCATCCGGGCAAGGATATCGATGTCGCGCAGCACCAGCGCCGATTTGGTGACGATGCCGACGGGATGGCCGGCCGCCTCCAGAACCTCTAGGATCTCCCGCATGATCCGGTACCGCCTCTCGATCGGCTGGTAGGGGTCGGTATTCGTGCCGATCGCAATCGTCTTCGGCTGGTAACCGGGGCGCGCCAGCTCGCGCTCCAGCAATGCCGCCGCATTCGGCTTGGCGAATAGCCGCGTCTCGAAATCGACACCCGGCGAAAGGCCCATATAGGCATGCGTCGGGCGCGCGAAGCAGTAGGCGCAGCCATGCTCGCAACCGCGATAGGGATTGATCGACCGGTCGAAGGAGATGTCAGGCGACTTGTTGGTGGTGATGATCCTGCGCGGCTTCTCCTCCTGCACCTCGGTGCGCAGCGGAGGAAGATCGTCGGCCGAACCCCACCCGTCGTCGAAACGCAGCCGTCTTTCCGCCTCGTAGCGACCGGAGGGATTGACGCCGGCGCCACGACCCCGTCGCCGCTCGGGGTCGATCTGGACGCCGACAAGGTCCTCGACCGTCTGCGCGGGGGCAATGCGACTGGCGGCGAATCGGTGGCGTGGCGAGGACATGAATAGATTCCTACCAAATGACGCGAACAAATCAAGAACAAAGATTGGCCCAAGGGATTGCGACAAATCGCGAGGCTCGAAAACCGGGAAATCCCCGGCTAAGAGAGGGAATGATCACAGCGATCTTTGCCACCCGTAACGACGAGGTCGACCTCGCCCTTGCGCTGTCACCGCTGGTCCCGGCGGCGGTGGAAGGCGTCGTCAAGGAGGTGATCGTCGTCGATTTCGGTTCCCGCGACGGCACCCTGACGGTCGCCGAGACCGCCGGCTGCGACATCCTCGAAGCCTCCGGCAATGAGGGACTGGCACGCGCCGCCCGCGGCGCAAAATCCGACTGGCTGCTCTTCCTGTCGCCGGGCGCGGTGCTTGATCCGAACTGGCAAAACGAGGCGCTGGCCTTCATCGACCAGGCAATGCTCTCCGGCGCGGCCGCTTCGGCCGCCGCCACCTTTCGTCATGCAAGGCCGGACCGGGGCTTCAGGGCACGTTTCGCCGAATGGTGCGCGGTCATGCGGTCGGGTGGATTCGCTGCGCCCTATGACGAGCAGGGCCTGCTGATCTCCGCCGCGCTTTATCGCTCGGTCGGAGGGCATCGGGCCATGCCGGCGATGGCGGATGTCGACCTTGCCCGCCGGATCGGCCGCCGGCGGCTGACCCTGTTGCGGACTCGTGCCGTCGTGCGGCATCCGAAGCGCGGCGGGGAAGGTTTCATGAGGGGCGCGCGGAACGCCGCCTGCCTGGCGATGTTCGTCCTGCGGCTGCCACCTAGCCTGATCGCCCGGCTCGCCGCATAGGCGGAACCGGTCAGGCTTCGCTCTGGCGGAGCTTGGCCCGTTTCAGGTGCTCGTCGAGGCGCGGCATGATCTCGACGAAGTTGCAGGGCGGGTGGCGGAAATCGAACTGCTGGGCGAGGATTCCGTCCCAGGCGTCACGGCACGCGCCCGGCGATCCGGGAAGGCAGAAAACGTAGGTCTCGCTGAGGATGCCGGCCGTCGCCCGCGACTGGATGGTCGAGGTTCCGATCGTCCCGTAGCTGATGATGTGGAAGACGGTCGAGAAACCGTCCATCCGCTTGTCGAGGAGTGGCTCGACCGCCTCGATCGTCACGTCGCGGCCGGTCAGCCCGGTGCCGCCGGTGGTGATGATCGCGTCGATGGCGGGGTCCTCCGCCCAGGCTTCGACGACCGCCCGGATGGAGGCGATCTCGTCGCGGACGATGTCCCGCGACGTGAGTATGTGGCCGGCCTTGCCGATCCGCTCCGCAAGCGTCTGGCCCGAGCGGTCCTCATCCAGCGAGCGGGTGTCGGAGACGGTCAGCACGGCGAAGCGGACCGGTATGAATTCGGCGGTAGCTGTCATTGCTGCATCTCCGGTTCCTGCCAGGCCCGGCGTTACGATCCCGCTGTCCGGGTGACCACGACCCACCAGTCGGGCTGGGCCTTTCGAATCCTCGCCGCGGCGCGCTCGGCCGCGTCCATCGACATGAAGATGCCGAAGACCGTCGCGCCGGAACCCGACATCCGGGCCAAGGCGCAATCCGGGTCGGCGGCCAGCGCCCGCGCGGCAGTCTTCACCGGAGGCGCTTCCGCCATCGCCGGCTCGAACAGGTCATTCCGCGTGCGTCTCAGCCAGAAGACGAATTCCATCAAGCCATGGCCGGGTTCGGGCAGGGGAGGCAGTCCCGGTCTTTCGCTGGCGTCGAGCCTGCGAAACACGTTCCCCGTCGCTACGGTCACGCCGGGGTTGACCAGAACCATCGGCATCGGCGGGATTCCCGACACGGCATCGAGCTCCTCGCCGATGCCGCGCATGCGTGACGGCCGCGATGCCAGGCAGACCGGCACATCGGCCCCGAGGGAAAGCCCGATCCCGGCGAGCACGTCCGCCGACAGCTCAAGGTGCCAGAGCCGGTCGAGGAGGCGGAGCGCCGCGGCCGCGTCGGCCGAACCTCCGCCCAGGCCGGAGGCGACCGGCAATCGCTTCTCGAGATGCAGCATGACACCGGAGGTTCGCGGTGCCGGGAAGGCTTCGCGCAAGCCGTTGGCGACCGCGAGGATGAGGTTGCCCCCGGCCGCCGTCGCGGATTCGAGGTCGCGACCAAACCGCCCCTCGACGATCAGGCCGGTGCCGCCCTCTTCGTTCGGCAGGGCGGTCAGGGTGTCGCCGATCTCGGCGAAGACCACGAGACTGTCGAGCAAATGATATCCGTCGGCCCGGCGGCCGGGGACGTGGAGCGCTAGGTTGACCTTGGCCTTGGCGAATTCGGTCTGCTGGGCGGCCCTGGAGAGTGCCGGCGATGCGGCGTCAACCGTCGCTTCCTCCATCGGTGACAAGGCCCTTTTCGAGCTTCTTGACGATAACCTCGAGATCGACGGGCTCGGGATCGAGGTCGCGGGCGTGGTTCCACTGGAAGGTCGCTTCAAGCTTGCGTCCGACTTTCCAATAGGCATCGCCGAGGTGATCGTTGATGACCGGATCCTCGGGCCGCAACTCGACCGCCCGCTCGAGCTGGGCGACGGCGTCCTCGTAGCGGCCGAGCCGGTAATAGGCCCATCCGAGGCTGTCGACGATATAGCCGTCGTTGGGGCGCTGGTCGACGGCGGAGCGGATCATGTCGAGTCCCTCGTCGAGGTTGGTTCCCATGTCCACCCAGGAATAGCCGAGATAGTTGAGGACCTGCGGCTGGCCGGGATTGAGGTCGAGGGCCTCCTTGAGGTCCGCCTCGGCCTTGTCCCATTCCTTGCTGCGCTCGTAGGCGACACCCCGGAAATAGAAGATGCGCCAATCGCCCGGCCCGGGCTCGTCGATTGTCGCGATGCCCTTGGTATAGACCTCCGCGGCCTCCGCGAAGCGTTCCCGGCCGCGCAGGATGTTGCCCAGCGCCATGATCGCGTCCAGGCCCTCGGGCTTGGCGTCGATCACCTTGTTGAGAAGCGCCACCGCCTCATCGGTCCGGGCGAGGCCGTCGAGGCAGAATCCGGTCTGGATATCGGCATTGCGCCGGAGGTAGGAATCGTCCGGGATCTGCCCGTAGAACCGGATTGCGTCCTCGCAGCGCTCGGAGGCAACGAACAGGTCGGCGAGCGCCGTCAGGGCGAGGTTGAATTCCGGCTTGAGATAGAGCGCCAGGTGCAGATAGGCCGACGGCAGCTCGGTGCCCTCGTCGCTGCCGATCGCTGCGCCAAGGCCGTAAAGCACTTCGGCGGCGCCCTCGACCGTCGTTCCGACGAGAGGACCCGGGTCCCTGCCGGCTTCGAGATCGGCAAGCAGTTCCCCGATCACCGGGTTGCCCGGCTGGGTCTGCATGAACCGCGAAAGCGCCTCGATCGCCTGGTCACGCTTGCCGGCCTCGGTGAGGATCCTGCCATAGGCCTCGACCACGCGAAGCGCCGATCCGTCGGTTTCGAAGGCGTCGGTGATAGCCTGGATCGCGAGATCATGGCGGCCCGCGACATCGGCGATAAGAGCAGTGTGGTAGTTCTTGAAGATGCTGTACCAGCTCGGGCCGGTAAGGCCGTCCACGACTTCAAGCGCGCCGTCGACGTCGCCGGCTCCCTGCTTTGCCCATGCCGTCAGCAGGCCGCTCGTCAACACGGCAAGCGGCGCGCGCGCGGTTTCGGCCATTTCGGCTTCCGCGCCGGCATAGTCGCCGGACTTGATGTCGCGAACGCCGCGCAGCAGGCGGGCCAGCGGATTCCGCGGGTCGACGTCGACCAGCCGTTCCGCGTAGCCGGCGGCCGGCTCGATGTCGCCATTGGCGATCCGCAGCACCAGCACCCGCTCCATGAGGATCGGGTTTTCCGGGTCGTTTCCGAGCGCCGCGGTGAAGAAATTCGCCGCGGCCTCGATATCCCGGGCGGCATCGGCGCTGCGGGCCGCGAGATAGCTGCCGGCCAGCGTTATCGGCCCGATCGTATAGTCGGTCTCGTAGTCCGTCTCGGCCCTGGCCAGCCCGACGAAGGCCGTCAGGCTTGCGGCTGCGACCGCGATGCGAAATCCTGTCTTGACGCTCATATCGGCCCGCTGATGGTGAACTGGGAACGACAACCTTGTCGGCCGCTAAAGTGGCGGTTTTGAGCCGGCACCGCAAGCCGGCCGGATTTGGCCCTAATGGGCCCGGCTAATACAGAAATCCACCGCCTCGAGCAGCGCGGCGCGGTACTCCGAATCGGGGAAGGGGGCGAGCGCATCCCGGGCCACGGCGCCGAAATGGCGGGCGCGTTCGATCGTGTCCGCGATGGCGTTGTGCCGTCCCATCATCGCGACCGCTTCCTCGAGGTCGCCATCCTCGATCCTGCCATCGACGATGACCCGCTTCCAGAAGGCCCGATCGTCGTCGGAGCCGCGCCGATAGGCCAGCACGACCGGCAGCGTGACCTTGCCCTCGCGGAAATCGTCGCCGACCTTCTTGCCGAGCTTGGCGGCGCTGCCGCCATAGTCCAGCGCATCATCGACCAGCTGGAAGGCGAGGCCGAGATTGGTGCCATAGGAGCGGAAGGCGGCCCTTTCGCCGCGGTCGCGCTCGGCAATCACCGGGCCGACCTCGGCCGCCGCGGAAAAAAGCGCGGCCGTCTTGGCGCCGATCACCGCGAGATACTCGTCCTCGGTGGTCGCCGTGTTCTTGGCGGCAGCAAGCTGCATCACCTCGCCCTCGGCGATCACCGCCGCGGCATTGGACAGGATTTCCAGCGCACCGAGCGAACCGACCTCGACCATCATCCGGAAAGCCTGGCCGAGCAGGAAATCGCCGACCAGCACGCTTGCCTGATTGCCCCAGACGAGGCGCGCCGCGAGCTTGCCCCGGCGCATGTCGCTCTCGTCGACCACATCGTCATGGAGCAGCGTCGCGGTATGCATGAATTCGACGCTGGCCGCCAGCTTGACGTGGCCGCCGCCGGAATAGCCGCACATTCCCGCCGCCGCGAGGGTCAGCATCGGCCTCAGCCGCTTGCCGCCGGAATCGATCAGGTGGCGCGCCACTTCGGGGATCATACCGACATCCGATCCGGCCCGGTCGAGGATCAGTTCATTGACGCGGGACATGGGTTCGGCGGTGAGCCGGACCAATGGTTCGATGCTCGCCCGGGATTCTCCCTTGCCGTCGGAAAGGGGAATGATAACGCCCACTGAAGACCCTCTCTCGTCGCAGCCCGCGCGATCACACTAGGCAAAACGGGCTGATGCCTCAAATCTATTCGCCGGCCGGGCAATGCATAGTGCGACGGATTGTCGGACCATGTTCTGCCGCCTAAGCTCGAAAGACCACGGGGTCCAATCACATATAGCGGGTGTCAATGGAAGAGCTCATCAGGACCAACGACATTGTTCTCATCTCTTTTGTTGAAGCGTTGCTGCGCGACGCCGGAATCGAGACGCTGGTCCTCGACCAGAACATGAGCGTCGTCGAGGGATCCCTTGGGGTTCTGCCGAGGCGGGTGCTGGTTCCCGAGGGCAAGCTGGAGGAGGCCCGCCGCATTCTGACCGATGCCGATATCGGCAAGGAACTGGAGAATCCCGGGAAGAAGGGATGAATGGCACCGCGCCGACTGCCCCCGGGGTCACCGTTGATACATTCCTGGGCGGCCGTGTGGAGGCCCTGCAACACGCCACGGGACACCACCGGGCGGGCCTGGAAGCCGTGCTTCTCGCGGTGTCTCTCGACTCGCGCATCAGCGGCACGGTCGCCGACCTCGGCGCCGGGGTCGGGGTCGCCGGATTCTGCGCCGCCGCCCGCTGCCGCCACGCCAGGGTGGTGCTGGTCGAGCGGAACGCGGAAGCGCTCGCCTGCGCCCGCGCCGCTCTCGAGCGGCCGGCAAACGCCGCCTTCGCCGACCGGGTGCGGATAGCCGCAGCGGATATCACCGCGCCGGAAACCGAACGCGCCGCGGCCGGCATGGGGCGCGACCTCGCCGACCATGTCCTCCTCAACCCGCCCTTCCATCTCGCACAAGGCGGCACCCGCACCCCGGCCGCGGCGAGGGGCGAGGCCCATGTGCTGGAATCGGGCGGCCTCGATTCCTGGTTCCGCGCCGCCGCCTCGGTGCTGAAATTCCGCGGCGACGTGACGGTGGTCTTCCGGGCCGACGGCCTCGCCTATCTCATGGACTCGATCGGCCGCCGCTTCGGCAGCCTCGACATCCTGCCGATCCACCCGCGCGCGGCCGAACCCGCGCACAGGATCCTGGTTCGCGGCCGGAAGGGCACCGCCGGGCCGCTCCGCATCCTTCCCGGCCTGGTCCTGCACGGCGACGGCGGCAACGGCTTCACGACGAGCGTCGAGGCGATGCTGCGGGAGGGGAGGGCGCTGTCGAGCGTCGTTCGCGCTTGGCATGGCGGGCGCGGCAACCCATCTTGATCGAGGGGCGACGACGTATCGGGAGCACAAAGGGCGAGGCATGGCATTTTCGCTGAAGGGACTGATATCGCGCGGTGGACCGGTCATCCCGGTCGTCCGGCTTTCCGGGGCGATCGGCACCGGGCCGGGCCTGCGCCCGAGCCTGTCGCTCGCCAGCGTCGAGCCGCTCCTCACCAGGGCCTTCGCCTACAAGGCGGCCCCGGCGGTGGCGATCTCGGTCAACTCGCCGGGCGGCGCCGCGGTCCAGTCGCACCTCATCCACAAGCGCATCCGCGGCCTCGCGGAGGAGAAGAACAAGCACGTCATCGTCGCGGTCGAGGATGTCGCCGCCTCCGGCGGCTACATGATCGCCGCCGCCGGCGACGAGATCCTGGTCGACGCTTCTTCCATCGTCGGCTCGATCGGCGTCATCTTCGCCGGCTTCGGCCTCCAGAAGATGATCGCGAAGATCGGCGTCGAGCGGCGCATCCACACCGCCGGCCGCAACAAGTCGATCCTCGATCCCTTCGTCCCGGAGAAGGAGGAGGATATCGAGCGGCTGAAGGCGCTGCAGGAGGATGTCCACGCTGCCTTCATCGAGCTGGTGCGCGAGCGGCGGAAGGCGCTGACCGACGAGCCCGACCTCTTCACCGGCGCCTTCTGGGGCGGCCGGCGGGCGGTCGAGCTCGGCCTTGCCGACCGGGTCGCGGACCTGCCGACCGCGCTGAAGGAGCGCTACGGCGAGAAGGTGACGATGAAGCCGATCGCCCAGTCACAGGGGCTGCTCCGCCGCCGTCTCGGTCTGGCCGGCCCCTCCGGCGTGCTAGCCGCCGAGCTCGCCGGCATCGCCGGCGCGATCGAGGAGCGCCTGCTCTGGGAGCGCTACGGGCTCTGACATCACCGGCAGAGGGCGCATAGTGCGTCCGTAGAGCGAGTTGAGCAGTCACTCCGGATTATTGCGGCCCGGGCTGGACAACGCGTATCGGCTGGCCGTCGACTGCCGTTGCCGCGCCCGCTGCTCCGTCCATTGCCGCGGCTTGTGCGTCCTTGAGTTTCTTGATGTCGTCCGCGCCAAGCTGCGGGCGGTCCACCTTAAGCGTCAGCTTGTCGAGCTTGGCCGTCAGCGCGAAGGGCGGCATGTAGTCGGCATCGTTGACCCCGGTCAGCGTATCGGAGCCGATGTCGAAGCTCTCGTCCCATTGCAGGATCATCGGCATGGTGCGTTCCATCTTCTGGGTCGCCACCACCTTGCCGTCGACCGTGAGCGTGCCGGTTCCGCCCTGGCCGAGACCGCTGAAGTTGTTGTAGGCGAGCGTGCCGGTGCCGAGGCCGTCATACTTGAAGTCGAAGACCAGCGTG
>NZ_JAGRLA010000095.1 GCF_020442045.1 Bauldia sp. | reverse complement strand
TCGGCGCACATGTTGCCGGTGTAGCCCATGGCGAGCGCCTGGGCGCGGCGGTCGGCGGCGCGCTTCTTGTCGGCCTGCACCGCATCGGCGGCCTGTGCGCGGGCTTCGGCGGCTTCGTCCGCAGCCTCGTCGGAGAACAGCGCGTCGGTCGCCTCCTGCTCCAGTTCGCGGGCGAATTCGCGCGCGCGTTCCTCATAGTCGCGCTTGAAGGCCGTCGCCTCGGTGTTGCGCGTGAACGCCGCCGCCTCTTCCTGCAGAGCCAGCACGGTTGCGCCGGCGATGACCGAGGTCACCGTGGAGCCGCCGCGCGATGTCGCCGCGCCGGACGGGGCGGAGGCGACGGGCGCCTTCAGCGGGGCAGGGGACGCGTGCCGGGGATCGCCGAAGCGGTCGCCCGCGCCGGCGCCGCCCGCGCCCTTCGGCGTGTCGGAACCGGTCACCACCTTCAGTGCCGCGCCACGCGTCAGCCCCTTGGAGAAGGGCACGGTCTTGCCTTCCGAAATGCCCTTGCCGAGCGCGGTATTGGAGAAATCCGACATGTCGACATGGGCGAGGTCGTGGCGCGACAGGTAGGACACCGCCAGTTCGCGGAACACGTAGTCGAGGATCGAGGTGGCGTTCTTGATCGCGTCGTTGCCCTGCACCATGCCGGCCGGCTCGAAGCGGGTGAAGGTGAAGGCCTCCACGAACTCCTCCAGCGGCACGCCGTATTGCAGGCCAAGCGAGATGGCGATGGCGAAGTTGTTCATCATCGCCCGGAAGGCGGCGCCTTCCTTGTGCATGTCGATGAAGATCTCGCCGAGGCGGCCGTCGTCATATTCGCCGGTGCGCAAGTAAACCTTGTGGCCGCCGACGATCGCCTTCTGGGTGTAGCCCTTGCGGCGGTTCGGCATCTTCTCGCGCTCGCGGATCGCCTTCTCGACGATGCGCTCGACGATCCGCTCCGCGACAGCTTCAGCGCGGGCCGCAGCGGGCTTGGCGACGATCTGCTCGACGGCTTCCTCTTCGTCGTCCTCCTCGTCGGCGAGGAGCTGGGCATTGAGCGGCTGCGAGAGCTTCGAGCCGTCGCGGTAGAGGGCGTTCGCCTTCAGCGCGAGGCGCCAGGACAGCATATAGGCCTTCTTGGCGTCCTCGACGGTCGCGTCATTCGGCATGTTGATCGTCTTGGAGATCGCGCCCGAGATGAAGGGCTGGGCCGCCGCCATCATCCGGATGTGGCTCTCCGCCGAAAGGTAGCGCTTGCCGATCTTGCCGCAGGGATTGGCGCAGTCGAAGACCGGCAGGTGCTCGTCCTTGAGGCCCGGCGCGCCTTCCAGCGTCATCGACCCGCAGATATGGAGGTTCGCCGCCTCGATCTCCTTCCTGGTGAAGCCGAGATGCGTGAGGAGGTCGAAAGCCGGATCGGAGAATTTCTCCTCCGGCACGTTCAGCGCCTTCATCTGCTCGTCGCCGATGGTCCAGCGGTTGAAGACGAACTTGATGTCGAAGGCGGATTCGAGGCCGGCCTCGATCTTCTCGATCGTCTCGTCGCGGAAGCCCTTGGCCTTGAGCGCGGCCGGGTTGATGCCGGGCGCGTTCTTGATCGAGCCGTGGCCGACCGCATAGGTGGTGATGTCGGCGATCTGCTTCTCGTCATAGCCGAGGAGGCGGAGCGCCTCGGGCACCGCGCGGTTGATGATCTTGAAGTAGCCGCCGCCGGCGAGCTTCTTGAACTTGACCAGCGCGAAGTCGGGCTCGATGCCGGTGGTGTCGCAATCCATGATCAGGCCGATCGTGCCGGTCGGGGCGATGACGCTGGCCTGGGCGTTGCGGTAGCCGTTGAGCTCGCCGAGGGTGACGGCGCGGTTCCAGGCGGTGCGCGCCCGCTCGACGATGCGCAGGTCCGGGCAGGTGGCGCCGTCGAGCGGCACCGGCGCGATATGGACGCCGTCATAGCCGTCGGCGACCCCTTGCGCCGCGCGGCGATGGTTGCGCATGACGCGGAGCATGTCGTTGCGGTTCTTCTGGTAGCCGGGGAAGGGGCCGAGCTCGCCGGCCATCTCCGCCGAGGTCGCGTAGGAGACACCGGTCATCAGTGCGGTGATCGCGCCGCAGATCGCGCGGCCTTCCTTCGAGTCATAGGAAATGCCGGAGGTCATCAGCAGGCCGCCGATATTGGCGTAGCCGAGGCCGAGGGTGCGGTATTCGTAGGAAAGCTCGGCAATCCGCCTCGACGGGAACTGGGCCATCAGCACCGAGATCTCGAGGACGATGGTCCACAGCCGGACCGCATGCTCGAAGGCGTCGACGTCGAAGCGCTTCGCCGCGTCGCGGAACTGGAGAAGGTTCAGCGAGGCGAGGTTGCAGGCCGTGTCGTCGAGGAACATGTATTCCGAGCACGGATTCGAGGCGCGGATCGGCCCGGATGACGGGCAGGTGTGCCAATCGTTGACCGTGGTGTGGAACTGGATGCCGGGATCGGCCGAGGCCCAGGCCGCCTCGCCGATCTTCTCCCACAGCTCGCGCGCCTTCAGCGTCCTGGTGGTCTGGCCGGTGATGCGGGCGGTGAGGCTCCAGTCGCGGTCATCCTCGACCGCGTTGAGGAAGTCGTCGGTGACCCGGACCGAGTTGTTCGAGTTCTGGCCCGAGACGGTGAGATAGGCCTCCGAATCCCAGTCGGTGTCGTAGATCGGGAATTCGATGTCGGTATAGCCCTGGCGCGCGAACTGGATGACGCGGCGGATGTAGTTTTCCGGGACCTGGCCCTTCTTGGCGGCGCGGACCTCGCGCTTGAGGGCAGGGTTCTGGTTGGGATCGAAGCAGGCGTCGCCGTCGCCGTCGCAGTTGACGCAGGCCTTCATGATCGCCTTGAGGTGCTGGGAGATCACCTTCGAGCCGGTGACCAGCGCGGCGACCTTCTGCTCCTCCTTCACCTTCCAGTCGATATACTGCTCGATGTCGGGATGATCGATGTCGACCACCACCATCTTGGCGGCGCGGCGGGTGGTGCCGCCCGACTTGATGGCGCCGGCGGCGCGATCGCCGATCTTGAGGAAGGACATCAGGCCCGACGACTTGCCGCCGCCGGAGAGCCGCTCGCCCTCGCCACGCAGCGCCGAGAAGTTGGAGCCGGTGCCGGAGCCGTATTTGAACAGGCGCGCCTCGCGCACCCACAGATCCATGATGCCGCCGTCGTTGACGAGGTCGTCGGCGATCCCCTGGATGAAGCAGGCATGCGGCTGGGGATGCTCGTAGGCGGTCTCCGAGGCGCGGAGCTCGCCGGTCTTGTAATCGACATAGAAGTGGCCCTGGCCCGGGCCGTCGATGCCATAGGCCCAGTGCAGGCCGGTGTTGAACCACTGGGGCGAGTTCGGCGC
>NZ_JAGRLA010000094.1 GCF_020442045.1 Bauldia sp. | reverse complement strand
GAGGGCAAGCGCCTTGTGATCCGTTGCGAGTGACCGGGGTCCCTCCGGTCGTTGCGCGCGGAGGCTGGAACCTGGCATGGTCCTGGGGCCGTGATTGGGTGGTTCGACCGCATGCGATCGCGCGCCCTGGTCCATCAGGCATGCAAGCCTCTTTGCCGGGTCCCGCGACTGCAGTTTCCGCGAAGCGGACCTCTCCCCAGAAGGTCCCGCTGTACGGAGCGCCAACGCCGCACCGGCGCTAATCGGTCTTGAGCGGAGCCGGGCTGACGTCGTCCGCCGGCGGCGGCGCTGGAAGGCCTGGCAAGGTCGCCTCGCTCCACACCGGCCGGTCTTCATCGACGGGATCAAGGCCGCGGGCGCCCGCCTGTGGTTCCTGCCCAAATGCTCTCCCGACCTCAAATCCCCATCGAACAGACATTCACCAGGATCAACCACCCGATGGGCGACGCCCGGAAACGGAGCCTCGAGGACACCTGGCGACATGTCGGCCACCTCGTCGCAACCATCCAACCCAACGAATGCGCCAACAACTTCGAAAATGCCGGACACGCTTCTGCCAAAAACAGGAACGCTCTCGGCGAGCACGGGCTACCGCCCGGCCTCTTCGCTCCTTCCGGCAAAAAAATTCCACACGCGGGAGATGTACCGCTAAGCTGATGGGCTCTCTCTTTCTGGAGTGATCTCGGCCGTTTGCACGAGGAAGGAATGTCGAATGCCGCGGATGATTGCCTGTCTGTTGATCCTTCTTTCCGGCGCGACCCTCGGATCGATGCCGATGCCAGCGGTCGCGCAGGAATGCGAAGCGGGCACTACGATGGGCGGACCGTCGGACAACCGGCGCTGCGTTTCGACGGTATTTCGTTATCTTGAGCCAATTCGCACCAAGTTGCCGTCGCGGGATTCCGAATACCGGCTCGACATCATCGAAGAGGATATCTCACCGGCTGGCGGCAGGGTGATCATCCAGACGAAGCACATTCCGGCGGACTGCATCCAACGGACCGAATACGCCTGGCAATACGACCGACCGCTCGACCGGATAACCGTGGGTGACGCCTTCGTCATCACCTATTCCCGGGAGCTTCTGGTCGACGAATGCAAGAATCCGGGAACGCATTTCTCGGTGATGGAGGCCACGGGCTGGAACCACACAAACATCGTTTTTCCCGGCGAGTTCTACGCGGCGATGGGCGGGCCTGATCAGATGGAACCGTCGGGGAAATGCCAGAATCTCGGATTCGGACTGTCCGGCGACAATCCCGGCCGCATCTTTTCCCATGATGGCCCACCCGGTGCGTCCAAGACCTATGTCGCCGGCGAATCCGGTGACTTTCGCAGTGGCCGGCCCGAGGAATGCGGGGTCGCGATCATGCAGATCATGATCAGTGCCAACAAAGGCGGCCAATATTATATCCATCAGACGTGGCGCCAGCAGCCGGCGGGCTCGGACGGGGGCGGCTATGGCGGCGGCGATCCTGATCCGGGCGACCAGGCGGAGAACGAACCGTCGGTGTGCGGCGACAAGCCTTCGGAAGAAGCGTTCCTCGGCCGCTGGGAGTTCGCCGAACCAAACGAAGCGATAGAGTTCGGAGTCGGCAAGGCTGTCTTCGGCGCGGATGGAAGCGGGCGCTTCGAGGAACTCAGCTTCGATGGCTGCACCGTCGACGTGATCTGGATTGCCCAGGGCGGCGTGAAATGCGCCTGGAACCTCAATGGAAGCACGTCCTGGGGGCGGGCCCAATTCACGGTTGGATCAGACGGGAAGATGACCGGCCTATGGGGCCATTGCGAACAAGAGCCGACCAAGGACTGGAGCAGTGATGGCGGCAGCGGCACGCTGACCGTCGCTGGAGGGGATCCGGAAGAGCCGACTCCAGCGGCGCCGGTGCCACCCGGCCAGGAGGTCGTTACCCCCGGGTTGCTGAACGGCGGTGAAGGCCGAACCTGCACGGATCAATGGATTGCCGAGGCAACCCGGCGCCTCAACATCCACGACGGCGGGCCAAGATACAACGCTCGCAAGCCCTGGAGCGTGAACCAGTATGGCATCGTTGTGGGGAAGGGAATCGAATCCGCCTACGAACCCGACGACTGGGCTGAGAAGGGCGGAACCCGAGAGACCTGGATGTGGGCAACCTACTCGAACGAGGCCGAATACCCCTTCGGCGGCATGGTCGGGAATGCAAGAGTGCCCGGGTACCGGTGGTTCATGCGCCAATGCCTCGGGACCGGGGATGCTAGCGACGATCCCTCGGTGGTTCTGGTATCTCCCCCGCCCGGTCCGGAAGAGCCCGCGCCCCCCGGCGAGGGGCCGCCGGCGGCAGGTCCTGGAGCGGGATCTGACGGAACGCCGCAATTCGGCGAGATCGCGTGCGCGGATTGCGGGTCCGCGTCGATCACGCTCGGTCAGTTCTCGTTTTGCGCATTATCGCATGTGTCGTCGGGCGGCGCGAATTCGAGTTGCACCGTTACCTTGCGCGACGGCATATGGGAACTGGTTGCGTCTGATCCCGCCAATGACCAGTTCGGTGGCCGGGCACAAACCTGCGCTGCAGTCTGCACCAATTTCTAGACCGGGCTTCGGCTTCTCTCGATATCCGGGGATTTCCATCCGAGGTAGAATTCCGGCGCTGATTCGCGCTGAGGGGAAGCTTATGAACAAGGCTATTGCTGAATTTATCGGAACATTCACGCTGGTGCTGTTCGGCTGCGGCGCCGCGGTGATCGCGGGACCGGCGGTCGGGGCGACGACGGTCGGCGTGCTGGGGATCGCCTTCGCCTTCGGCCTCGCCATCGTCGCGATGGCCTACGGCATCGGCCAGATCTCCGGCTGCCACGTGAACCCGGCCGTGAGCTTCGGCGTGCTGCTCGCCGGGCGCATGGGCGTCGGCGACTTCGTGCAATATGTGATCGCCCAATGCCTTGGCGCGATCGCCGGCACCGCGGTCCTCTACCTGATCATGTCGGGCAAGGCGTCGGGATGGGACGGCGGCCTCGGCCAGAACGGCTGGGGGGCCGGCTATTTGGGCGAATACGGCCTGGTCTCGGCGCTGGTCTTCGAGGTGGTCGCCACCTTCGTGTTCCTGGTCGCGATCCTCGGCGTCACCGCCAAGGGGACCCCGGTCCATATCGCCGGTTTCGCCGGGATGGCGATCGGCCTGACGCTGGTGTTGATCCACATCGTCGGGATCAACGTGACGGGCGTCTCGGTCAACCCGGCGCGGAGCCTCGGTCCGGCGCTGTTCGTCGGCGGCCAGGCCCTCGCCCAGCTCTGGCTGTTCATCGTCGCGCCGCTGGTCGGGGCCGGTGTCGCCGGGCTCCTCTACCGGTCCGGCGCGCTGTGGAGCGAACCCGCTTCCTAGCCGGGCGCCGTCGAACCTGCCGCCGTTTCGCGGCGGCGGGTTTCAGTCCGCCGGCTTGGCCAGTTCATGCTCGATCGACTGGATCAAGATCTCGTCTTCCGGCGTGACGTTCGGGTCGAAGCGGGCGGCGACGCTGCCGTCGCGGCCGATCACGAATTTCTCGAAATTCCACCGGATATCGGCGCCGGGTTTCTTCTCGGTGCCGGCCGGAACGATCCGGATCGGCTGCGCCTCGGTCAGGAGGTGGTAGAGCGGGTGCTGTCCGTCACCCTTGACGTCGATCTTCGAGAACATCGGAAAATCGACGCCATAGATGCTGCGGCAGAATTCGAGGATCTCGGTGTCGCTGCCCGGTTCCTGTTCGCCGAACTGGTTGCTCGGGAAGCCGAGGACCGCGAAGCCCCTGTCGCGATAGGTCGCATAGAGCTTTTCGAGGCCTTCATATTGCGGAGTCTTTCCGCACTCGGAGGCGACGTTGACGATGAGCAGCACCGAGCCGGCATAGTCGCCGAGCGTGGTATCGCCGCCGTCGATGCGGCGGGCGGCTATATCGTAGATGGGAGCGTTCATGGGGTGATCCATAGCGGTCGGGATTGAGGGGCTCGACGGGAGGGCTGATCAGTTGCCGGTGCCGAAGACGCGCCGGAATATCTCGTCGACATGCTTCACATGGTAGCCAAGATCGAAGAGCGCTTCGAGCTCCGCCTCGGGCAGGATGTCGCCGACGGCGGGATCGGCCTTGAGGAGGTCGAGGAAGCTGCCGCCGCCCTCCCAGACCCGCATCGCGTTCCGCTGGACCGCGGCATAGGCGTCCTCGCGGCTCATGCCGGCCTGGGTGAGGGCAAGCAGCACGCGCTGCGAATGGACGAGGCCGCCGAGGCGGTCGAGATTGGCCTGCATCGCATCGGGATAGACGAGCAGGTTCTCGATCAGGCCGGCAAGCCGGGCGAGGGCGAAGTCGAGCCCGATGGTCGCATCGGGGCCGATCACCCGCTCGACCGAGGAATGGGAGATGTCGCGCTCATGCCAGAGCGCCACGTTCTCCATCGCGGGGACGGTCGCCGCCCGGACGAGACGGGCGAGGCCGGTCAGGTTCTCGGACAGGACCGGATTGCGCTTGTGCGGCATGGCCGAAGAGCCCTTCTGGCCCGGCGAGAAGAACTCCTCCACCTCGCGCACCTCGGTCCGCTGCAGGTGGCGGATCTCGGTCGCCAGCCGCTCGATCGACGAGGCGATGACGCCGAGGGTGGCGAAATACATCGCATGGCGGTCGCGCGGGATGACCTGGGTCGAGATCGGCTCCGGCCTGAGGCCAAGGGCGCGGGCGACATGCTCTTCGACCCGCGGGTCGATATTGGCGAAAGTGCCGACCGCACCGGACAGCGCCGCCGTCGCGACTTCCTCGCGCGCCGAATGCAGGCGCCGGCGCGCCCGGGCGAACTCGGCGAAGGCGTAGGCCATCTTGATGCCGAAGGTGGTTGGCTCGGCGTGGATGCCATGGCTGCGGCCGATGCAGACGGCGTCCTTGTGCTCGTAGGCGCGCTTCTTGAGCGCGGCGAGCAGCCGGTCGAGGTCGGCGGTGAGAAGGTCGGCGGCGCGGACGAGCTGGACGCTGAAGCAGGTGTCGAGGATGTCGGAGGAGGTCAGCCCCTGATGGACGAAGCGCGCCTCCGGCCCGACGATCTCGGCGAGATGGGTGAGGAAGGCGATGACGTCGTGCCGGGTCTCGCGCTCGATCTCGTCGATCCGGGCGACATCGAAGACGGCCTTGTCGCCGCGCTCGCGCACGACCCGTGCCGCCTCGGCCGGCACCGTCCCGATCTCCGCCATCGCGTCGAGCGCATGCGCCTCGATCTCGAACCAGATGCGGAAGCGGGATTCCGGCGACCAGATGGCGGTCATTTCGGGGCGGGAGTAACGCGGGATCATTCGGGGAGCCTTCTGTTGCAGGTCGCCGGCAAGGACCAGGGCCGTCAGGATGCGGGGAGGGGGCCGGTCACCGCCAGGAAGCGGCGATCATAACCCTCGAAGCCGTATGAGAAGACGTTGACGAGGACGACGAGCACAGGCTGGCCGGCGGGGGGAAAGAAGATGTCGACCTCGGAAATGCCGTAGGAGAGCGGGCAGCGCCGGCTCTTCGGGAGTTGCTGGTCGTCCTGGAGAACATGCGGCTTGCCGTCCGGGTCGGTGAGCGTCAGCCGGAAGCCCTGGAACGGCTGGCCGAGGTCCATGTCCGGGCAGTCCGGGGCCGGCAGAGCGACTTCGTCGAGCCGCAGCTCGTAGGGCTTCTCCGACGTCGGCAGCGAGTAGTCGCGGGTCCGGAACGAGACGAAATGCGGGTCGGCCGAGGCCTCGGTAATCGGGTTGCTGGCAAGCACCGAGCCCGGTTCGTCGACATGGCGCGAGGTGAGGATCGGGCGAGCCTTGTCCAGGGCATCGCCGCGCACCGATTCCAGCGACGTCGTTTCGTCTTCCGACAGGACGCGGATGGGCGTGCCGCCGACCCACTGGTCGGTCGCGGTGTCGATGACGTAGATGCTGGAATAGGGGAAGCCGGACCCGTCCTGGACGCCGTATTCCTCGAAGGAGAAAGTCCGGCCGTCGGGCGAAAAGCCGAGGACGAGGGACATGGCATTGTCGGCCGCCGCGACCGGACCCTCCGATATCGGGAGCAGGGCAAGGAAGCCGAGTATGGCGAGCCGCATGGTCAGACCCTTTCCCTGTCCTGGCGCCGGTCCGCTCAGCCGGCGACGGCCGCTTCGCGGATCGCCCTGATATTGGCTGCGTAGGACCCCTTGAACACCGCCGATCCCGCCACGAGGACATCGGCGCCGGCCGCCACCAGTGCGCCGGCATTCTCCGGCGTCACCCCGCCATCGACCTCGATGAGGATATCGCGATCGCCGATCATCTCACGCACCGCCGCGACCTTGGCGAGCGAACCGGGAATGAATTCCTGGCCGCCGAATCCCGGATTGACGGACATCACCAGCACCAGATCGACCAGGTCCAGCACATAGGAGATGGCGTCGACCGGGGTCGCGGGGTTCAGCACCACGCCGGCCTTCCTGCCGAGCGCGCGGACGGTCTGCAGCGAACGGTGGAGATGCGGCCCCGCCTCGACATGGACGCTGATCCGGTCGGCGCCGGCCTCGGCGAAGGCGGGCAGGAACGGATCGACCGGCGCAATCATCAGGTGAACGTCGAGCGGCTTCCCGGTTATCCGCCGGACGGCGGCGACCACCGGCGGCCCGAAGGTGATGTTGGGGACGAAATGACCGTCCATGACGTCGACATGGATCCAGTCCGCCCCGGCGGATTCGACGGCACGGACTTCCTCGCCGAGACGCGAGAAGTCGGCGGACAGAATCGACGGTGCGACGAGCGGATGACCAACCATTGCGGGCGCGGCGTAGCACGAGGCCTTGCGCCGTGCAATTCCGCTTCGTCCACAGGCTCGCGCGGATTGCCGCCATCCCTGGCCTCGCATAGCCGGGCAGCAAACATCACCACCTGTCGTCCTCCGGCTCGACCGGAGGACCGTTTTCCGTCCGCCGCGGGGAGAGGGACGACGCGGCGCGGGCCTTCATTGCCCCCGCATGTGATCGCGGGGTCCTCCGGTCAAGCCGGAGGGCGACAGTGAAGACGGGGGGAGGGAGCGTGCCGATCGGGCGTTTCGAGGCCGCCCCGGCCGTCAGCTGAAGCGTCGGCGCCAGGTCGGCAGGAGGTCGCCCTCCGCGGGGGTTGCTTCGTAAACGCCACGGGCGATGGCCCGTGCCATGCAGGCCGAGGCGGCGGCGCCGATCTCGATCAGCTCGAGGGCGGCGTCGCCGAGCAGTATCCGGCCGGTGGAGAGGGCAAAGACGAGATCGCCGTCAAACGGCGTATGCGACGGCCAGATGGCGCGGGCGAAACCGTCGTGGGTGACCATCGCCAGCCGCTTGGCCTGGGCCTTGGTGAGGATCGCGTCGGTGGCGATGACGGCGATGGTCGTGTTGGCGCGGGGCGCGGCCTGCAGCTTGTGGCGAAGCGCCGTCGCGTCCGGCGGAAGAGGGGACGGGAAACCGGCCGCGCCGAACTCGGCGTCGCACTCGAAGGGCGCGGCCCAGAAGTGCGGCGTGTCGCCGATCGTCACCTGGCCGACGGCGTTGACGGCGACGAGGGCCGCGACCGTGACGCCGCTTGAAAGGCGCGTCGAGGCGGACCCGAGTCCGCCCTTGAGGTTGGCGGTCGTCGCGCCGGCGCCCGCTCCGGCGCTTCCGAGCGCAAAGTCGATGCCGGCGGCGCCGACCGCTTCGCGCCCCAGCCACCGATACGGGGAATCCTCGCCCCAATCCTTGTCGCCGCCATTGACGAGGTCGAAGAGGATGGCGGCGGGCACCAGAGGGACGCGCATGCCGGCGACCTCGAAGCCGCGTCCGGAGCCGGCAAGCGAGGCGGCGACGCCGCCCGCGGCGTCGAGGCCGAAGGCGGAACCGCCGGAGAGCACCACGGCGTCGACCCGGTCGACCGTCTGTTCGGGCGAGAGGAGGTCGGTTTCGCGGGTTCCCGGCGCGCCGCCCATGACGTGGACGGAGGCAACCGCCGGCTCCTCGCAGACGACGACCGTCACGCCGGACTTGACCCCGCGGTCATCGGCATTGCCGACCAGGAGGCCGTCCACGTCGGTCAGGCGATTGGCGAGCGGTCGTTTCACCATCCAAAGCTAGCCCAGGCACGGGGCAAAGAAAAACCCCGGCGTCGCCGCCGGGGTTTTCCAAGTTCGGTTCGGATACGATCCTACATCTTGTCGTCGACGTAGTCGTATTTGCCGTCTTTCCACTCGTAGAAGACGTAGCCTGGGATGTTCACGTCACCCTTGCCGTTGAAGCTGAACTCGCCGAGGACGGTGTCGAAAGTGCCGTTCTCGAGTTCGGCGACGACCGGCTCGAAGTCGGTGGTGCCGGCCCGCTCGACGGCCTGCGCCCATGCCTGGATCGCGCCGTAGGTGTAGAGCGCGTAACCCTCGGTCGTCCGGCCCGCGGCCTCGAGACGCTCGACCACCGGAGCGGCGATCGGGTTCTTGCGCGGATCGGGCGAGAAGGTCATCAGGGTGTTGGCGCCGGCATCGCCGGTGATCGACCAGTATTCGTCGGTGACGAGGGCGTCACCCGAGACCAGGACGGTATCCATGCCCTGATCGACCATCTGGCGTTTGATCAGGCCGGCCTCGGTGTGGTAGCCGCCGACGTAGAGCACGTCGATATTGGCTGCCTTCAGCTTGGAGACGAGGGCGGTATAGTCCTTCTCACCGGCGGTGTAGGACTCGACCATGGTCGGCTTCTTGCCGGCCGCTTCCATGAACTTCTGGGTCTCGTCGGCGAGGCCTTTGCCGTAAGCCGTCTTGTCGTTGATGATGGCGATATTCTTGTCGCCGAAATGCTTGGCAAGATACTCGCCGGCAACCTGGCCCTGCTGGTCGTCGCGACCGCAGACCCGCATGATGCCGGGGCCGGGACGCTCGTCGGTGAATTTCGGATTGGTCGAGGCCGGCGAGATCTGGATGATGTCCTCATCGGCATAGACGTCGGAGGCCGGGATCGACGATCCCGAGCAGAAGTGGCCGGCCATCAGCTTGATGCCCTTGCCCGCCATCTGATTGGCGACGGCCACGGCCTGCTTGGGATCGCAGGCGTCGTCGCCGACCTCGAGGACCAGCATTTCTCCAAGGACGCCGCCGGCGGCGTTGATGTCCTCGACCGCCTGTTCGGCGCCGGCCTTCATCTGCGCGCCGAAGGACGCGTATTGACCGGTCATCGGGCCGGCGGTGGCGATGGTGATCTCGGCATGGGCCGAGCCGGCCAGCGCGACGCCCATCGACAGGGCGACACCGGCTTTGATCAATGTCTTCATTAAGCTGCACTCCCGTGACAGTGGTGACGTTGCTTTTAAGAAGATGCGGGATCCGAATGGATCATATCGGTCGAGACTAGCCGGTTGTCATTTTGCACGCAACGCGTCGATTCTCATCCTTCCGGACTGGACTGACGGTATCCGGCGCTTCAGGCCGTGTCGCGTCCGGCCGGAGGTCGGGAGCGCCAGGAGAACGGGCCGGACCGCTCGTAGAGCCAGCCATATTGGGATGTCATCTGGCCGGCGCG
>NZ_JAGRLA010000093.1 GCF_020442045.1 Bauldia sp. | reverse complement strand
GCGACCTCCAGAAACGTGTCGGGGTGATCGTCGAAGCCGGCGACCTGTCCCCATGCGTAGAGATCGGTGTGGCGGCGGCCCCAATTGTGGTTCTGGCTGCCGGTCCAGCCCTCGATGTCGATTTCGTCGTCGCCCGCGACGATCTTGCCGTCGAACCGCGCCAGGGGCCGGCTGACGAGGCTCTTGGCGGCCGGAAATCGCTTTTCGTAGAGATTGCGCGGCAGCAGAAACAGCGGCGGACCGCCCCCGCCGAAGCGCAGGTCCCATGATATGCGCGCCGAACCCTGCGTAATGGCCCCGGTCGCGCTGCCGTCGGACAGTTCAGCGGCGCCTATCCGGGCGGACAGGCCATGCGCGGAAAAGGCGCAGTTCGACAGCGGCGTCTCGCTCTTGGCGGCGACATGCCTGTTCCCCTCGCCGCGAAACAGGATCGCCCAGAGCTCGCCGACGGCGTTCTCCGGCGCGCCGCTGGGACTGAAGATCGTATAGCGAATCCAGAAGGCCAGCGGTCGCGCGGGATGATTGGCGCGGATGAAGAAGCTCTCGTAATGGCCGTCCGCTTGGCCGGTGTAGCGCGTGTCGTTGCAGGATGTTTCCAGCGCACCGGGACCCGCTCGCATCCTGCCCCTCCCGCCTCTGCTATTCCGCTGCCTCGCTCGGCGCTTTGAGAGGCCGCCGCGCGAGCACTTCCTTCAGAAACCGTCCGGTGTGGCTCCTTGGCGCCTTCACCACATCCTCCGGGGCGCCCTGCGCGACGATTTCGCCGCCGCCGTCGCCGCCTTCCGGGCCCATGTCGATGATCCAGTCGGCGGTCTTGATGACCTCCAGATTGTGCTCGATCACCACGACCGAATTGCCCTGGTCCACCAGCTCGTGCAGCACTTCCAGCAGCTTCTTCACGTCGTGGAAGTGCAGGCCGGTGGTCGGCTCGTCGAGAATGTAGAGCGTGCGGCCCGTCGAGCGGCGCGCCAGCTCTTTCGACAGTTTGACGCGCTGCGCCTCGCCGCCGGAGAGCGTCGTCGCCTGCTGGCCCACATGGATGTAGTCGAGCCCGACGCGCTTCAGCGTCTCCATCTTCTCGCGGATCGACGGCACGGCCTTGAACAGGGTGGCGGCTTCCTCGACCGTCATGTCCAGCACGTCGGCGATCGATTTCTCGCGGTATTTCACCTCCAACGTCTCGCGGTCGTAGCGCTTGCCCTTGCAGACGTCGCAGGTGACGTAGACGTCGGGCAAAAAGTGCATCTCGATCTTGATGACGCCGTCGCCCTGGCAGGCCTCGCAGCGGCCGCCCTTGACGTTGAAGGAGAAGCGGCCGGGCGCATAGCCGCGGGCCTTGGCCTCGGGGAGGCCGGCGAACCACTCGCGGATCGGGGTGAAGGCGCCGGTATAGGTCGCCGGGTTGGAGCGCGGGGTGCGGCCGATCGGTGACTGGTCGATGTCGATGACCTTGTCGAGATATTCGAGGCCTTCGAGCCTGTCATGCGGGGCGGGGGCGTCGCGGGCGCCGTTCAGCCGGCGGGCGACGGCCTTGTAGAGGGTGTCGATGAGGAGGGTCGACTTGCCGCCGCCGGAGACGCCGGTGACGCAGGTCAGCAGCCCCAGCGGGATCTCGGCGGTGACGTTCTTGAGGTTGTTGCCGGTCGCGCCGGTGACCTTCAGCGCCTTGCCCTTCTTGGGCTTGCGGCGATGGTCCGGCACGTCGATGAAGCGGGTGCCGGAGAGGAACTGGCCGGTCAGCGACCTGGGGTTGGCCATGATCTCGGCCGGCGTGCCCCTCGCCACGACCTTGCCGCCATGGATGCCGGCGGCGGGGCCGATGTCGACGACATAGTCGGCGTCGCGGATCGCGTCCTCGTCATGCTCGACGACGATGACGGTGTTGCCGAGGTCGCGGAGGTGCTTCAGCGTCTCGAGCAGGCGGGCATTGTCGCGCTGGTGGAGGCCGATCGACGGCTCGTCGAGCACGTAGAGGACGCCGGTGAGGCCGGAGCCGATCTGGGAGGCGAGGCGGATGCGCTGGCTCTCGCCGCCGGAGAGCGTGCCGGAGTTGCGGGACAGCGTCAGGTAGTCGAGCCCGACATCGACGAGGAACTGCAGCCGCTCTTGGATTTCCTTGAGGATGCGGCCGGCGATCTCGTTCTGCTGGTCGGTGAGGGTGTCGGGCAGGTGCCCGAACCAGCGGTTGGCGGCGCGGATGGAGAAATCGGTGACGTCGGCGATGTCGAGCCTGTCGAGCTTGACGGCGAGCGCCTCCGGCTTCAGCCGCTTGCCGTGGCAGGCGGCGCAGGGGACGGAGGACTGGTAGCGCTCGATCTCCTCGCGCATCCAGGCCGAGTCGGTCTCCTTCCAGCGGCGCTCGAGATTGGGGATGACGCCCTCGAAGGTCTTGGTCGTGTCGTATTTGCGGAGGCCGTCGTCGTAGGTGAACTTCACCTTGTCCGAGCCGGTGCCGTAGAGGATCGCGGCTCTCGCCTTCTCCGGCAGCTTCGACCAGGCGGTGTCGAGCGAGAAGCGGTAGTGCCTGGCCAGGCTGTCGAGGGTCTGCAGGTAATAGGGCGAGGAGGACTTGCCCCAGGGGGCGATGGCGTTTTTCCGCAGCGTCAGGCTTTCGTCCGGCACGACGAGGGCGGCATCGACCGTGCGCTCCGAGCCGAGCCCATCGCAGACCGGGCAGGCGCCATAGGGATTGTTGAACGAGAAGAGCCGCGGCTCGATCTCCGAGATGGTGAAGCCGGAGACCGGACAGGCGAATTTTTCGGAAAACAGGATCTGTTTTCCGTCTATCTCGCTCACGGCGAGCTCGCCTTGCTCGCCGCCTCCGCGGGGGCGGCCTGACCGGCCGGCGGCCGCTTGGCCTTGCCTCGCTTCGCTCGGTTTCCCCGCAGCGCCTGAACCGTCGGCGAACTCGGCGATCGCCAGGCCGTCGGCGAGCTCCAGCGCGGTCTGGAAGGAATCGGCGAGGCGGGTGGCGATGTCGCCGCGGACGACGATGCGGTCGACCACCACCTCGATGTCGTGCTTGAACTTCTTGTCGAGGGCGGGGGCATCGGCGATCTCGTGGAACTCGCCGTCGATCTTGACCCGCTGGAAGCCGCGCTTCATCAGCTCGGCGAGCTCCTTGCGGTATTCGCCCTTGCGGCCGCGGACGATCGGCGCGAGGAGATAAAGCCGCGTGCCCTCGGGCAGCGCCATCACCCGGTCGACCATCTGCGAGACCGTCTGGCTCTCGATCGGCAGCCCGGTCGCCGGCGAATAGGGGATGCCGACCCGGGCGAAGAGCAGGCGCATATAGTCGTAGATCTCGGTGACCGTGCCGACGGTCGAGCGCGGGTTGCGGCTCGTCGTCTTCTGCTCGATCGAGATCGCCGGCGACAGGCCGTCGATCTGGTCGACGTCCGGCTTCTGCATCATCTCGAGGAACTGGCGGGCATAGGCCGAGAGGCTCTCGACATAGCGGCGCTGGCCCTCGGCATAGATGGTGTCGAAGGCGAGCGACGACTTGCCGGAGCCCGACAGGCCGGTCAGCACGACCAGGCTGTCACGCGGCAGGTCGAGGTCGACATTCTTGAGATTGTGCTCGCGCGCCCCGCGGATCGAGATGAACTTGCCGGGGGCGGGCTTCGGCTTGGCCATGGTGCGTTTTTGTCCGACGGGGAGG
>NZ_JAGRLA010000092.1 GCF_020442045.1 Bauldia sp. | reverse complement strand
GGCCAGGCGGAGCGTCCCGGCCGGGATGTCGGCGGCATTGGCGACATGCGGCTCGGCCGTGGTCAGCGTGCCGGTCTTGTCGAAGACGATGGTGTCGGCCTCGGCGAAACGCTCGAGGGCGTCGCCGCGATCGCCGATGGCATCGAGGCGCGCCTCGGCGGCGCCGCCTTCTGCGGGATTCCGTCCGAGGCTCCGGGCGCCGGGTCCGCCACCGCCTCGCATCTCTGGTTCCGCCACGGCGGGTCGACCGCGGTCTTCGCCATCGAGCAGGTCCTCAAGCCGGACGCGGCCGCGGTGGTCGCCGCCCTCAAGGCGCGCGGCTATGACTGCCGCATCCTGTCCGGCGACCGCGAGGCCGCCGTCGCGCCGGTCGCCCGCCAGCTCGACCTTCCCTACGCCTCCGGCATGAAGCCGGCGGACAAGATCGCCGCGCTCCGCGACCTCGCCGCGGCCGGCCACCGGGTGGCGATGGTCGGCGACGGCCTCAACGACGCCCCGGCCCTCGCCGAGGCCCATGTATCCCTTTCGCCGATCAGCGCCCTCGACATCACCCAGGCCCAGGCCGACGCCGTCTTCCTCGGCGAGCGGCTGATGCCCGTGGTCGACGCCTTCGATATCGGCCGCCGGGCGCGACGGCTGATGAACCAGAACCTCGCCTTCACCGTCATCTACAATCTCGCGGCGGTGCCGCTCGCCATCTTCGGCGTCGTCACGCCGCTGATCGCCGCTGTCGCCATGTCCGGCTCGTCGATCACCGTGACGCTCAACGCGCTCCGCGCCCGCATGCCGGAGAAGGCGCCGCCCGTGCAGCGCCCCGCCGGGGCGCTTCCGGCTGGCACGGAGGTCTCCGCGCCATGACGGTCCTGCTCTACCTCGTCCCGCTGGCGCTCTTCCTCGGCCTGGTCGGCCTCCTCGGCTTCCTGTGGTCGCTGAGGAGCGGCCAATACGAGGACCTCGACGGCGCCGCGCTGCGCGTCCTCGACGATACCGACGTCGAGCGGAAGAGCGGCTAGGCGGCCGATCCCGACAGCCGTCGCCGTGCCCCGGACGATCACGGGCTTTTGTCCTCATCGCCGTGCCGTGCCGCGTTGACTTCGCAGCTCCGGTGGCCGAGCTTTTTTGGTCCATCGTGGCTTCGCGGACGGCATGCCTTCGCAGCCGACCCCCGTCATCCGACTGCGGAGAAAACGAGGTCGACGATGTTGAAGACCATATCTGATTTCCGGGTCGGGCTTCCGGCCAACGCCCTTGTCCCGCCCGTTTCCCTCGCCGCCGCCCTCCTCTGTCTCGCCGCGAATGGCCATGCCCAGGACGGAGCGCCGGCACCGGGCTCGACGTTCCGCGATTGCGACAATTGCCCGGAGATGGTGGTGGTTCCGGCCGGACGGTTCGTGATGGGCGCCGGCGACAACGACCCCGCCGGGCGGGACGACGAGGCGCCGGCCCACGAGGTCGCGATTCCTTCCTTCGCGGTCGGCCGGTTCGAGGTCACGCGGGGCGCGTTCGCCGCCTTCGTCGACGCCACGGACTGGAAGACCGACGACGCCTGCGTCACCTATGAGGATGAATCATGGCAGGCCCGCGAGGGCCGCACCTGGCGCGATCCGGGATTTCCCGTCGACGACACCCATCCGGTGAATTGCGTCACCACCGACGACGTCGGCGGCTACCTGGCGTGGCTTTCGGAGATGACCGGCGAGGATTACCGCCTGCCGAGCGAAGCCGAATGGGAATATGCCGCGCGCGCCGGGTCGGTCACGCCCTTCTACTTCGGCGAAGACAAGGCGGCGATCTGCGACTATGCGAATGCCGCCGACAGGTCGGCAAAGGCGCAGTTTCCGGACTGGACCTGGACCAGCGACTGCGACGACGGCCACCCCTTCACCGCCCCGGTCGGAAGCTTCAAGCCGAATGCCTTCGGCCTCTACGACATGACCGGCAACGTCTGGGAATGGGTCGCGGACTGCTACCACGATACCTACACCGGCGCGCCGGCGGATGGATCGGCCTGGACCGCGTCGCCATGCGAACGCCGCATGTCGCGCGGCGGCGGACTGTTCGACAGTCCCGACGTGTTGCGGGTCGCGTTCCGGGGAGGCGGCAAGCCCGCGTCCCTCGATTTCGAGAGCGGATTTCGCATCGCCAGATCGATCCGCCAGGATCAGTGACCGGCCCATCACGCAAAGGTCTCGCCCCGGCGAAAACGGATGGCTTCATGCGGGTACCCAGGACGTGGCGCGTTTCGGGAAGCGTCCCGCCTCGTCGAGGCCGATGGCCAATGAGCTTCGCTGACCGGCTTCACGGTCGCGCCGCCGACGCTCATCACCGGGCGTCATCGAACCCGTTCTTCGCCAGGGTCCCGAGAATCACCCGTTCGGCTGGAGTCCCCTCGTGGAAGATTCGTCTCACCAGGCTGGTGGCGGGAAATGCCGGCCAGGTTTCCTTCAGTTCGGCGACGAGCCTGCTCGCCGTCTCCGATTCTCCGATCTGGTCGTAGGCCACGGCCGAGAAGATCAGCGTCGGCGGACTCACCGGCGCACCCGTGGCCGCCGCGCCTTCGAAAGCCTCGATGACATCCGGATAATTCTCGAGCATGAGCTGGGCGACGCCCCAGATGTTTCGCGCTCCAAAGCGACCGACACCAGATCGCGGCCTGCCCGGACGAGAGACGTCCGCGGCCAGTTGGGGTGATCGGCCGACGATCGCGGTGACCCCGACAAGGTCGAGGACATGGCCGTCTTCCGGGGCCAGTTCCTCCGCGAGGCGGGCCTTGGCCAACCCCGGTTCGAACGAGCCGCCGACCGCCAATGTCCAGCCTTTGGCGGCCACGGCCCAGGCATCGGCCGGGGCGAGTTCGAGTGCCTTGCTCGCCATCGTGTCCGCCTCACGCTGCAGGTCCGCCGCTTCGGCCGCGTCCGCGGAGAGCATGGAAAGGGTGGCAAGGACCTGGGCGGCGCCCGCGTATCCGCTGGCAAGGCCGGGATCGAGCTCGATGCTGTGGCGGAACATTTCCAGCGCCAGTTGCTGGCGCTTCACGTCGAAGATGGGGAACAGCATGCCGCGCGCCTCTTCGGCGAGATTTGCGGCCTGCAGGCTCGGCATGGACCGGTCGCGCAACGCCACGCGGACCGCACGATCCTGCGATCGCCCCGCTTCCTCGGGAGCCGGCCACCACGCCACGGCGTAAAGTCCGGCGGCAATCAGCGCCAGGACGAGAATGGAAATGACGATCCAGGGCGAGCGCGACGCCCCCCTTCGCGTCGCAAGCGCCTCCGGTTGCTCCTCGGCATCGCCGGGCGTCGCGGCTTGGAAGCGGGGCGCATAGCCTCCCTGATCGATGCAAATCCGCCATTCGTCGTCGGCGCCGGCGCCGGCGTAATACTCGTCGAGCAACCGGCGCAGCCGGCGGGCCTCTACCCGGACGATATTCTGGGCGCCCGACTCGCCGAGGTCGCGACCATAGACGTCGGCCGCGATGGTCTTGCCCCGGATCGATTGCCCCCGACCCGCGATCGTTTCCTCGACCACGTAAGTGAGGAATTGCTGGAGGCGGGGGGAGGCGGCGAAACCTTCGCTTGCGAGCACTCGCCCGAGCGCGTCGGTGATCGCCTCCGACGATAGCCGCCCGGCGGTCGAACCTGCCGCGGTTTCTGCGGATTCCTGCACGTCAACTCACTCCCCACTCACCGTAACTCACTTGGCCGCGACCGGCCAGAAGCCCCATACGGCCCGGAGAAACGCCAACGGGTTCATCGCAGTGGAGTCCAATCATTCCCCACCGCCGGAAATCGCAAGCCTGCTCGCCGCGAGGCCGGTCCGGGACAAGCGGCTGAAGGCCGCGCTTCGTGACTACCGGGAGGCCTGCGCACGCTCTTGCGACGTGCAGGCGGAACCGGACGTGCGGGCCGCGTGGTCCGATATCCGCGATGAGCTCGAACAGGAGCTGATGCGTTTCGCCAAGACGTTCTGGAACAAGACAGACGAGGAAAGCAGATGAGCAAGGAACGGCAGAAACATACGCCTCGCCCCGAGAATGACGGACCGGAAGATCCCGCCCGCCGTGATCTTCTCAAAGGACTCGCCACCGGCGCCGCGGTGGCCGGCGCCGCGACTCTTCACGCTGGAAGCGTCTCGGCCCATGAGGGCTCCGGACCTCTCGGTTCAACCCTCAGGAATCCCTATGGCGGACGTCCGGCCGGTGGCATCTCGCTGCCCGAATATTTCCGCCCGACGAAGTACATGACCGGCTCGAACGCGAACTACTTTCCGCTGACGGAGGAGCTGGGCCCGGATGAGATGCGGATTTCGTTCTGTGGCTCGACGCCCTATCCCCCGCGCGAGGACCAGGCCGGCACCTGCATCATGGTGGAGCTCGGCAATGGAAAGCGCTTCTTCTTCGACTTCGGAACCGGGTGTGTCCGCAATATCATCGGCATGCAGGTGCCCGGGCAGCTGATCAACGACATCTTCATCACCCACCTGCATGTCGACCACTACGCCGACGTCCCCTACATCTTCCCCTTCCGCGCCTGGTCCGGGGGCTATACGCCACTGCGGATTCACGGCCCTTCCGGCCGCACGCCGGAACTCGGCACCAAGGCCATGGTCGACGGCATGAAGCAGATGTTGCGCTGGCATCTGGAGGCATTCGACGTCTTTCCGATCGGCGACGGCTACGAAATCGAGGTCAACGAGTTCGACTTCCGGAAGGAGGGCGGAATCGTCTACGACCAGGACGGCGTCGTGGTCCGCAGTTGGCCACGCAGTCACGCCAAGGACGGTGCCGTCGGATACCGTCTTGACTGGAACGGTCTCAGCTTCGTCTGGACCGGCGACGGCCGCCCCGACGAGCTTTCCCGCCAATACGGCAAGGGCGCGGATGTCTTCGTGACCGAAATGTCCGGTCAGGACATCGGCTTGCTGATGACCTACAAATACGGCCTGCCGCAGGAGCTGTTCAACTACACCATCGACACCCATCACACGTCGCATTACGCGGTCGGCAAGCTCTTTGCCGATGCGCGGCCCCGATTGGGAATGGTGACGCATTACACCCAGGACGACGACATCGACGCCGAGATGCTGGCCGGCATCCGCGCCCATTATGATGGCCTCTTCCAGTGGGGTCTCGATGTCGCGGTGGTCAATGTCACCAAGGACGCGATCTGGTACCGGAAGGCGGCGATTCCCGGGAAATCGGGATCGGTCGCACCGTTCCGCGAACTGGCCAGGATGGAGGCCGAGGGGAAGATCACCCTGCCCGATGAGATCAGGCCGCCTCAGCCCCGATCGTCGCGCGCCGAGCAGCAGGACCAGAAATATCGCGACATGGAGATCGACCCGAGGGAGTACTACCCCGAGGATGTGTTCCGCGCCCCGGCACCGGAATGGCCCAGTGACTTCGCGATCAGGGTCGATGATGTGATCCCGGGCCGCAAGAACAAGCCGGAGTGATCCGATGATCCAGTTTGGTTCGGTCGACGCCGTGCCCGTCACCATCCTGACCGGCTTCCTCGGCGCTGGAAAGACCACGCTCCTCAACCGCATCCTGACCGGCAATCACGGACTGCGCGTGGCCGTCCTGGTCAACGATTTCGGATCCATCAACATAGACGCCGACCTCGTGGTCGGCGTCGACAGCAACGTCATGAGCCTCGCCAATGGCTGCGTCTGCTGCTCGATCCGGGATGACCTGATCGAGACGGTGGAAGCCGTCCTCGCCCGGCCCGAGCGGCCGCAATACATCATCCTGGAGGCCAGCGGCGTTTCCGATCCGTCTTCCATCGCGATGACGTTCACGGATCACACGTTCCGCGACACGATCCGGCTCGACAGCATCATGTGCATCGTCGACGCCGACCAGCTCTTCGCTGCGCCGGAGCAGATGGAGCTGAAGCTCCGCCAGATCGCGTTCTCCGACCTGGTGATCCTCAACAAGGTGGATCTGGTGGATCGCGAGACGGTGCAAGGCGTGCACGACTGGCTTGGCTCGCGCTTCCGGCGCTACAGGCTCGTCGAGGCGGTCAACGCCGATGTTCCGCTCGACATCCTGCTGTCGGTTGGCCGGTTTGCCTCCGAACATCTCGATGCGGCGACGGACCATGTCCATGGTCCGGATTGCGGTTGCCATGGCAATGGTCATGGTCATGGCCACCACCACCACGACCATGCCGCCACCTTCGCAACGGCGATGCTGCATACCGACCGGCCGGTGTCGCTGGACGGACTGCGTGACGCCGTCAAGCGCCTGCCCGGCTCGGTCTATCGGCTGAAAGGCTTCGTCTTTTGCGAGGAGGAGCCGGCTCGCCGGATCATCGTCCAGGTGGTCGGCAAGCGGATCGACATCGCCCGCGACGAGCCGTGGGGCGATCGCCGGCCGGAGACCCGGCTGGTCGCCATCGGCGCCGCCGGTGCCATGCCCGCGACGTTTCTTGAGGACGTCGTCCCCCTGGCGGCCTGATCGTCGTCGATGGTCCTGCCCGCCGGCCTTGCGGATGCCGAGGGTCTCGCCGCCGTATCGCCGCCCGCCGCGCCGGCCGGCGGCGTTTCGGCCCGCTCCCCTATGCTCCGCGCTTCGAGACCTCGCCGGCCAGGATCGCCATGCGCACCAGGTCGGAGAGGCTCGCCGCCTCCATCTTGCTCATCACGTTGGCGCGGTAGACCTCCACCGTCCGCGGGCTGATGCCGAGGTCATAGGCGATGGTCTTGTTGGGCAGGCCGCCGACCAGGCCGTCGAGGACCTGCCGCTCGCGCTGGGAGAGCATCGACAGGCGCGCCACGACGTCGGCCTTGCCCGCCTCGTTCTCCTCGCGCCGCTCCTCTTCCCTCAGCGCCGATTCGACCGCGGTGACGATCGTCGCGTCATCGAAGGGCTTTTCGATGAAGTCGAAGGCGCCGAGCTTCATCGCCTCGACCGCCAGCGGCACGTCGCCATGGCCGGTGATGACGATGACCGGCATGCCGACGCCCCTCGCCTTCAGCTCGGCCAGCAGCTGGGTGCCGCTGATCCCCGGCATCCTGACATCGGTGACGATGCAGCCCTTCTCGCCGCGCGGCAGGACGTCGAGGAAGGCGCTCGCCGATTCGAAGGCCCGCACCGCCAGGCCCGCCGTCTCGAGCAGGAAGGACAGCGATTCGCGGACGTCCCGGTCGTCGTCGATCACGTGAACTGTGGCGTCAGTCTTCATCCCCGCCTTCCGAAACGTCGATCGTCCTGAGGGTGAAACGGAACGTCGTGCCCTTGCCGGGAAGGGTATCGGCCGAGATCGTCCCGCCATGGGCATTGATGATGGTCCGCGAGATCGACAGGCCGACCCCCATCCCCTGCACCTTGGAGGTGACGAAGGGGGTGAACAGCCGCTCCGCCACCTCCGGCGCGATGCCGGGACCGGTATCGGCGACCGCGATCTCGACCATGCCGCCGGGAATCCGCCTGGCCGAGATGGCCAGCTCCTTGGGGCTCGAATCCGCCTCGGTCATCGCCTCGATGGCGTTGCGGATCAGGTTGAGCAGGACCTGCTCGACCTGCACCCGGTCGGCGAGGACGTGGTTGACGTCGTCGGCGATGTCGAAGCGGACGCGGATGCCGCGTTCCTTCGCCCCGACCAGCGCCAAGGCGCTCGCCTCCTCGACCATGCGGGCGACGCTCTCGCCGCGCTTCTCGCTCTCGCCGCGGCTGACGAATTCGCGCAGGTGGCGGATGATCTGCCCGGCCCGCAGCGCCTGGTCGGCCGCCTTGTCGAGCGCCTCGCGCAGGCGCGGCCCGGCGCGCTCGTCCTGCGAGGCGAGGAGCCGGCGCGAGCCGCTGATGTAGTTGGCGATCGCCGAAAGCGGCTGGTTGATCTCGTGGGCCAGCGTCGAGGCCATCTCGCCCATCGCGGTCAGCCGCGAGATATGGACCAGCTCCGACTGCAGCTGCTGCAGCCGCGTCTCCGTCTCCAGCCGCTCGCTGAGGTCGCGGACGAAGCCGGTGAAGTAGCGCCTTTCCTGCGACACCATCTCGCCGACCGCGAGCTCCATGGGAAAGGTCGTGCCGTCCGCCCGCTGGCCGACGACGACGCGGCCGATGCCGATGATCCGCGGGTGGCCGGACTGGAGGTAGCGCTGGATGTAGCGGTCGTGATCCTGCTTGTAGGGCGGCGGCATCAGGATGTTGACATTCTTGCCGACCGCATCCCCGGCGGCAAGGCCGAAGAGCCGCTCGGCGGCGCTCGAGAAGGACCGGATGACGCCCGCCTCGTCGATCACCACCATCGCATCCGGGACCGTGTCGAGGATCGACTGGAGATGCGCCTCGCGGGCGATGAGATCGTTGGCGAAGGCCTCGGTCTCGGCGCGCAGCCGGTGCAGCCGCTCGCCCATCATCGCGATCGCCCCGCCGAGAAAGCTGAACACCAGCGCCTTGATGATGTCGACATGGGCCTCGACGAAGAAATAGGCCATGGCGAAGGCGGCCGCGACGGTGAGCGCGGTGGCCAGCAGGCCGGGACCCAGGCCGCCATAGGCCGCCGAAACCACCACGGCGATGCCCGCGAAGAGGAAGAGCGACGGGTCGCCCGTGCGCCCGCAGATCGACGCGCAGGCGAGAACCGCCACGGCGACCGCGCCGAACGGCAGCGCATAGCGCAGCAGGGCGCCGACCGGACCGGATGGTCCGGGGCGCACGGGTATCGCGATTCGATGGCCCTGCGCCGGCCCCAACATCTTTATCTCGCCCGTCATCGTCTCCATTTGCCGGCGCCTACGGGATTCTCCGTAGGGAGATTACCCGAATTTCCCGCTCTGCCACCCGTCGCTACATATTTGATCACGATCAAAAAAACACGCCGACCGGAGGCCCGTCGCCATGTTGCATCAGGAATCAAAGCACATTCTGGACCAGGAGGTCGGACGATTCTCGCAGACCCGGCCGCGCGCCGAATCCGTTCCCCTGGCCGACGCCTTCGCCTCGGTCGGGGTTTCCGTGCGCTACGCCCGGAATTCCGAGATCTACGGTGAAGGCGAGCCGGTCGACAACGTCTACAGGGTGGTCTCGGGCGCGGTGCGAACCTACAAGCTGCTCAGCGACGGCCGCCGCCAGATCGGCGACTTCCACATCCAGGGTGACGTCTTCGGACTCGAGATCGGCACGGAGCGCCATTTCACCGCCGAGGCGATCGCGGATGCCGTGGTACTGGTCGCCAAGCGCAGCGCTCTGGTGTCGCTCGCCGGGAAGGACCCGAGCCTCTCCGCCGAATTGTGGACCCACACGGCGAAGGAGCTGAAGCGCGCCCAGGACCACCTGCTGCTGCTTGGTCGCAAGCGGGCGCAGGAACGCGTGGCGACCTTCCTGCTCGATATGGCGGGGCGCGGCTGTTCCGACATCGTCCTCGACCTGCCGATGTCGCGGCAGGACATCGCGGATTATCTCGGCCTGACGATCGAAACGGTGTCGCGGACATTGACCCGGCTCGAATGCGACATGGCGATCGAGATTCCGACCTCGCGACGCATCGTGCTGCGCGACAGGCAAGCTCTGGGGCACCTCAATAGTTAGTGATTGCCGCCGGTCGGGCAGAAGCGGATTTTTCTTTTCCGCACGTTGACGTGACGCGACCTTAGGCGGGTAAAATCGCCTCCAAAAAAGGGGCTGGCGTCGGAGAGGATCGCGCGTGGATACGGGACGCGAGCAGGCAGTCTTGACCGTGGACGGCGTGGACGCTCTGTTCGCGGCGCTTCGTGACCAGGGTTACCGGGTGGTCGGCCCCACCCTGCGCGATCAGGCAATCGTCTATGACGATATTTCCGGCGCCGCCGATCTCCCGCGCGGCTGGACCGATGAGCAGGACGGGGGCCATTATCGACTGACCCGCCGCGACGACGACGCCTTGTTCGGCTATGTCGTCGGGCCGCATTCGTGGAAGCAATTCCTCCATCCGCCACGTCAGCGCCTGTGGAGCGCACGTCGCGAAGACGGCGGCACCGAGGTCACCGCCGAGGTCACGCCGCCCGGGCGATTTGCCTTCATCGGGGTCCGCGCCTGCGAACTCAACGCCATCGCCATCCAGGACCGCGTCTTCCTCGGCGGACCATTCGCCGACCCGCATTATCAGGCGCGGCGCGAGGATGCCTTCTTCGTCGCCGTGAATTGCGGCCAGGCCGGCGGCACCTGCTTTTGTGCCTCGATGAAGACCGGGCCGAAGGTGGAAGCGGGATTCGACCTCGCGCTGACCGAGATTCTCGATGACGGCGGCAGCCGGTTCCTGGTCGAGATCGGATCCGATGCCGGCCGCGACGTTCTTGTCTCATTGCCGAAGACGGCGGCGACGGAGCAGGACAGGTCCGTCGCCAGCGAAATCGTCGCGCGAACCACGCGCTCGATGGGGCGCGAGATGCCCGATGGCGACATCCGCGAGCTGCTTCTTGCGAATCTCGAGCATTCCCGCTGGGACGATGTCGCCGAGCGCTGCCTGACCTGCGGCAATTGCACGATGGTCTGCCCGACCTGCTTCTGCACCACCGTCGAGGATGCGAGCGACCTCGCCGGCGTCGAGACGTCTCGGGAGCGGCGTTGGGATTCGTGCTTCACGATGGACTTCAGCTACATCCATGGCGGCAGCGTCCGCACGAGCGCCCGTTCGCGCTACCGTCAGTGGATGACCCACAAGCTCGCCACCTGGATCGATCAGTTCGGGTCGTCCGGCTGCGTCGGTTGCGGGCGTTGCATTACCTGGTGTCCGGTCGGCATCGACATCACCGAGGAAGTGCGCGCGATCAGGGGCGGCGGCTGAGACGAGGGAGATTGAGGATGGCGGTGGAAGGACTGGAGCGCATCGTCAGGGAACACCCCTTCTTTGCGGGCCTCGACGAATCCTTTCTCGAGCTCGTTGTCGGATGCGCCAGGAACGTCCGCTTCGAGGCCGGGAAATACCTGTTCCGCGAAGGCGGACCGGCCGACCAGCTCTACCTGGTCCGCGAGGGCCGGGTCGCGCTTGAGATTGCCGCGCCGGGCGCCGGCGCGATCACCTTCCAGACCGTGGCGGAAGGCGATATCGTCGGGGTTTCGTGGCTGTTTCCGCCGTATCGCTGGCAATATGACGCCCACGCCCTGGAACGCGTTCGGGCGATCGCCATGGATGCGACCTGCCTGCGCAACAAATGCGACGCGGATCCCGGCCTCGGCTATGACGTCATGAAACGGCTGGTGCCAATTCTGTATCAGCGCCTGCAGGCGACACGGCTCCAGGTGCTCGACGTTTACGGAAAGCCGGCGGCCTGACCATGCTTCAGGTGGCCAGCCCCGATCCGATGGTGCCGCAGGTGATGCGGATCGTAACGCGCCGGAAGGACGCGCCCGACGTCTTCACGCTGAGGCTTGAGCCGGAAGGCGACGACCTGCCGGCCTTCGCGCCGGGCCAGTTCAACATGTTGACCGCCTTCGGCGTCGGCGAGTCGGCCATCAGCGTCAGCGGCGATCCGGCGAAAGGCGATGGCATCGTCCACACGATTCGGACGGTCGGCGCCGTGTCGCGTGCGCTGGCCGGACTTCGCAAGGGTGATACGCTTGGCCTGCGCGGTCCCTTCGGGGTCGGCTGGCCGATGGAGGCGCTGGAGGGCAAGGACGTGGTCCTGCTTGCCGGGGGCATCGGCCTCGCGCCGCTCCGGCCGGTCATCTACCGGCTGCTGGCGGAGCGCGACCGCTTCGGCGAGGTGGCGATCCTCTACGGTACCCGGAGCCCCGGCGATATCCTCTACCTGCGCGAGCTGGAATCCTGGCGCCGGCGCCTCGATATCGACCTGCTGGTCACGGTCGACCACGCCGCCGATGACTGGCATGGTCACGTTGGCGTCGTCACGACGCTCCTGCCCCGCGTCGCCTTCGATCCGGAAAATACCGTCGCACTTCTGTGCGGTCCCGAGATCATGATGCGCTTCGGCGTGCAGGCGCTCGGCAACGCCGGCGTACCCGACGAGGCGATCTACGTGTCGATGGAACGCAACATGAAATGCGCGATCGGCCTTTGCGGCCACTGCCAGTTCTCGCCCGTGTTCATCTGCAAGGATGGTCCGGTTTTCCGCTATGACCGGATCCGCTACCACCTGGCGCTGAAGGAGCTTTGAGCATGGCGAAAGCGTCGAGGCCCCGGCTGGCGGTCTGGAAATTCGCTTCCTGCGACGGCTGCCAGTTGAGCCTGCTCGATTGCGAGGATGAGTTGCTGGCCGTCGCCGACGCCATCGATATCGCCTATTTCATGGAAGCCACCCGCGGCAGGATTTCCGGCCGCTATGATCTCTCGCTGGTCGAGGGGTCGATCACGACGCCGCACGATGCGGAACGGATACGGGACATCCGGCGCATTTCGGATGTGGTCATCACGATCGGCGCCTGCGCCACCTCCGGCGGAATCCAGGCGTTGCGAAACTTCGCCGATGTCAGGGAATACACCTCGATCGTCTACGCGCGGCCGGACTATATCTCGACGCTGGCGACCTCCACGGCGATTGCCGACCATATCCGCGTCGAGTTCGAGTTGCGCGGCTGTCCGATCAACAAGCGGCAGCTCCTCGAAGTCGTCTCGGCCTATCTCGCCGGACGGAAGCCGGTAACGCCGGCGCATAGCGTCTGCGTCGAATGCAAGCTGCGCGGAACGGTTTGCGTCATGGTCGCCCACGGCACGCCCTGCCTCGGGCCGGTGACCCATGCCGGGTGCGGTGCGCTATGCCCGAGCTACAATCGCGGCTGCTACGGTTGCTTCGGGCCGATGGAGACGCCGAACGCCCCGGCCCTGAGCCAACATCTGGCGGAGCTCGGTATGGAGGACCGGGCGATCGCCCGCCTCTACAGTACCTTCAACGCCGACGCCGAACCGTTCCGCGAGGAGAGGGAACGCCATGGCCCGTAAGACCAGGACGATCAAGGTCGACTATCTCGCCCGGGTCGAAGGCGAAGGCGCCTTCAAGGTCGTCGTCCGCGACGGCGCCGTCCAGTCGGCCGAGCTCTCGATCTTCGAACCGCCGCGCTTCTTCGAAGCGTTCATGCGCGGACGGGCCTTCAGCGAGGCGCCCGACATCACCGCGCGCATCTGCGGCATCTGTCCGGTCGCCTACCAGATGAGCTCGGTCCATGCCATGGAGGACGCTCTCGGGATTACCGTCGGCGGGCCGCTCCGCGAGCTGAGGCGACTGCTTTATTGCGGCGAGTGGATCGAGAGCCATGTCCTCCATGTCTACATGCTGCATGCCCCGGATTTCCTCGGTTATGCCGGGGCGATCGACATGGCGAGGGACCACGGCGAGATCGTCAAGAAGGGGCTCGCGCTGAAGAAGGCCGGCAACGACATCGTCAATCTGGTTGGCGGGCGCGAGATCCATCCGATCAATGTCAGGGTCGGCGGCTTCTACCGGATCCCCGGCAAGCGCGAGCTGGCCGATCTCGGTGAGACGCTGAAGTCGGTGCGGGACATCGCGGTCGATACGGTGAAGCTGGTCGCCGGCTTCGACTTTCCCGATCGCAGCCGCGACTACACCTTCGTCGCTCTTCGCCATCCCGACGAATACCCGTTCAACGAAGGACGCGTGGTCTCCAATCGCGGGCTCGATATCCGGGTCGCCGACTATGACAGGCATTTCGAGGAGGTGCATGTCGCGCGCTCGACCGCGCTGCAGTCCCGGCTCCACGGCGGCTCATACCTGGTCGGACCGCTGGCCCGCTACAGCCTCAACTTCGACAGGCTGGCGCCGGCCGCCCGCGAGGCGGCGCGGGATGCCGGACTCGGGACGACCTGCACCAATCCCTTCCAGAGCATCATCGTCCGCTCCGTCGAGGTCCTTCACGCCATCGACGAGGCGCTGCGCATCATCGAGACCTTCGAGCAGCCGGACCGCCCGTCGGTCGATGTCGTGCCGCGCGCCGGTATCGGCCATGCGGCGACCGAAGCGCCGCGCGGGCTCCTCTATCACCGCTATCGGCTTGAGGAGGACGGGTCGATCGCCGAGGCGCGGATCGTGCCGCCGACCTCGCAGAACCAGCCGAGCATCGAGGAGGACCTCCGCGACTATGTCGGAGGCTGGCTCGATCTCGACGACGAGGCGCTTCAGCATCGCTGCGAGCAGACGGTCCGCAACTACGACCCCTGCATCTCCTGCTCGACGCATTTCCTCAAGCTGGAGCGGATCGAGGAAACGAGCGGATGAGCGATGCGAGCGTCATGATCGTCGGGATCGGCAATCCCGACCGTGGCGACGACGCGGTCGGGCGGCTGGTTGCGCGGCGGCTGCGGGCGATGGTCGGTCCCGGCGTCGCGGTTGTGGAGCACGACGGTGAGGCAGCGTCGCTTCTTGACCGTCTCGCCGGTGCCCGGACGGCGTTTCTGATCGACGCATGCGTGTCCGGAGCCCCGCCCGGCACCGCCCGTCGCATCGATCTCGGGACCGATGCGGGGATATTGCCCGACCTGCAATTCGGCCTCTCCACCCATGGCTTCGGCCTCGCCGAGGCGATCGCGCTCGGCCGGGCGCTCGGCTCCCTCCCCCCTCGCGCGATCGTCTATGCCATCGAGGCCGGTTCCTTCGAGACGGGCGGCGGGTTGACGCGGGCGGTCGCGGACGCGGTCGGGACGGTCGCGAAACAGGTCGCGGAGGAGGTGATGCAGGATGCATGAGGCATCGCTGATGAAGGGCCTGATGGCCAGGATCGCCTCCATCACCGAGGCCGAGAAGGCCCGGCGGGTGGTCGCGGTGTCGGTCTGGTGCGGCGCCCTCAGCCACATGACCGCGGAGCATTTCGGCGAGCATTTTCGCCAGTCCGCGGCGGGGACAATCGCCGAAGGCGCCCGCCTCGATGTCACCCTCTCCAACGATATTTCCCACCCCAACGCGCAGGACGTGCTACTGGAAAGCATTGAGGTTGAGAGCTGAACAGGCCATTACCGGGGACGATGCGGGACCGCGCGCGCGCAAGCGCATCGTGGTGCGCGGGGTCGTGCAAGGCGTTGGATTCCGGCCGTTTGTCTACCGTCAGGCGACGACCCTCGGCCTCGCCGGATGGGTTGGCAACACACCCGACGGGGTGACGATCGAGGTCGAGGGCGCGGACTCCCGGATCGATGCGCTGGTGACCGCCCTCGACACCGCCGCGCCGGTTGGGGCGCGCGTCGATGATATTGAAATCACAGGACAATCCTCCAACCACGACAGCGGCTTCTCGATCCGCGAGAGCGACGAGGCGGGGCTTCCGACCGCCGAGATTCCCGCCGATATTGCAACCTGTCCGGATTGCCTCGAGGAATTGTTCGATCCGCTAAACCGCCGATATCATTACCCTTTCATCAACTGCACGCAGTGCGGACCGCGATTCAGCATCATCTGCGACATGCCCTATGACCGGGCCCGGACGACGATGGCCGGCTTCGCCATGTGCCCGGAATGCCAGGCGGAATACGAGGATCCGGGCAATCGTCGCTTCCACGCGGAGCCGAATGCCTGCCCGGCCTGCGGGCCGCGGATCGCCCTCTGGGACGGCCACGGGCACCCCCTGGGCACCGGTGAAGACGCGCTTGGGAGGGCCGCGGGCGCCATTCGTGACGGCCGTCTCGTCGCCGTCAAGGGCGTCGGCGGCTTCCACCTCTTCTGCGACGCGCGAAACGACGAGGCTGTGCGCCAGCTCCGCGATCGCAAGCGGCGCGAGGAGAAGCCCTTCGCCGTGATGTTCCCGTCGCTGGAGGACGCCAAGGCGAGTTGCCGGATCGGGCGGGAGGAAGAGGCGCTGCTCACCGGCCGGGAGCGTCCGATCGTGCTCTGCCGCAGGACGGGCGGACCGGTGAGCGAGTCGGTCGCGCCGGGCACCCCGCGGCTGGGAATCTTCCTGCCCTATGCTCCGCTCCACCATCTTCTGATGCGCGACCTCGGCTTCCCGGTGGTCGCGACCAGCGGAAATATCAGCGACGAACCGATCGCCACCGACGAATATGATGTGATCGGGCAACTGACCCGGATCGCCGACCTTTTTCTGGTCCATGATCGGCCGATCATCCGGCCCGTCGAGGACTCGGTCGCGCAGGTCGTCGACGGCAGTCCGCAGCTGCTGCGCGTCGGGCGTGGCTACGCTCCGACGCGGATCGCGGTCGACGGCGCCGCCGGGGGCATCGTCGCGGTCGGCGGACACCTCAAGACGACGGTCGCGATCACCCAGCCGGGCAGCGTCGTCGTCGGGGCCCATGTCGGCGACCTCGAGACCGTCGAGGCGCGGCTGGCACACGGCAAGGCGCTGGAGGACATGATCCGGTTCCACGCCATCCGACCGCGGCTTGCGGCCAACGACTATCATCCCGATTTCGCTTCGCGCGGCGCCGCCGAAGGGCTCGGGGTTCCGATCATCCCGGTGCAGCATCATCTCGCCCATGTCGCGGCGTGCCTGGCGGAAAACGAGATCGCGCCGCCGGTTCTCGGCGTGGCCTGGGACGGGACCGGATATGGCGGCGACGGGACGATCTGGGGCGGCGAATTCCTCCATGTCGAGAAGACCGGGTGGCGGCGGGTCGCCTGCCTCCGGCAATTCCCGCTGCCAGG
The DNA here is from genome assembly GCF_020442045.1 of Bauldia sp. Classification (GTDB taxonomy): domain Bacteria; phylum Pseudomonadota; class Alphaproteobacteria; order Rhizobiales; family Kaistiaceae; genus Bauldia. Next base: position 33,150 of record NZ_JAGRLA010000092.1, on the reverse strand, counting down.
CGGCGAAGCCGCCGTCCGCGAGCCGCGCCGCTCGGCGCTCGGCCTGCTGGTCGCGGCATTCGGCAGCGAGGCATTCGGGATGAACGACCTGCCCCCAGTCGCCGCCTTCGACACGGCCGAACGCCGGATCGTCTCCCAGATGCTCGCGCGGGATGTCAACGCGCCCCTGACCTCCAGCGTCGGGCGGCTGCTCGATGCTTTCGCGGCGCTCTGCGGCCTTCGCCAGGTCAGCGCCTATGAAGGCCAGGCACCGATCGAATTCGACTCGGCGGCGGGCGATCTTGCAACCGGAAGATGCTATGATTTTCCCATCTCGGCGGACAAGGACGGCCTGCTGATCGTCGACTGGCAGCCCGCCCTGGAATCGCTGCTGGCGGACCTGCGCGCCGGCGCCTCCAGCGGTTCCATCTCGGAAGCGGTCCACAACGGTCTCGTCGAGGTGGTCGCCGCGGTCGCAGGCAGGATCGGTGAACCGCGCGTCGTGCTGACCGGCGGTTGCTTCCAGAATATCCGACTGACCGAAGGTGCGATCGCGGCGCTGACCGCCGCAGGCATGACGCCCTACTGGCATCATCGGGTCCCGCCGAACGACGGCGGCATCGCGCTCGGCCAGGCGGTCTGGGCCGCATGGACTGAAGGACAGGGAGACTAGCCATGTGCCTCGCGGTTCCCGGACGGATTCTCAGCGTCACCGGCGACGACCCGCTGATGCGGCTTGGCCGCGTTGATTTCGGTGGGGTGCTGAAGGAGATCAACCTCGCCTATACGCCCGAGGCGAAGATCGGCGATCATGTGCTGGTCCATGTCGGATTCGCCATCTCGGTGATCGACGAGGCGGAGGCGGAACAGGTTTTTTCGCACCTCCGCGAGATCGGGGAGCTCGACGAGCTCTCGGAGGCCGGGGGGTGATGGGCTCCGTGGTTCCGCCATCGCGTGGGAGCGGCGGTATCCGCACCTGTTCTGGAACGTTGGCGCGTCGTCGTGGTCATGGCATGGATGGCCGGGTCAAGCCCGGCCATGACGGGGGTCGGGGTTGCACGGGCGGTACACGGATGGCTGCGTTGTCAGGCTCGGCGGGCCTGAGCCCCGGCCTATCCAGACACGCCGTCGTCATGGCCGGGCTTGCTTGCCCCCGACTCCGATCGGGGGACCCGGCCATCCAATCCATTCTGCCATCCACCCATGCGCACGTTCCCCGTGGCGGCCATTGCTGCACGGGGCGGGCGCTGCCTGGCGCGCCGGAGCGTCGTCGCCGTCATGGCATGGATGGCCGGGTCAAGCCCGGCCATGACGGGGGAGTAGTGGCATGGTGAGCAACCAAGGAACCCCTTGGTGGGCGACCAAGGAACCCCGCACTCGGCAACGAGCGATCCGAGAGCAAAGCCGATCCCTCACCGTCATGGCCGGGCTTGGCCCGGCGATCCATGCCGATTGCATTCACAGGGGCGCCTTCGCTCACGAACGGACCCATCCTGCTTCAGCGATCCCTCCAAACTCGGGCCGAACGCCATGAAATTTCGTGACGAATACCGCGATCCGGAAGCGGCGCGGGGTTATGCCGAGGCGATTGCCAGGATCACCACCCGGCCGTGGATGCTGATGGAAGTGTGCGGCGGACAGACCCATGCGATCGTCCGCTACGGCATCGACGAGCTGTTGCCGGACGGCGTCACGCTCGTGCACGGACCGGGCTGCCCGGTCTGCGTGACGCCGGCCGAATACATCGACAAGGCGATCGAGATCGCCGACAGACCTGGGACGACGCTCTGCTCCTTCGGCGACATGCTGCGCGTCGCGGGCACCAAGGGCGACCTCTTCGGCGCCAAGTCGCGGGGCGGCGATATCCGGGTCGTCTATTCGCCGCTCGACGCGCTGCGGATCACCCGCGAAAATCCGACGCGCGAGGTGGTCTTCTTCGCGGTCGGCTTCGAGACCACCGCGCCGGCCAACGCGATGGCCGCCTACCAGGCGATGCGCGAGGGCCTCGGCAATTTCTCGATGCTCGTGTCTCATGTGCTGGTGCCGCCGGCGATGCGCACCATCCTTGATGGCGCGACCAACCGCATCCAGGGATTCCTGGCAGCCGGCCACGTCTGCACCGTGATGGGCTTCGAGGAATATTTCCCCATTGCAGCGAAATACCGCGTGCCGATCGTCGTCACCGGTTTCGAGCCGCTCGATATCCTGGAAGGCGTCTATATGACGGTCCGCCAGCTCGAGGAGGGCCGCGCCGAGGTCGAGAACCAGTACAGCCGCTCGGTGCGGCGGGAAGGCAACCGGCCGGCGCAGGAAATAATGGCCAAGGTGTTTCGGGTGATACCGCGCCGCTGGCGGGGGATCGGCGACATCGCCGAAAGCGGGCTCGGTCTCTCCGAAGCCTATGCATCCTTCGACGCGGAAACCCGCTTCGGACCGGTCTCGTCCGGGCCGGAAGCGGAAACCGAATGCATCAGCGGGCTGGTGTTGCGCGGCGACCGGAAGCCGCCGGACTGCCCCGCCTTCGGCACGCGATGCACGCCGGAGCATCCGCTCGGCGTGACCATGGTCTCATCGGAAGGCGCCTGCGCCGCCTATCACCGCTATCGCGGCATACCGAGGCCTCCGCTCAAGGCCGCGTCATGAGCAAGCCCGACTTCTCCCCCGCCTGCCCGGCCCCCGCCGGCGATGGCGGCACGGTGCAGCTCGCCCATGGCGGCGGCGGACGGGCGATGGAGCGACTGCTCGATACGGTCATCCGGCCGGCCTTCGACAACGCGCAACTCGCGCGCCGCCATGACGGGGCGGTGCTCGACCTCAACGGCCCGATCGCCTTCACCACCGACTCCTACGTGGTCAAGCCGCTGTTCTTTCCCGGTGGCGACATCGGTTCGCTCGCCGTCAACGGAACGGTCAACGACATCGCCATGTGCGGCGCCCGCGCGACCCATCTCAGCGTCGGGCTGATCCTCGAGGAAGGGCTGCCGCTCGACGACCTCCGCCGCGTGGTCGCCTCGATGCGCAAGGCCGCCGACGCGGTCGGCGTGCAGCTCGTCACCGGGGACACCAAGGTCGTCGACCACGGCAAGGCGGACGGCCTGTTCATCAATACCGCCGGGCTCGGGCCGGTCGTGGCACGGTCGCCGATCGGACCCGCGGAAGTGCGCAACGGCGACGCGATCATCGTCTCCGGCGATATCGGCCGCCACGGGATAGCGGTGATGGCGGCCCGCGAGGGATTCGGGTTCGAAACCGTGATCGAAAGCGACTGCGCGGCGCTTGGCGACCCGGCGCTGGCGCTGGTCGAGGCGGGAATCGCGGTGCACTGCCTGCGCGACATGACCCGCGGCGGGCTCGCCAGCGCGGCGGTCGAGATCGCCGAGACGGCGGGCGTGGCAATGGCGCTGGACGAAGCGGCAATCCCGGTGCGCGAGGACGTCCGGGCCGCCTGCGAAGTGCTCGGCCTCGATCCGCTTCACGTCGCCAACGAGGGCCGTTTCGTCGCCTTCGTGGCGGCCGGCGACGCGAAGCGCGCCATCGAGATCCTCCGCGGCTTCGCCGTTTCCGCGGGGGCCGCCCAGATCGGCGCCGTAACGGAATCTCCCGCCGGCCAGGTGGCAAGCAGGGGCGTTCTCGGCGTCTCACGTGTCGTCGACATGCTGAGCGGCGAGCAGCTGCCGCGTATCTGCTGAAGGGCGCGGCGGTGGTGCGTCCTGCGAGGCTCGGGCTGACGCCCGAGCACCTCGGGATGGCGGGGGGCGACCGGACTCAAGGCCGGAGTCGCACCCTCGGGTCAAGCCCGAGGCCGGGCTCTCGGGATGGCGGGGGCGACCGGACTCAATCAACCCTCGCTGGCGGTACGGTCCTCCACCGCGACCCCGTCGACCACCCGGTCGCTCGGATGCAGGACGACGAGAGCGCCGGCCTCCAGGCCTTCGACCACCTCGGCCGTCCGGTTGTTGCGATGGCCCAGGACGACGGGCGTCTCGACGGCCTTGCCATCGACGATGCGGAAGACGGTCCAGTTGGCGCCGACACGGAACAGCGCGCCGAGCGGCACCTGGAGGACGTCGTCGCCCTCCCAGATGGTGATGTGGACCATGACGCGGAACTCGTGGCCGAGGCGCTGCCATTCCTCCTGGGGATCGACGATGTCGAGGATCGCGTCGACGCGCTGCTCCTCGATGCCGAGCGCCGAGACCTTGGTATAGGCGGCCGGATCGACGCGGCGGACCGCGGCGGTGAGCGGCGGGCCGCCCCAATGGTCGATCGTGGCGACGCTGCCGGGATGGATGCTGACCGCGTCGTCGGAGAGCAGGTGGACGATGATCTCGAGGTTGGTCGGATCGCCAAGCTCGAGCAACCCCTCGCCGGGGACCACGACCTGTTCGCTTTCGGTCAGCAGCTTGAGCACCGTGCCGTCGACGGGGGCGCGGATCGTCAGGCAGCAGGTGTCGCTGCTGCTGCCGCCCTCGAGCTGGTTCGGCTGGATCAGGCGCGCCTCGGCGCTCGCCAGCTCGCTTTCGCGGAGATTGAGCGCCGCCCTGGCCTCGGCGACCTGGGCGGTGGCGGTATCATGGTCGGCGATCGCCTTGTCGAGGACGCTTTTCGCGATGGTCTCCATCTTGGCGAGACGATCGGCCCGATCGAGCTCGCTCTGGGCCAGCCGTTCGCCGGCTTCCGCCGCGTTGACCTGGGCCCTGGCGAGCGTCACCGCGGCGCGGGCCGCCTCGACCGCCGCCTCCAGCTCGCGACGCGAGCGGATATCGAGGAAAGGCGGATCGACCGGATGGATGAGGGCGACCGTGGTGGTGTTGCGGTGGACCTTGTCGCCGACCTCGACCGGCAGGCGCTCGACCCGGCCGGCCACCGGCGCCGAGACGCGGAAGACGTCGCGGATACGGGCGATGCCCTCCTCGTCGATGGTCACGGCGAGATGCCCGCGATCGATGGTGGCGATATCGACGGGAACCGGCCGGGGCCTGAGGGCGAGGACCGCCGCGGCGACGACAAGCGCCAGGACGACAAGGCCGATCGCCCGCTTCACCCATTTCGACAGCATTGCCTACTCCCTTGTCTTCAGGACCCGGACGAGGTCGAGCGCATCGATCCGGCGACGGACGATCAGCGCGCTGATCAGCGCGGCGATGACGACGACGATGCTGGAGATCGCGAAGGTGCCCGGCTCGATGACGAAGGGCACCCGGAACATGTCGGTGGCGAGGCTTTCGGTGATGACCAAGCCAAGGCCGGTGGCGATCAGCCAGCCGATCGGCTGGGCGATGGCGACGATGGCGCCGATCTCGATGAACAGGACATTCGACACCTCGGCCCGGTGGAAGCCGAGCACCCGCAGGGTGGCGAGCTCGCGGCCGCGCTCCGACAGCTGGATGCGGGCCGAGTTGTAGACGACGCCGAAGGCGATGACGATGCTCAGCGTCAGGTAGACGGTGAGCATCATGCTCATATTCTCCCGCATCGTCTCCTGGAAGCGCTGGCGCGACCGGCTCTGGAGGGCGACGGCGGCGATCTGCGGCGTCTCCTTGACCGCGCGATAGAGCGCGTCGAGCTGGCTGTCGTCGATCAGGAGATGGACGCCGGAGATGCGCGGCCCGGTACCGGAGAGCCGCGCCAGCGCGTCGATATCCATGAACATCATCAGCCCGATATAGCTCTGGATCACCTGGGTGACCGGCACCTCGACCGTCCGCCGCTGCCCGTCGAGGAAGGTGACCCGCGCCAGATCACCGGGCCGCAGGCGCAGGATATCGGCAACCCGGTCGCCGAGCGCGAGCCCGGTCGACGGCAACACCACGGGATCAAGATCGAGGTCGAGAACGCGGCTGAGGTCGGTCCGGGCCGGCTTGCCGATGATCGAAAGCTGGCGCGAATACTGGCCGTTGCCGATCTCGACAGGCAGGTCGAGATAGGGCTCGGCGGCCATCACCCCCGGCAGTTTCAGAACCGCCTGGTAGGCGGCACCCGGCCTTTCCGACGAAAACGCCAGGGTCGCATCCTGGCGCTCGGTACGAAAGAAGACCGCGTCGATCATGAAGTCGACGGAGGACAAGGTCCCCATCGCGACCCCCATCAGGGCAACCGCGAAGGCGGTGCCGATGGCGGTGAGCAGCGTGCGCACCGGGTGGCGGACGAGATGGCGGAGCGCCATCGTCGTCACCTGCGAGAAGAGCCGCATGCGACCGAGCAGCCCACCCATGAACTGGCGATAGACCTGGGGCGCGGGGGGCCGCATGGCAACGGCCGGCGGCAGCGCGAAGACCACGCCGATCGCCTTCAGGGCGCCGGCCGCGGCCGCCGCCATGCTGACCCCGGCGGCGATCAGGTAGATGTCGACATCAGACCGGAAGACGAGGAACGGAAACGAGAAGAATCTCGTATACATGACCGTCATGCCGCGTCCGAGCCAGGTACCGACCCCGGCGCCGATCACGACGCCGATCGCGGCGATCACCAGGACCAGCTTGAGGTAGTGCCAGGCGACCGCGGTCCGGCCATAGCCGAGCGCCTTGAGAAGGCCGATCTGCTCCCGCTCCAGCTCGATCAGCCGCGACAGGATCATGTTGATCAGGAAAGCGGAGACGAGCAGGAAGATCGGCGGAATGATCCGCGCCATGCCCTGCAGCTGATCGAGCTCCCCCTGCAGGAAGGCATTCGATACCTGGTCCTTGCGGGCAACCGCGCCGGTTCCGCCATATGGCTCCAGCAGGTCGTCGATCGCCTCGATCACCGCGGTTTCGTTGGCATCACGCAACAAGCGGACACTGACCGAGTTAAAGGCGCCGTCGAGGTCGTAGAGCGAGGCAAGCGTCTCCTCCGGCATCCACATATCCGCCAGACGCCTGCTGTCGGGCATCATGTCGCCGGGGCCCAGGGAGTAGACGTATTCCGGCGACATGACGATGCCGACGACGGTCAGCGTCGTCTTGGCGCTGCCGAGAATCGCGTCGAACCGGGAGCCGACGGAGAAGCGCTGCGCCTCGGCAAACTTCGCGTCGATCGCGACTTCGTTGACCCGGCCGGGTTCCGGCAACCGCCCGCGCCGGATGAACAGGTCGTTGACCGCGAGCTCGCCGGAGGGCGGCACCGAGACGATCAGCCCGGTCGCCGGCTCGCGAAAGCCTTCCACATCGAGAAGCGCGACCTCGAAGATGCGGGGCTCGACCGCCGCCACTCCGTCGATCTCGGCGATCTCGCGGGCCTTCGCATCGGGAACCCGGACCGCCGTCGCGAAGATGTCGCCGAACTTGTAGCGTTCGTAATAGGCATCGCGGGTCTCTTCCAGCGAGCGGAACGTGCCGACGGCGAGGATCAGGGTGGCAACGCCACAGGCCAGGACCAGAGCGATCGCAATCGCCTGGGCCCAGAGCCGCTTCAGATCGCGGAAGAGCTTGATGTCGAGCGCGCCCATGACGTTCACCAATCCACGTCCGAGGGCGACAGGCGGGTTTCGTTTTCGAGAACATCGGTGATCCTGCCGTCGGAAAAATGAAAGACGCGATCGGCGATCGATCCGATCGTCGCGTTGTGGGTGATGATGGCGGTCGTCGTTCCAAGTTCCCGATTGGTGGCGGTCAGTGCCTCGAGCACCAGGATGCCGGTCTTCGAATCGAGGGCTCCGGTCGGCTCGTCGCAAAGCATCACCTCGGGCCGCTTGGCGACAGCCCGGGCGATCGCCACGCGCTGCTGCTCGCCACCCGAAAGCTGGGCGGGGAAATGACCCATCCGCTCCTTGAGACCGACGAGCTCCAACGCTTCCTCCGGGGGCATGGCATTGCGGGCGATCTCGGTCACCAGCGCGACATTTTCCTTGGCGGTGAGGCTCGGTATCAGGTTGTAGAACTGGAATACGAAGCCGACATGATCGCGGCGATATCGCGTCAAGTCGCGGTCGCTCGCCGACGACAGGTCATGGTCGCGATACCGCACCTCACCGGCGGTCGCCGTATCGAGTCCGCCAAGGATGTTGAGGAAGGTGGACTTGCCGCTGCCGGAGGGTCCGAGCATCACGGTGAGCTCGCCGTGGAACAGGTCGGCATCGACGCCGCGCAACGCCTTCACCTCGACGTTGCCGGTTCGATAGACCTTGCTCAGGTCCCGGATCCTGAAAACCGCTTCTCGCAAGACGAGCCTCCACGGAACAATCTATCCGCGAAAGGCGGCCGCCAGCTTGACCCAAGTCAATGCCTCTCCCCGCAGGTCGGTCAGTTTCGATGCTCAAGTCAAGACATCCACGCCGGCGTACCGGCGGGAACGAGGGATATTCATGAAAGACTTTGCGGAATTGGCAAGAGAGGTATCGTCATCGGCGGCGGCGCTGCGCCAGGGCCTGCCCGAGGGAATGAAGGGCTTCGCGGCACTCGGCAAGGGCGTCTATTTCGACGGTGCCCTGACTCTCAAGTTCAAGGAGCTGATTGCGCTCGCGCTCTGCGTGGCTTCGCGTTGCGACGGCTGTGTCGCCTATCACGCGAAACGCGTCTGCGACCTGGGAGCCTCGCGGGAGGAAGTTCTGGAAACGATCGGTGTCGCCATCCAGATGGGAGGCGGACCATCGATGGTCTATGGCGGAGAGGCGCTGCGCGCCTTCGACACGTTCAAGGCGGAAGCGGCGCCAGGAGGAAGATAGAAATGACCGAACAGCCCGACATACTCTGGTTCGAAGCCGTCAAGCGGTCCCATGTCGGGCTGGTTGGAGGCAAGAATTCCTCGCTCGGCGAGATGGTCCAGACCCTGTCGTCGCAGGGCGTCAGCGTGCCGCCCGGCTTCGCGACCACGGCGAGCGCCTACTGGCGCTTCATCGAGGCGAACAGCCTCAAACAGGTGATCTCCGATCGCCTCGACGAAATGGCGTCGGGCAAGAAGACCCTCGCCGAGACCGGCCAGGCGATCCGTTCCGCCTTCCTCCATGGCGACTGGCCGGCCGAAACCGCCGAGGCTATCTCCAGCCACTATGCCGAGCTGTGCAAGCGCACCGGCAAGGACGAGCTCGACGTCGCCGTCCGCTCGTCGGCAACGGCGGAGGATCTGCCCGATGCGAGCTTTGCCGGCCAGCAGGAAACCTTCCTCAACATCCGCGGCGAGCGCGCCCTGCTTGATGCCTGCCGGCGATGCTACGCCTCGCTGTTCACCGACCGGGCGATCTCCTACCGCCAGGTCAAGGGCTTCGATCATCTGCAGGTGGCGCTGTCGGTCGGCGTGCAGCAGATGGTCCGCTCCGACATCGGCGGGTCAGGAGTGATGTTCTCGATCGACACCGAGACCGGCTTCGACAAGGTGGTGCGGATCGACGCGGCCTGGGGCCTCGGCGAAAACGTCGTCCAGGGCGCCGTGGACCCGGATGCCTACCAGGTGTTCAAGCCGCTGCTCGCCGACGAATCGCTTCTGCCGATCGTCGAGAAGACGCTCGGCGAGAAGGCGATCAAGATGGTCTACGCCACCGGCGACCAGCCGACCAAGAACGTCCCGACCTCCAGGGCCGAGCGCGCCACCTACGTGCTCAGCGACCAGGAGATCGTCATCCTGGCCCGGTGGGCGACGACCATCGAAAAGCACTATGGCTGCCCGATGGACATGGAATGGGCCAAGGACGGCGAGACCGGCGACATCTTCATCGTCCAGGCTCGGCCGGAGACGGTGCAGTCGCGGCGCGAGACGAACACCTTCAAGACCTATCGCGTGCTGGAAAAGGGCAAGACCCTGTGCACCGGCCTGAGCATCGGCGGCGCGATCACGCCCGGCCGCGTCTGCCTGATCGAGGATGTCCGCGACATCGACACGTTCGTCGACGGCTCGATCCTGGTGACCAGCATCACCGACCCGGACTGGGTGCCGATCATGAAGCGGGCGGCGGCGATCATCACCGACCACGGCGGACGCACGTCCCATGCCGCCATCGTCAGCCGCGAACTCGGCCTCCCCGCGGTGGTCGGCACCGGCGACGCCACCCATGTGCTCCATACCGACCAGGAGATCACCGTCTCCTGCGCCGAGGGCGACCAGGGCTTCGTCTATGAGGGCACGGCGAAATTCGAGGCCGAGGAGCTCGACCTCAGCAAGCTGCCGGAGACCAGGACCAAGGTGATGCTCAACCTCGCCAATCCGTCGGCGGCCTTCAACTGGTGGCAGATCCCGGCGGACGGCGTCGGGCTCGCCCGGATGGAATTCGTCGTCACCAACCAGGTTCGCGTCCATCCGATGGCGCTGGTGCATTATGATTCGCTGAAGGACGAGGCGGCGAAGGCGGAGATCGCGGCGATCACCGCCGACTACGAGGACAAGACCGAATACTTCATCGATACGCTGTCGCGCGGTCTCGCCCGGATCGCCGCGGTGGTCCATCCGAAGCCGGTCATCGTGCGGATGAGCGACTTCAAGACCAACGAATATGCCGGTCTCGTCGGCGGGCGCGAATTCGAGCCCAACGAGGAAAATCCGATGATCGGCTTCCGCGGCGCGTCGCGATATTATTCGCCGCGCTATCGCGCCGGCTTCGCGCTCGAGTGCCGGGCGATCCAGCGGCTACGCAACGAGATGGGCTTCAAGAACGTCGTCGTGATGATCCCCTTCTGCCGCTCGGTGAAGGAGGCCGACAAGGTGCTGGAGGTGATGGTCGAGAACGGGCTGAAGCGCGGCGAGGACGGGCTCGAGGTCTATGTGATGTGCGAGATCCCGTCGAATGTCATCCTGGCGGATGCCTTCTCCCGCCGCTTCGACGGCTTCTCGATCGGCTCGAACGACCTGACCCAGCTGACCCTCGGGGTCGACCGGGACTCGGAGGAGCTCGCCGGCCTGTTCGACGAGCAGGACGAGGCGGTCGAATGGATGATCTCGAGCGTCGTCGCCGCGGCCCGCAAGGCAGGCGCCAAGATCGGGCTGTGCGGCCAGGCGCCCAGCGACCATCCGGAATTCGCGCGGCTCCTGGTCGAATGCGGCATCGACTCGATGTCGGTGACGCCGGACAGCTTCTTCGCCGTCAAGCGCCACGTCGCGGAAGCCGAAGGGGCCTAGGCCCCTTGCTCATGCCGCCGGGAGAAGCCGGCGGAGCGGATCAAAGAGGCCGGGCGTCGCGACGAGAAGCTCATTGCCCTCGCTGACGGCGGCCGGCGTCAGGAAGTCGCTCGACCGCCCTCCGGCTTCGGCGACCACGACCAGCCCGCCGGCGACGTCCCACAGGTTGATGTGGCGCTCGTAATATCCGTCGAGCCGGCCGGCCGCCGTATAGGCGAGGCCGAGGGCGCCGGAACCGAGCCGAAGGTATTCGCAGCCCGCCTCGAGGATGGTGCGGACGTCGCGACTGTGCCGCCCGGCATCGCTGCGGTAGCTGAAGCCGAGGCCGATCCGGGCATGGACGATGTCGGTTTGTCCGGTGACCCGGATCGGCTCGCCATTGAGGGTCGCGCCGCCACCCGCGACGGCGGCAAAGAGCTCGTCGGCGACCGGATCATAGATCGCGCCGAGCACCGCCCGGTGATCCGAGACGAGACCGATCGAGACGCACCAATGCGGTATGCCGCGGACGAAGTTGGCCGTGCCGTCGATCGGATCGACCACCCACATCATCGGCCCCTTCTGCCGCAGGCCGCCCTCCTCGCCGAGGAACGAATCCCCGGGAAAGGCCTCCGACATCCGCGCGAAGATCAGCTCCTCGGATTCGCGATCGGCCTGGCTGACCAGGTCCTGCAGGCCCTTGGCGTCGATCTTCAGCTCATGACGGCGATGGAAATAGTCGAGCGCGAGCGCGCCGGCCTCGCGCACGACGGCTTCGGCGATGCGCAGACGCGCGGCGATATCTTCAGCTACCACGGAAACCTCACGATTCAGGCGGGACGCCGCCATTCACCATTCGGCTCGCGGGAAGTCAACGCTGCCGGCAGGCCCGGATGCTGCGGTGCCACCAAGCGTAGCGTTGCCGGCTAAGCACATCTGTGCCTAGACTTGAGGCAGCGCCGCCGGGAGGAAAACGCGCATATCAGAAGCGATTGCATCGAACTGTCATATGGCGGCGCTAACGGAGACGGCTATCGCTCGCGTCCCGCGACCGATCAGAACCGCCACCAAGAGGAGGTGCAGACATGACCCGAACGATCATTGGCGCGCTGGCCGGGGCGACGCTGCTGGCGACGCCGGTACTCGCGCAGGAAACCGTTACCCTGGAACTCTGGTCGCGGCAGGATACCTCAGGGCCGCTGCGGCCGGGCAATGTCGTCAAGGCGGCCGAGCGGCTGAACAAGGAGCTGGAGGCCGAAGGGTCGGACAAGCGGGTGGCGGTCGAGGTCCGCGAGAGCCCGGCGCCGGGCTTCGACGAGGATGCGCTGCAGCTCTTGCGGGTCTTCGGCATCGGCGAGGGACCGGACATGTTCATCCAGGCGCATGAGTGGATCTGCGCCTTCCAGCAGGAGGGCTTCGTGCTCAAGCTGGACGACTATATCGCCAAATATCCGGAACATTTCGGCACCATCTTCCCGTCGCTGTGGGAATCGGCGAAATGCCCCGACGGCATCTATGCGATCCCGCAGGACGCCGAGGCGCGGATGTTCTTCTACAACAAGAAGCTGCTGCGCGAGGCGGGCTATGACGATGCCTTCATCGAGTCGATGCCGGAGCTGACGATGTCCGGCGAGCTGACGGCGGACGACCTGATCGAGATCGCCCGGACCGTGGTCGACAAGACCGATGCCGAATACGGCATCCTCCATCGACCCTCGAAGGGGCCGGACTACCTGATGGTCTTCCAGGCCTATGGCAACGAATTCGTCGACCCGGCGACCGGCAAGCTGCTGCTCGATCGCGACAAGCTCGCCGCCGCCTTCGGCTGGTTCGAGAAGGCGGTGAAGGAAGGCGTCATCCCCGGCAACAACACGTCGATGGAATGGGACGCGATCCGCGCCGAGTTCTACGCCGAGAACAACGCCGCCTTCTGGATGTACGGCATCTGGGACCTCGGTAGCCGCGCCTTCCCGACCTACGGCCTGCCGGAGGACGAGACCGCCTTCTTCAAGGACTGGGGCTGGATCCCGATGCCGGCCGCCACCAAGGGCGGCTCGCCGTCGAGCCTGACCCATCCGGTGATCTACGCGATCGCCGCCGACACGGCCGAGCCGGAGCTCGCGGTGCGCCTCCTCGGCCACGCCTCGGCGGTCGACCTCAACACCGACCACGCGGTCTCGACGACGCATCTCGGCATCAAGCCGGAACAGCTCGACGATCCGCGCTACGCCGAGGCCTGGCCGCTGGCCAGGGCGACGGAACTGCTGAAGATCACCAAATTCCTTCCCAACAACCCGCAATTCGGCGACCTGAACGGCATCATCTACACGGCGATGCAGGGCGTCGAGACCGGCCGGCTGTCGGCCGAGGACGCGGCCGACTTCGTCATCGACGAGGCCGAGTCGAGCCTCGACGACGTGATGGTCAAGTAGCCTGCCGGCGGGAGGCGCGAAGCGGATGCCCGGAAGCCGCCTGTCGGTTCCCGGGCATCGCGCGGCGCCGATGGCGCGCTTCAAGATCGACGCGGGACGGCGATGACAGCCATTACCGAAGACCTGCAGCTCGAGCGCGGCGGCCGCCAGCGCCGCCGGCAGGTGGTGAACTTCGCCATCTTCCTCGGCCCGGCCATCGTCCTGACGGTCCTGTTCTTCATCATCCCGGTGATCATCGACGTCGCCGTGTCCTTCACCGACATGGGGCGCTCGCTGCAGGTTACCGGCTTCACGACCGAGCAATATGAGAAGATATTCGCCGGCGACCGCCGGCTGGTCGAGGTGATCGGCCTGACGCTGATCTATGTCTTCGCGACACTTGCCATCTTCAACGTCACCTTCGCGGTGATCCTGGCGCTGGTGACGACGGCGACCAACCGGCTGACGGGCAATTTCTTCCGCGGCGTCTGGCTGCTGCCGCGGATGAGCCCCTCGGTGCTCTACATCCTGCTCTGGATCTGGGTGATCAACCCTTCGGAATTCGGGCTGCTCAACCAGGTCCTGATGACCGTGCTCGGGCTGGAGACGCCGATCGATCCGCTCAACGACATGCCTGTCCTGCTGATCGTCATCGCCAACGGCTTCATCGGCGCGTCGATGGGGATGATCATCTTCACCTCGGCGATCCGCGCGATCCCCGAGCACCTCTTCCACGCGGCGCGGGTCGACGGCGCGGGCGGATTCGCCGTCGTCCGGCACATCACCCTGCCGGCATTGCGCTGGCCGATCAGCTTCGTCACCATCTACCAGACGCTGTCACTGCTGGTGAGCTTCGAATACATCCTGCTGCTCACCAAGGGCGGCCCCTTCTACGACACCACCGTCTACGCGCTCTACATCTACCGCCGCGCCTTCCAGAGCGGCCAGTATGCCTATGGCGCGGCGCTGGCGGTGTTCATCATCGCGCTCGGCGTGATCTTCGCGCTGCTCGGCTGGCGACTCTTCGACATGCAGAAGCTGCTCCAGCGTCCGCGCATCGAGGTCCAATGATGGTCGCGGCGACGAACGGGACTGCCCGCATCACCGCGACAGGCGACGACTGGGGCCGGCTGGCCGCGCGGGCAAGGCGGACGCGCCGCGTCAAGGCGACCAGCATCTACGCCTTCCTGATCGCCGTTTCGATTCCAATCGTCCTACCCTATTTCTGGCTGGTGACGATCGCCTTCTCGGCCCGGACCGGCGTCGCCGAAACGCAGGTGCTGTGGCGCGCCGTGGCCGTTCTGGTGCCGGCGGTGATCGCCTTCTGGGCCGCGGCGATGCTTGCCCGCGGCCAGCGCCAGAGGTGGGCCTTCGTCGCCCTCGTCGCGCTGGCGACGATCATCGCCTTCGTGGCGCTGGTCGGCCCGAGCCTCCACCTCGAGAATTTCATCTTCCTGGTCGAGCCGGACTTCGCCTCGGTGTTGCGGTCGAAGGTCGGAACCGTGACCGGCGCGGTACAGTTCCCCAATGTCTGGCACGCCTTCGGCAACTCGATCCTGCTCGCCGGCACGCAGACCGTCATCGTCGTGACCGTCGCCTCGCTCGCCGCCTATTACCTGTCGCGCTTCGATTTTCCGGGACGGAGCTCGATGCTGCGGTCGCTGCTCGTCCTGCATGCCTTCCCGGTCCTGACGCTGATCGTGCCGCTCTTCCTGATGCTCTATTATATCGGGCTGCTCGACAGCCTGATCGGGGTCATCCTGGTCCTTGTCGCCTTCGAGCTGCCCTTCGCGATCTTCATCATGAAGGGTTTTTTCGACGCGGTTCCCTGGGACATCGAGATGAGCGCCCTCACCGACGGCGCCTCGCGGCGCCAGGCATTCCTCAAGGTGGTCCTGCCGCAGGTGACCAACGGCATGCTCGCCATCTCGGTCTTCACCTTCATCCGCGGCTGGGAGGAATACATCTTCGTGTTCACCTTCCTGATCCGCAATACCAACTGGACGATGAGTCTCTACATGTTCTACGTCCGCGAAGACGTGATGGGCGTCGACTACGGCGTGGTGTCGGCGGTCGGCGTCTTCTACCTGGTGCCGAGCCTCCTCCTCTACATGGCCGCGCAGCGCTACCTGCTGCAGATGTCGGTCGGCGGCGTGAAGGGCTGAGCGATGGCCAGCATCGAATTCCGCAAGATCACCAAGCGCTTCGGCGACGTCGAAGTGATCCCGGACATGGACCTCGATATCGCCGACGGCGAGTTCGTCGCGCTGCTCGGCCCCTCGGGCTGCGGCAAGTCGACGAGCCTGCTCCTGCTTGCCGGCATCTACCTGCCTTCGACCGGCGACCTGCTGTTTGACGGCCATGTCGTCAACGACGTCGAGGCGAAGGATCGCAACGTCGGCATCGTATTCCAGTCCTACGCGCTCTATCCGCACATGACGGTGCGCGACAACATCATGTTCCCGCTCCGCTTCAAGAAGACGCCACGCGAGGAAGCGATCCGCCGCGTCAACGAGGCAGCGGCGCTGGTCCAGGTCGGCGACCTGCTCGACAGGCGTCCCGGACAGCTTTCAGGCGGCCAGCAGCAGCGGGTGGCGCTCGCCCGCGCATTGGTCAAGCAACCGCAGCTTCTGCTCCTCGACGAGCCCCTGTCGAATCTCGACGCAACCCTGCGCCTGTCGATGCGGACCGAGATCAAGTCGCTGCAGGACGAACTCGGCGTCACCACCATCCTGGTCACCCACGACCAGATCGAGGCGACGACAATGGCGGACCGCATCATCTGCATGCGGGCCGGCCGTATCGAGCAGGCCGGCACCCCCGACGACCTCTATGCGCGGCCCTCCAGCCTGTTCGTCGCGAGCTTCATCGGCTCGCCGCCGATCAACCTCGTCGAGGGCAAGGCGGTCAACGGGACCGTCGACGTCTCGGGGATCGGCTTTCCCGCCACGGGCGCGACCGGCGCCGTCACCATAGGGCTCCGCCCCGAACATCTCGTCGTCGCCGACACCGGCCTCCCCGGCCGGATCGCGCAGATCGAACCGATGGGGCGCGAGGTGCTCTACGTCGTTTCGACCGATATCGGCCATATCCGTATTCTCGAGCAGGGCTCGACGGCCGGCCGCGGCGCCGGCGAGGCAGTGCATGTCGGCTTCGACGAAGCGCACTCGCTGGTCTTCGACACCACGACCGAAAGGCTCATCCCGGATTCTCATGTCAAGCCGCCAGCACCGTGACGCCGCCGAGGGCGTCGCTCTCGACTCGGATGGCCGGCGGGTCCTGCTGAAATGGCACAAGCTGCGCCGCGCCCCGCACGAACCGCCCTTCACCATCGCCAACCTGCCGGCGGGGCTCGCCCTTGGCGCCTCGATGGAGATCGACATCCGGCTGCTGGCGGATGGCCACTGGGTCTGCCTCCATGACGACGCGCTGGACGAGGAGACCGACGGCAGCGGCCCGGTGGCAAATGCCGACCGGGCGGCGATCGGTTGCTTGCGGATCGCGGGCGGCGACCATGCCCCGCCGCTGCTGGCCGACATGACGGCGGCCTTGACGGCGGTCCCGGACAGCGGCGCGCTGCTGCAGCTCGACCTCAAGGAGCCCGCGGCGACACTGACGGAGGCCGGTGTCGCCGCCTTCGCCGACACCGTGAGGCCGGTCGCGGACCGCTGCCTGCTGAGCGGCGCCGACTTCGACGCCGTCACCCGCCTCGCCGACGGCATCGAGGGCCTCCGCGTCGGCTTCGACCCCTGCGACATGGCGGAGACGCGGACCTTCGCGACGCGGAAGGAGATGGAAGCTTTCGTCGACGAGGTCTTCGCGGTCGCACCCGAGGCGGACTCCTTCTACCTCGACCATCATTTCCTCGATGCCGCGCTCGCCTTTGGCGTCAATCCGGTGGCGGCGCTCAAGCGGAACGGCGCGACGATCGACGTCTGGACCCTCGATCCGGACAAGCCGGACGTGCGCAGGCACCTCATTCAGGCGGTCGCGGCGGGCGCCGACCAGATCACCACCAACGACCCGGGCGGCCTCGCGCGGCTGTGGTACGAAGGCTGACTATCGCCGCCCCGCGCCGAGCCCGACGAGAAAGCCGACATCGTCCCCCGAGACGCTGTCGAGGACCCGCTGGTCGATCCAGGAGGTGACCGTCGCGGCGATATCGTCACCGGCCGCATCGTATCGCGCGACCACGGCCGGACGTTCGACATGGACGCGAACGGCGACGCCTGCGTCATGCAGCGCCCGGCCATCCTCGGGACGGAACATGCCGCGCTCGATCGACAGGGAATCGAGGCCGGCACTCCGCGCGACGGCAACGAAATCGACATGGCGGGCATGGGTGATGCCCTCGGTGCGGACCGAAGGCACGCGCTCCTTCAAGCGCTTCAAGACGGTGTGGTCGAAGGAGATGAAGACCGCCCGGTCGGCGATGCCGCCGGTCTCGATCATGGCGACCAGAGCGTCGAGCATCGCATCGACGCGGCGTTCCTCCTTGATCTCGACGACGAGGCCGATGCCGGCCCTCCCGGCGCATTCCGCGGCTTCGGCGAGCGTCGGCAGGCGTTCGCCCGCGAACTGGGGCCCGAACCAGGAACCGGCGTCGAGCTTCGCGATGTCGCTGGCATTCAGGCTGCCGGCGAGACCGGCACCATCCGTCGTCCGGTCGACGAAATCGTCGTGTAGGAGAATGATCTCGCCGTCGGCGGTCAGGCGGATGTCGATCTCGGCGCTGGTGCCGCCCTGGCTCGCGGTCGCCTGGAGCGCCGCGATAGTGTTCTCGGGCGCACCAAGCGAGTGCCCCCGATGCCCGCAGGCATGGACGAACCCGTTGTCGCTGGCGAGCAAATGAAACATCGGCCGGACCCTCGGTGAGGTGAGACAGGCAGGGAGGAACGCCGCCTCTCGTCTAGCCCGGCCGGACCGTTCGAGCCAGCGGAATCGCAACCGGGCGGTTCCCCGGCCGGATGCGTACCGGCGCGCTGAATTGTCCGGCGACCCGGACGGATGATCAGGCTAAGAAGAAGGCGGCGGCGGCATCGTCGCGCCGTCAAAGACAAGCCGAACGATATCGAGGTATTGCCTTGAGCGCTGCCGCCACGACCCTGCCCCCGCTCGACCTGCTGAGCGACGTTCCGACTCCGGCGCTGGTCGTCGACATGGCGAAGGCCCGCGCCAACCACCGGCGGGCGGTGGCGAGCCTCGGGCCGGGCCAGCGCCTCAGGCCGCACTTCAAGGCGCATAAATGCACGGCCCTCGCCCGCATGCAGCTTTCCGAGGGCGCGGACACGATATGCTGCCAGACCACCTGGGAAGCCGTGGTGCTCGCCGGAAGCGGGATCCGCGACATCATGGTGACCAACCAGGTCGTCGACCGGGCGGCGCTCGACGAGCTCGCCGAGGCGGCGAAATCCGCCGCGGTGTCGGCGCTGGTCGATGCGCCGGTGCAGGTCGCGATGCTGGAGGAGACGGCGCGGCGCGCCGGGGTGCGGTTCGGCGTCCTCGTCGAGATCGACGTCGGCATGAAGCGCTGTGGCGTATCGGTCGATTCCGACGCGCTGCTCGAGCTCGCCGACGCGATCGCGGCCTCCGACCTCCTCACCTTCGCCGGGCTGCAATCCTATGACGGGCATAATGCCGGCATCGCGGATCCGGCGAGGCGGAAGCCGGCCGCGATGGAGGCGCTGGCCAAGACGCGACACGCGGCCGAGCGGCTTCGGGCCCATGGCGTGGCGGTGCCGATGGTCGCCGGCTGCGCCACGGCGCACCTGCCCTTCATCGGCGAGATGGACGCCTGGACGGACATCCAGGCCGGCTCCTACCTGGTGATGGACCAGCTCTATGGCGCGTTTCCCGACCTCGCATACCCGCCCGCGCTGTTCGGCCTCGCGACGGTGATCCACCGCTCGCCCGAGCGGATCGTGCTCGACATCGGGCTGAAGCATATCGGGGTCGACAATGGCCACCCAGCCTGGGTCGGCGAGACGGCCGCGCCGTTGCGCTTCTCGGACGAGCACACCACGATCGCGGTCGCGCCGGAAAGCGACATCGCGGTCGGCGACCGGACCTTCCTGCTGCCGCGCCATATCGACCCGACCATCAACCTCCATCCGACGCTGTGGCTCATCGACGAGGACGGCGTCACGCCGGCGCCGGTCGACGGCCGGATGGGAGCGCGCGGCGGCGCCTGATCAAGCGCCCGCCAGGCCGGCCGGACCGGCACCGGTAACCCGCGAAATCCCGTATCAGGCGGCGGCGAACTGGTGGAACGCCTTGCACAATATGCGGGGACCATCGGGATGGGCCCCGACCAGCAGGATGTCGTGGTAACGGAAACCGCCAAACACGGTCTCGACCACGACGGTCGCCACCGACTCCTCCAGCGTCACCGACCGGATGCGCGACTCCGCGGCTCCCGCTCCCTTCCGCTCCGGGGCGCAGACGAAGTCGATCCAGCGATCACGGGGAACGTCGACCCAGTTGCCCTCGTCGAGGCCGCTGATCGTCGCGGTCCCGGCGAATAGTGCGCGCAGTCCCGCCCGGTCCTGCTCCGCGACGCCGCGAACGTAGCCTTCCGCGGCCGCCATCGCCTCGTCGGCGGTCACTTGATGATCCCGATCTTCTTGCGGTCGATGGACACGATCACGGCGGCGATGAGAACCGCGCCCTTGATGATCAGCTGCGTGTAGGAGGACACGCCGGCAAGGTTCAGCCCATTGGAAAGAACGGCGATGGTAAGTGCGCCGATCACCGTTCCGGCGACCCCGCCCATGCCACCGGTGAGCGGTGTGCCGCCGATCACCACGGCGGCGATGACATCGAGCTCGAGGCCCGTTCCGGCGGTCGGACTGCCGGCGCCCATGCGGGAGACCAGGACGATTCCCGCGAGACCGGAGAAGAGCCCGGCAAGGGCGAATGTCACGATCTTCACGCGATCGACCCTGATACCGGATCGCTGGGCGACGACCTCGCCGCCGCCGATGGCGACGATGCTGCGTCCCAGCACCGTGTGATTCTGGATGAAATAGGCGATCAGGAAGGCGATGATGGCGAGGAGGACGATCGTCGGAACGCCCGCGACCGATCCGGATCCGATCCAGCGCAGGAATTCATCGCGCACCATGATCGGACGGCCTTCGGTGATATGCAGCATCATGCCGTGCCCGGCGACCAGCACCCCCAGGGTAACGATGAAAGACGGGACCTTGAGCTTCGCGTAGATGAAGCCGACCGCGGCGCCGATCAGCGCGCCAACGATCAGGCCCGACGGGATCGCCACAATCCCGAATATCTGCATGAAATAGGCGACAACGACCGACGACAGGCCGACCACCGCGCCAACCGAAAGGTCGATGGAGCCCATCAGGATGACGAAGGTTCCTCCCATCGCCGCGATCGACAGCACGGCGGTCTGGCGCAGGACGGTCTCGAAGTTCCGCGCCGAGACGAACTGATCCGAGAAGGCGGCAAATCCGATGCAAACGACGATGAGGACCAGGAAGGGAAAATAGGTTCGCAGCCAGTCGAGGCTGCCACGGTCAGTCTTGGATTGCTGGGTCGTAGGGGTAGAGGCCATGTCCGTGCACTATGCTCACAGCATTGCGTTGATAAGATTCGTTTCGGTGATCTCGGCGCCCTCGAAACGGCCGGAAATCCTTCCATGCCGGATCGTGAAGACAACGTCGGATATCCGGACCACCTCGGCCATGTCCTCGGAGGCCATGAGGACGGCGAGCCGGTTCTTCTCGCGAAGCGACTTCAAAAGCTCGTAGATCTCGAACTTGACGCCGACATCGACGCCGCGCGTCGGGTTGTTGAGCAGGATCAACCTCGGTCCGATCGCGAACCATTTGGCCAGCAGGACCTTCTGCTTGTTGCCGCCACTCAGCTCGCGCACCGCGGTCGAGGCATCCCGCGCCTTGATCTGGAAGGTGCGGAACCCCTCTTCGGCGAGGGACCGCTCCTTGCCGCGATCAAGCACAATCCCCCGCTTGAGGTTCGGCAGGTTGGCAAGGCCGATATTGGTCCGGATATCGAGGGCGTCGATCAGCCCTTCGACAGCCCTCTCCTTCGGCACCATGCCGACGCCCTTGCCAACCGCGGCAGCGACGTCGATCGGGGCGAAGACTTCGCCCTCGATCTCCATCGCGCCCCGCGAGATCGGCCGGGCGCCGAAAATGGCTTCCAGTATCTCGTCGGCACCCGAGCCGGCGAGCCCGGCAAGCGTGACGGTCTGGCCGTGACGGACCTCCAGCGAGATATCCTCGAAACCCTCGCCACTGATGCCCTCGACCTTGAAGGCGACCTCCGGGTCAATCGTGGCAACCGGCCGCGCCCAGTTCTGGAGATCCCGGCCGACCATCAGCGCCGACAGCTTCTGTTCGTCGAGCTCGGCGGTGGGCAGCGTCGCGACCTCCGCGCCATCCTTGAGGATGCAGACGGTTTCGCAGGTCCGGAAAATCTCCTGGAGCCGGTGCGAGACATAGACGATGGCGACGCCTTCTTCCCGCAGCCGCTCCACCGCCGCGTGCATCGTGTCGGCATCATCGTGATCGAGCGACGCTGTTATCTCGTCGAGCAGAAGGACGCGCGGATGCGTCGAAAGCGCCCGCGCAAGCTCCACCATCTTCTGCGCCGACGGCGACAGCGCGCTCATGGTCTGGCGCGGATCGATCGACAGGCGCAGCCGCTTGAGCAGCGCATCTGCCTCTTCATAGAGCCGGCGCCAATCAACCCGTCCGAACCGTCGGAACGCATTCATGCGGCCAACGAAAACATTCTCCGCCACGGTCACGTTGGGCAGGATATTGAACTCCTGGTGGACCATGGAGACGCCCAGCGAAACGGCTTTCGCCGGAGACGACGGGGCATACCGGGCACCGTCGATATGGATTTCTCCGCCATCGGCGCCAACCTCACCCGCGAGGACCTTGAACACCGTCGACTTGCCGGCGCCGTTCTCGCCGCACAGTGCCAGCGCTTCCCCCCGCCGCAGCGTGAAGGATACGCCGCTGACGGCCTTTATCGGTCCGTAGTTCTTGTCGAGGTCCCGGACCCCGAGGAGAACCGTCGGCACGTCGCCAGAAACGCCCTGTCGCATATCCAGATCAGCGCCGACGGCCAAATCCGCCTCCTACGGCTTGATCACCGAGAACGCTTCGGCATGGTTGACCGAAGGATCGTTGGTCTTGCTGACAGCGGCCCAGTCAATGAGCGACTTGCCTTCCTTCAGCGGCTCGATGATCTTCTCGCGATAATCGCCGATCCCGTCCTTGGTGAGATAGTAGAGATTCATCTCATAGACCGGCTGATCGGTCTCATGGCCGTTGAGGTGATCGTTGATGATCGCGATCCCGTAGCCACCCATGACCCAGTGGCCGCCGGCCAGCATCGAAAGCTTGTCATCGGCCAGCGCCTCGAGCGCGGCTTCGGTGATGTCGATACCGGCGAGTTTGATGCCGGAGCGACCGGCATTCTCGATGGACACGATCGCGCCGAGCAGCGGATCCGATCCGGCTCCCCATACACCGTCGATTTCGCTGAAGCGGGTCAGGAAGTCTTCCATGACGGTCTGCCCCTTGGCGAGGGTCCAGTCGGTGTACTGGATGTCGAGCAATTCGACTTCGGGATGCTCGGCAGCCGCCTTCTTGAGGCCGTCATTGCGGGCCTCGGAAGTCGAGATCCCCGGCACGCCGCCAATGCCGACCAGCTTGGTGACGCCATCTTTCTCGATGAGATGCTTGGCGACATTGTAGCCGGCGGTCTCGTCGTCGAGCTTGATGAAAGCCAGATAGTTTTCGAAGTCAGCCGGCTCGACGCCGGGATAGGTGTCGGTGACCACTACCGGCACCCCGGCTTCGTCCAACAGCTCGATGGCCTTGACGCCAAGAGGCTCGCTGAGCGGCGTCAGGATGATCCCCTTCACGCCCCCATTGACCAGCGTCTCGATATCGGAGAGCTGCTTGTCCTCGCGGCTCTGGGCATCGGTGACGACGAGCTCGTAGCCATATGCATCGGCCGCGCTCTGGGCGAAATTCACATAGTCTACCCAGAATGCGTCATTCAGCGTGGTCATCGGCATGCCGATCTTCGGCTTGTCCTGGGCAAAGGCAGCCGAAGCGACAACAGAGAACCCAACGGTGGCGAGCGCCAGTAGCTTTCGCATTCCCTTCTCCTTCTTGTCTTGGTACCGACCGAGATCTAGATCTCTATCCGACACCCCTCTCTTGAAGACTGATAAACGGCCTCGACGATCTCGACGATGCGCCTGGCTTCGGCACCATCGGCGGCAAGGCGTCCGTTCCCGCGGATCGCGTCGACAAAATTCGCCACCGACCGCGCAACCGTCTCGGGCCAGGCAACGACCGGAACCGAGGCCTCCGACCAGACTCCATCGCGGAAGATCAGAAGCTCCGGCTCGGCCGAGAATTTCTCGAAATGGGCTTCAAGGCCGGGAATGCGCACAAGCGCATCCGCGCTTACCGCCTCGATCGAATCGTCGAAGACCCCCGGCGGCGCGAAGTAGCCGGCTTCGATGACCGCGCGTCCGCCATCCCGGAACTCGAGAATGACGAGACCGACATTCTCGCCGATCCCCCGCGGATCGTCGGCGTCGAGATTGGCGGTCACCGCCGCCACCTCGCCCATGATCGAGCGGGCGACGTAGAACCTGTGAAAGCCGGCATCGAAAAGCAGCCCACCGCCCGTCAGGTCGGGATCCGCGCGCCAGCCACCGAGCTTGCCGCCGATCGCGAGCTTCAGCCGCAATACGGTCGGACGCGCCAGTCGGCCCTCGGACACCGCCTCCTTCAACCAGACATGGGGCGGATAGAAGAGCTGGTTATGGCTCGCGCCGAACAGCTTCCCCTTTTCCCCCGCAATCGCGATCAGCTCATCCGCCTCGGCGACGGATACGGTCACCGGCTTCTCGACAAGAACGTGCCGGCCACTGGCCAGCGCCTTGCGGCAAAGGTCGATATGGAACTTGTGAGGCACGCAGACGATGATCGCGTCGACGTCGGCCTTTTCGATCAGCTCGTCGGCGGTGGCGAAGCCGCTCGCTCCGGTCTCCCTGACCGTCGAGGACAGGAACTCCTCGTTGAAGTCGGCGACCGCGGCCAGCGTCGCGCCGGGAGCCGCGACGACGCCATTGGCCTGGTGCCGCCCGACCTCGCCAAGGCCGATCACGCCGACTTTCACCACCCCCGTCATGAAAACATCCCCTCCGGAACGAATTCTTCCAGAGCGACCAGTTGCTCCATCGACAGGGCCGAAGCCCGGGACGGATCGGACTTCAGGATCGTCTGGTAGTAGCGATACGCTTCGAACTCGACCGAGACGAAGCCGCGGTAACCGACCTCGTCCAGGGTGGAGAAGAAGGTTTCCCACGGCACCAGCCCCTCGCCGATCAACGGGAAAATGAACTCCTTGCCGTCGCGGCCGGGAACCCCGGCGACATCCTTGATGTGGACGTGGCGGATATACGGACCCAGCTCGCGGATCGACCACCCGAGGTCGTTCCTGGCGAGAGCGAAATGGCTCGGGTCGAAATTGATGGCGAAGCCGGGATGCTCGGCGAAGCGGCGTAGGATGACACCGGTGCTGTGCAGGTCGCAGGAAAGGCCGCCCCAGCAGGGCTCGAGAGCCGCCACGGCCCCGTATTCGGCGACGCCGTCAAGGATACGCTGCATGGCATCGAGGACGATCGACCAGGCCTGCCCCTCGGGCATGTCGACGCCGACGTCGACATGTTCGGCCTCCCAGCGGGTCGGTCCGGTCAGGATGTTGACCACGTCCACGCCGTTCCGCGACGCCGCCCTCGCGGCATCGACGGTCACCTTGACCCGGTCGGCGACGACATCGGGATCGGCATGCAGGAGATCCTGCTGGACAACGATCTCGGAGACTTCGATTCCGGCCCTGCGGGTGATCGCGACAACGTCGTCGAGCTCCTGGTCGCTCATCCGCCGCGGATCGAAATGGGCAAGCGACCACTCGACCGATGCATAGCCCTGGTCCGCGAGGATGGTTGCGACCTTCCCGACCGGCCATCCCTCATAGTCGAGCCCGGCGAGATACCCCCAGCGGCGGAAGCGAGGTGTTGCGGCTTCGTCCGTCATCAGTGCGCATCGAGCTGTGATTGCGTGAAGGCGATGACGCGCTCGAACCGGTCGAGCATCTCGTCCGCTTCGGCGCGTGTGGTATTCACCGCCGGCTTCAGCTTGAGCACGTTGCCGTAGTCGCCGAAGACCGGTCCCGTCTTGCCGATCAGCAACCGCTCGACTTCGACCGCATGTTTCCAGGCGAGTCCCGTCAACTCGTCGGCCGGCTCCCTGGTATCCCGGTCGAGGACCAGTTCGATCCCGATCATCAGGCCGAGGCCGCGAACGTCCCCGATGATCGGAAAGCGGTCCTTCATATCGAGGAGGCGATCCATGAAATGGGCGCCGATTTCCCGCGCGTTCCTGTCGAGATGCTCGTCGTCCATGACCTCGAGCATTGCCAGGCTTCCTGCCGCGACCACCGGCGTGGACATCAGCGTGAAGCCCGCCTCCCAACCACGCAGCGACGTGAAGCCCTCGGCGGCAACGACACCGGATAGCGGAAGGCCGGCGCCAAGCGCCTTGCCCATGACGATCAGGTCGGGGTCGGCGTCGACGACATTGGACGCGAACACGTCGCCGCAGCGGCAGAATGCGGTCTGCACTTCGTCGACGATCAGCGCGACGCCATGCCGGGTGCAGATGTCGCGTACCGTTTCGATATAGCCGGGCGGCATAGGCACCATGCCGCCATTGGCCTGGAAGACCTCGATGATCACCCCCGCCACCTTCGCGTCGGGCTGGTGCGTGATGGCAGTTTCCATGAACCTGGCGCACATCAACTCGCAACTGTCGGGCTCGAGCCCGAACGGGCAGCGATAGCAGTTGTAGTTGGGGACCCGGATCTGCCGTGCGAGGTAGCGGTCGAGACCTTCCTTGGCGCCTTCGATCATCCGCGGATAGGAGTAGCTCAGCGCGATCGTTCCAAAGGTCGTTCCGTGAAATGCGCCATAGAGGCAAACGAACTCGCTGCCCCCGGTGGCGCGCATTGCCAGATGCATCGCCCCTTCGACGGCATCGGCGCCGCTCAGCGCGAACAGAACGCTCTTCATCCGCTCCGGAGCGTGTTCGAGGAGCTTGGCGGCGAGATCGGACCGAAGCTTGTTCTCGAAGACCGGCGTCACGTAGTCGATCTGGTCGAGCTGCTCCTTGATCGCCTCGACCACCTTCGGATGACGATAGCCGAGATTGACGACCCATTCACCGGAGACCGCATCGAGATATTCGGTCCCCTCCTCGTCCCAGAACCTCACCCCCTCGCCGCGGACGATCGTCAGCGGATAGTGCCCCATCGGCTTGATGATGTTGTTGACCGTGGGAGAGCTCAGGGCCGGATCCGAGACGGGTTCCTGGTTCATGAAGGGACTCCTTTGCCGCCTTACAGATAGTGTCGCTGCGTCTGGTCGCGCCGGCTCTCATAGGCTTGCCGAAGCTGCTGCGTCTTCTCGTCCGCGGAGGTCTGCGGCGGCGCGATGTCCCA
Source organism: Bauldia sp. (assembly GCF_020442045.1). Classification (GTDB taxonomy): domain Bacteria; phylum Pseudomonadota; class Alphaproteobacteria; order Rhizobiales; family Kaistiaceae; genus Bauldia. The sequence goes on along the minus strand of NZ_JAGRLA010000092.1, from coordinate 6,178 downwards.
GAAGGCGTGCTTGGTAGCAACCGACATCTTGTAGGGATCGACCTCGATCACGATGACGCTGAGGCCGGGCGCGGAATCCGCCGCCTCCAGCGCGGCCCTCAGCTCCGCCGCCGTCGAGACCGAATGGACCTTCGCGCCGAGGCTCGCCGCATTGGCCGCGAGATCGATGTCGAGATAGGCACCCTTCATCCTGCCGGCGTTGTCCCGACCGCGGAACTCGGTGTTGAAGCCGTCGCCCGTCGTAAGCGTCTGGAGATCGCGGATGATCTGGTAGCCGTGGTTGTTGAAGACGCAGACCGTGAGCTTCACGTTCTCACGGGCGGCGACAACGAGGTCGCTGGGATTCATCAGATATGTCCCGTCGCCGACCACCACGGTGACGTTCTGCTCACCAGCCAGCGCCAGGCCGATGCCGGCCGGTATCTCGTAGGTCATGCAGGAGAAGCCGAAATCGAGATGCGTCCGCCGCGCCCCCCTCGTATCCCAAAGCTTGATGACGTCGCCGGGGAGGCTTCCGGCCGCCGCGACGACATAGGAATCCTCGCGGATCGCCTGATTGACGATCGTCAGCGCCTGGGCCTGGGTCATGATCTCGCCTTCGGCCGGCACGACCGTCGGCGCGACAAGCTCGATCCAGTCCGATTTCGCCGAGCTGAAGTCCTCGAGCCATTCGGTTCGCGGCTTGAGTTCCTTCGCTCCGGCAGCAGCGTGGAGGGCCTCGAGGCCGGCGCGGGCATCGGCGAGTATTGCATGGCTGCCGAGCTTGAAGGCATCGCGGCCGGTGACGTTCAACGAGACGAACTGAACGTCCGGATCCTGGAACAGCGTCTGCGAACAGGTCACGACGTCGGTCATCCGGGTGCCGATCGCCAGAACCAGGTCGGCGCGGCTGGCGAGATGATTTGCGGCGAGGTTGCCGGCAATGCCAAGAGCCCCTGCCGCCATGTCGGATTCACCGGGCATGGTGCTCCGCCCCGCCACGGTCTCGACCACCGGGATGCCGAAGCGTTCGGCAAATGCCCGGAGCTCGGCTTCCGCCTCCGAGTAATAGACGCCGCCACCGCTGACGATAAGCGGGCGCTCGGCGGCGAGCAGCAGCTCGACCGCGCGAGCGATCGCGACGGTCTCCGGTGGCCGACGGTCGACCGGCCAGACCCGCTCCTCGAAGAACTCCTCTGGGAAGTCACCGGCCTCGCCCTGCGTGTCCTGACAGACCGACAGGGTCACGGCGCCGGTCTCGGACGGGCTGACAAGGACCCGCATTGCCTCGAGAAGCGAGGGCACGAGTTGTTCGGGCCGAACGATCTTGTCGTAGAAGGCGCTGACCGTGCGAAGGCCATCCGCGACCGACTGATCGAAGTTCGTCGCGTGTTCGAGTTGCTGAAGCACGATTCCCTGCCGCCGCGTGGCGTAGTGATCGGAGGGCAGCAGCAGAACCGGAACGCGCTGCACCGTCGCGCTCGCGGCGCCGGTATACATGTTCGCCGTGCCGGGTCCGATGGACGCCGTGCAGACAAAGGTCGACAGCCGACGCTTCGTCCGTGCGTAGCCGACGGCGGTGTGCACCATGCTCTGTTCGTGGAACGGCTGGTAGAAGGGTATCTCGCCACCGCATTCCTGCAGCCCCTGGCCGATGCCGGACAGGTTGCCGTGGCCGTAAATTCCGCAGGCACCGCCTATCAAGGGCTGCCGCTTTCCATCGCGCTCGGACCGCTGCGCGGTCAGGAACCGGGCTATCGCCTGTCCCACGGTTAGTCGCACGCTCGGCCTCACGGTTCCCTCTCCCTCCCAATTTCATTCCGAGGCGATCCTATTGAGGACTTCCGTCTGATGTCAATCTAGTTATATATCATTTGTCATATAACTTTGGTTGGAGGAGAGTCCGGGGATGAGCGCGGGAGACGAACTCAAGAGCGACCTGTCGAAAGCCCTGCCCGCGCAGTCGCTGATCTTCGAAAGGGAGGACGCCAGGCCGTTCGAGTCGGACTGGCGTGGCCTTGTCTCGAATTCGGCGGAAGCCGTCCTCCTGCCGGCCGACACCGAAGAGGTGGCGCGGATTGTCCGAATCTGCGCCCACCACCGGGTTGCGATCGTTCCCCAGGGCGGCAACACCAGCCTCGTCGCGGGCGCGGTACCGATCCCGAATCGCCGCCAGGTGATCCTCAACCTCAGACGGATGCGGACCGTCCGTTCGCTCGACCGGACCAACGGAACGATGACCGTCGAAGCGGGTTTGACACTGGCGGAAGCCAAGGCCGCCGCCGATGCGGAAGGACTTCTGCTGCCGGTCGGACTCGCCTCGGAGGGTTCCTGCCAGGTCGGCGGCAACCTAGCGACCAACGCCGGCGGCGTTCAGGCGCTGTCCTACGGTTCCATGCGGAGCCATGTCCTCGGCATCGAGGCCGTCCTGCCGGACGGCCGCATCTGGAACGGCTTGCGGGCGCTCCACAAGGACAATACCGGCATCGACCTGAAGCAGTTGTTCATCGGATCGGAGGGGATCATCGGCATCATCACGGCCGCGACCCTCCGGCTCCACCACAAACCGAATCGCTTCGCCACGGCGATCATCGCGCTCGACTCGCTCGATGCCGCAATGACCGCCTTCCTGCGGCTAAAGGCGGCATACGAGCACGACCTCACCTCATGCGAGTATTTCACCTCGCAGGGCATGGCGCTGGCGTTGAAGCCGCCCGCACAGAACAGGGATCCGTTCGGGGAAAGCCACGATGCCTACGTACTCGTGGAAGTGACGGCGCAGGGGGCGGACCGCGACCCCGCCGCGAGTCTTGCCGATGCGCTCGCGGGCCTGTTCGAGGATGACATCGTGCAGGATGCGGTCGTGGCGCAATCGGACACCCAACGTGCGGCCTTATGGGCCCTGCGGGAGGACATTTCCGAAGGCGAGCGCACCGAAGGCGGTTCGGTGAAGCACGATATCGCCGTCCCGATTTCCGCCATTCCATCGACCGTGCGTCGACTGCACGCCGACCTCGCCAAGCTCTTCCCCGAGGCGCGCCTGAACATTTTTGGCCACCTCGGCGACGGGAATCTCCACGTGAACGTTCTTCCGCCGGCCGGCGGCGCACCTGATCAACTGGCCCGCTTCGCCCCCGAGATCACCAAGCTTATCGAGCAAAGCGCGATTTCGGCGGAGGGCACCTTCAGCGCCGAGCACGGCATTGGTCAATTGCGTCTCCAGTCCCTCCTGAAGTATCGAACGCCTCTGGAACTGGAATTGATGCTCACAATAAAAAAGGCTCTGGACCCGCTATGGTTGCTGAATCCAGGCAAGGTGCTTCCCGTGGAGGAAGAGTGACCCGCAGAACCGCCGCCGCGAAGATTCGCGCCAAACCTATCATTCGTCCGAACCGGCTTTCCGACAGGATCGTCGAAGCCATCAGGGATGACGTCGAAGCGGGGCGCGTAAGTCCCGGTGATCGACTGCCGACCGAAGCCGCGCTCAGCGCCGCTTTCGACGTGAGCCGGACGGTCATCCGGGAAGCCGTCTCGCGACTACAGACCGAGGGGATCGTGGTGAGCCGGCGCGGCTCCGGCGTCTATGTTGCCAAGGCCGGAGACGCCCCCCGTACCTTCCGGATGGGGCCGGCCGACACCGAAGAGATGGTAAGCCTTCGGGAAATATTTGAACTCCGCATCGGGGTGGAGAGCGAAGCCGCGGCGCTGGCCGCGGCGCGGCGCAGCCGCTCGGACGTCAGCAGCCTTCGCAAGATCCTCGGCCGCCTTTCCGCCGGCGGCAGGCCTCTGGAAATCGGCGTCGAGGCCGACGTCGCGTTCCACAGGCGAATCGCCGAAATCTCGCAGAACCGGCAAATCCTGCGGTTCGTGGATTTTCTGTCCTTCGTCCTCGCCGAGGCAATACGCGCCGCCCGTGCCAACTCCGCAAAGCAGGAGGGATGGAGCGGCATGGCCTATGGCGAGCATGTCGCCATCTTCGAGGCGATCGAGACCGGCGATCCGGAACAGGCACGACAGGCGATAAGACAGCATCTCATCCAGGCCCAGACGCGCCTCGGACTTCTTCAGTCGTGAGCTCCCCTGCCCCGGCAAGCCGCCGGCCGACCAAGCCCCTGCGCCGGCAATCGGAGACGGCTCGTCCGGGCATGGCGACGACGCATCGGCCCCTTACATCGGCCAGCCGCGCCCTCGAAGGTCATCCGTGCCTCACCATGACATGGCGGACAGCGGTGTAATCCTCGAGTGCGTAGAGCGACATGTCCTTGCCGTAGCCGGACTTCTTGAGGCCACCATGCGGCATCTCGTTGACCAGCATGAAGTGGGTGTTGATCCAGGTGCAGCCATACTGGAGGCGGGCGGCGGTCGCCATCGCCCGTGATACGTCGCCGGTCCAGACCGAGGAGGCCAGGCCGTAATCGGAGTCGTTCGCCCAGGCGATCGCTTCCTCGACATCGGAGAAGCGGGTGACCGAGACGACGGGGCCGAACACCTCGCGGCGGACGATCTCGTCGGCCTGCAGCGCGCCGGCGACGACGGTCGGCTGGAAGAAGAATCCGTTGCCCTCGACCGGCTTGCCGCCGGTGGTGATCTCGATGTGGTTCAGCTCCGACGCACGCTCGACGAAGCTCGACACGCGGTCGCGCTGGCGGCTCGAGATCAGCGGGCCGATCTCGTTGCGGGTGTCGTCTGCGTCGGCATAGACGATCCCCGAGACGGCGGAGGTGAGGTCCGCCACCAGCCTGTCATAGACCTTTTCGCCGGCATAGATGCGGCAGGCGGCGGTGCAGTCCTGCCCGGCATTGTAGTAGCCGAAGGCCCTGAGGCCATCGACGACCGCGTCGATATCGGCATCGTCGAAGACGATGACCGGGGCCTTGCCGCCGAGTTCGAGATGGGTGCGCTTCACTGATCTGGCGGCCGCCTGCAGCACCTTCTTGCCGGTCGCGACATCGCCGGTGATCGAGATCATGTCGACGCGCGGATGATTGATAAGGGCATTGCCGACGCTCTCGCCGCGACCGAGGACGACGTTGACCACGCCTTCCGGCAGCACGTCGGCGAGGATGGTCGCGAGCTTCAGCGCGGTGAGCGGCGTCTGCTCGGACGGCTTGAAGACCACCGTGTTGCCGCCGCCGATCGCCGGGGCGAGCTTCCAGGCCATCATCATCAGCGGATAGTTCCATGGCGCGATCGAGGCGACGATGCCGATCGGGTCGCGGCGGATCATCGATGTGAAGCCGGCCAGATATTCGCCGGCCGCGTTGCCCGGCACGCAGCGCACGGCACCGGCGAAGAAGCGATAGCAGTCGACGATCGCCGGGATCTCGTCATTGATCACGGCGTTGATCGGCTTGCCGCAGTTCAGGGCCTCCAGCGCGGCGAAGCTCTCCGCCTCGGCCTCGATGCGCTCGGCGATCTTGAGGAGGTAGCCCGACCGCTCGGCGGGCGTCGTTCGCGACCAGGTGGCGAATGCCATTTCCGCCGCCGCAACCGCCGCATCGACCTGCGCATTGGAAGCCTCGGGCAGATCCAGGATTGTCTCGCCGGTCTTGGGATCGAGGATCGTCTCCGGCGCGTCCTCGCCGACCTCGAAACGGGAACCGATCAGCATCTGCGTGTCCATGAGGAACTCCCTGGTGGTTCTACTTCCCGTGGCCGGCGATCTCGGCGCCGTCGCGGGTGAGGTAATAGGCGGCGATGATGGGAAAGAGGGTGACCAGCACGACGACCATCGCGACGACGTTGGTGACCGGACGCTGGCGCGGCCTGACCAGCTCTTCCAGCATCCAGATCGGCAGGGTCTGCTGCTGGCCGGCGGTGAAGGTGGTGACGATCACCTCGTCGAAGGAGAGCGCGAAGGCGAGCATGCCGCCGGCAACCAGCGCGGTGCCGATATTGGGCAGGATCACGTAGCGGAGGGTCTGGAAGCCGTCGGCGCCGAGATCCATCGACGCCTCGATCAGCGAACCGGAGGTGCGCCGGAAACGGGCGACGGCGTTGTTGTAGACAACGACGACGCAGAAGGTCGCGTGGCCGAGGACGATCGTCCAGAAGGAGAACGGGACGTCGGCAAGGTTGAAGGCCGAGCGGAGCGCGATGCCGGTGATGATGCCGGGAAGCGCGATCGGCAGGATGACGAGGAGCGAGATCGTCTCGCGGCCGAAGAAACGGGACCCCGAGACCGCCGCCGCGCAGAGCG
>NZ_JAGRLA010000002.1 GCF_020442045.1 Bauldia sp. | reverse complement strand
TTTCGCGCCATCTCGAGAGCGGTGACCTGGACGAGCTGACGCTGACGACCAACGGCTCCCAGCTTGCGCGTTTCGCCGACGACCTGGTTGCCTGCGGCGTAAAGCGGATCAACGTCTCCGTCGACACTCTGGACCCCGAGAAATTCAGGGCGATTACCCGCTGGGGTGATCTGGGCAAGGTTCTCGATGGCATCCGCGCGGCGCAACGGGCGGGTTTGCAGGTCAAGATCAACGCGGTGGCCCTGAAAGGCGTCAACGAGTTCGCGCTCGACGAGATGATCCGCTGGGCGCATGGTTCGGGAATGGACCTGACGCTCATCGAAACCATGCCGCTCGGTGAGATCGAACCTGATCGCCTCGACCAGTATCTGTCCCTTGCCGACGTTCGCGAGCAGCTCAGCCAGCGCTGGACCCTCGTCGATATCCCCTACCGGACAGGCGGCCCCGCCCGCTACGTCGAAGTCGCGGAAACCGGCGGACGTCTCGGCTTTATCACGCCGATGACCCACAACTTCTGTGAAAGCTGCAATCGGGTTCGCGTCACCTGCACGGGTACGCTGTTCATGTGCCTCGGCCAGGAGGACGCGTTGGATCTGCGTTCGGTCCTGCGTGCCTCGGAAAGCGACGGCCCGCTCCATGACGCGATCGAGCGGGCGATCGCCCGCAAGCCGAAGGGGCACGACTTCGTCATCGACCGGCTCAACCGGCCCGCCGTCTCCCGCCATATGAGCGTCACCGGCGGCTGACGCCCCAGCGCTCGATCTCGCCCGAAACACCAATGGATTGCGTCTTGGCGTATCCAAGGGCACTCTAGGTACAACTCCCCGGTACTCCACCGCATCGCGGCAGCGCGATTTCCCGACAAACACCGAGGCGACATGACTCCGTTCCGCGAGACCTTGCGCGGTATCGTTGCGATCTCTGCCTGCAATCTGCTGTTCCTGATCAACGATACGATGATCAAGCTGGCGAACAGCGAGATGCCGCTTGGCGAGCTGCTCTTCCTGCGCGGAATCTTCGCGACCACGCTCCTCGTGCCGATCGTCATATGGACCGGAGCCCACCGCCGGGTCGGGATGCTGTGGAACCGGTGGCTGTTGCTGCGCCTGATCGCCGAGGTTTTTGGCGCGGTCCTCTTCCTTGTCGCCCTGTTCAAGATCCCGATCGCGAATGTGAATGCGATCCTGCAGGTCGTGCCGTTGATGGTCACCGCCTGCGCGGCCGTCTTCCTCGGCGACGAGGTCGGCTGGCGGCGGTGGCTTGCCATCGCCATCGGGTTCCTCGGCGTCCTGATCGTGATCCGCCCCGGGTTTTCGGGCTTCAATGTCTTCAGCCTGGTCGCCCTCGCCTCGATGGTCTTCATCACGTTGCGCGACATGACCACCCGCATGATGCCGCGCAACCTGCCGGCGCTGCTTGTCGCCCTGGCGACGAGCGTGGCGGTGTGCCTGACCGGACCGGCGCTCGGCCTTGCCACCGGCGAGTCGTGGAGCTGGCCGAGCATGCATGGCCTCGCGCTGATGGCCGGCTCGGCGGTGTTCCTGATCGGCGGCTATCTCACCGCGGTTGATTTCATGCGCCACGGCGACATAGCGGTGATCGCACCGTTTCGCTATTCGGTCATCGTCTGGGCGATCATCGTCGGCTTCATCGTCTGGGGCGAAGTCCCCGACCCGATGATGATGGTCGGCACGGCGATCATCATCGCCACCGGCATATACGCCTTTCAGCGCGAACGCCGTCTCGCCCGTCTCGCGGCCGAAAGCGATATCGACATATGAGCGGGTTCGGCCAACGTCAGGTGGCGCCGTCCGCCTTCATCGCGATCCTGATCGCGGTCTCGGCCCTCAATCCGATCGCCGTCAACATGTTCGTGCCCGCGATGCCGGATATCATGCGCGGCCTCGGCACCGACCAGGCGGGTGTTCAACTGGTGCTGTCGGCCTACCTGTTCGCGACGGCCGGCTCGCAGCTCGTTCTTGGTCCCCTTTCCGACCGTTTCGGACGTCGCCCGGTGCTGCTCGCCGGTCTCGCGGCCTTCATCGCCGCCACCATCGCCTGCGCGACGGCGGACTCGATCACGATTCTCGTGGTTGCTCGTATCGCCCAGGGCGCCGGCGGCTGCGTCGGCATCGTGCTCGGACGCGCAATGATCCGCGATCGCTACGACCGGGACGACGCGGCGAGCATGCTCGGCTACGTCACGATGGGCTTTGCCATGGCGCCGATGGTCGGTCCGGTTATCGGCGGCGTGCTCAACGACACGTTCGGCTGGCGATCGATCTTCGCTCTCCAGACCGGGCTCGGCATTGCCGTGGCGATCGCGTGTTTTCTGTTCCTGCCCGAGACGAACCTCCCCACGGACAGGAGCGAATCCCGGCAGACCTTCCGGCATGGCTTCATGACGCTGGTCCGCATCCCGCAATTCTGGGCCTATGCCCTTGCCTGCGCCTTCGGCACTTCGGTGTTCTTCTCGTTCCTGGGCGGAACGCCTTTCGTCGCCGTCGACATGCTCGGCATGACGGGGACGGAATACGGCCTCTATTTCATCCTGGTTCCCGGCGGGTTCCTGATCGGCAATTTTCTGACCGCACGCTATTCCAGGCGAACCGGGATCTTCTTCATGATCCTCGCCGGCAGCACGGTGACCTTCGTCGCCGTGCTGGGCATGGCGATGGCTTTCCTTGCCGGCTGGTACCATCCCCTGGCGCTGTTCGTGCCGATGTATGCCATCGGTTTCGCCAACGGCCTGACGCTCGCGAACGCGCTTGCCGGAGCTGTCTCGGTCCGGCCGGAGCTGGCCGGGGCGGCCTCGGGAATGGCCGGCAGCATGCAGATCGGCTTCGGCGCCATCGCCACGGTTCTGATTGGCGCCCTGCTCGCGGCGACCCATTCCGTGTTTCCGCTGACGATATGCATGGGAGTCCTCGCCCTCTCCGGGATCGTCGCCGCGATGTGGACCCGGACAGCGCGCGACCAGAGTCGCGAGCATTCTTTATAACTATAACCATTCAAAAACATAATATTTGACCGTATTTATTTTGCAAAATACATTGCTCTTGAACTCATCCTAGCTGTGAACCGCCACAGAAACGATAGTTATTGCGGGCATACTTTAAATTAATTCCAGGAAGGGACGAAGGGACAAGCAACTCGCGGCCCTTCGGCGGCCTTCGAAAAGGAGACACGCATGCGAATGACCAAATCGACCGCCTCATGCCTTGCAGCCGCTCCCCTGATCCTGTCGGGTTTATGGATCGGTTCGGCCCAAGCGGTCGAAGTTCGGGATGTCCTGGCCAACTACGCCGATATCGCGCTGGCCGGCTACCAGGACTCGCTGACCACCGCCAGGGCGCTTGACGCGGCCATCGACGACCTGATCGCCAATCCTTCGGAGGGCACCCTCGACGCGGCGCGGGCGGCATGGATCGCGGCGCGCGCGCCGTATCAGCAGACCGAGGTCTTCCGCTTCGGCAACGCCATCGTCGATGACTGGGAAGGCCGGGTGAATGCATGGCCGCTCGACGAAGGTCTGATCGATTATGTCGATGCCACCTACGGCACCGAGTCGGACGCCAATCCGCTCTACACCGTCAACGTGATCGCCAACCGGACGCTGATCATCGACGGCGAAGAGGTCGATGCCAGCGAACTCACACCGGCCTTCCTCCAGGACGTCCTGCAGGAAGCGGGAGAGGTCGAAGCGAATGTGGCGACGGGCTACCACGCCATCGAGTTCCTGCTCTGGGGACAGGATCTGAACGGCACCGGCCCGGGCGCGGGCATGCGACCGGCGACCGACTATGACCCGGCGAACTGCACCGGCGGGAATTGCGACCGCCGCGCCGCCTATCTCAAGGCGGCCTCGTCGCTTCTTGTCTCCGACCTCGAGGAGATGGTCGGCAACTGGCAGGCGGACGGTGGCGCCGCCCGTGAAGCGCTCGATGCCGACGCGCAGGCGGGGATCGCCAGCATCCTAACCGGCATGGGGTCGCTGTCCTACGGCGAGCTCGCCGGCGAGCGCATGAAGCTTGGCCTGCTGCTCCACGACCCGGAGGAAGAGCAGGACTGCTTCTCCGACAACACCTTCAACTCGCATTACTTCGACACGCTGGGTATCCGCAACGTCTATGCGGGCCACTATCGGCGGATCGACGGTTCCATCGTCGACGGACCGGCCGTCCGCGACCTGATCGCGGCCAGGGATGCCGACCTGGCCGACGAAATCTCCGCCAAGCTTGATGTCACGGTCCTTGCGATGGCGGCGATGCGGGCGCGCGGCGAGGCCATCGAAGCCTATGACCAGATGATCGGCGAACAGAATCCGGAAGGGAATGCCGCGGTCCAGGCGGCGATCGACGGGCTGATCGACCAGACCCGCTCGATCGAGCGGGCGATCGCCGTTCTCGATCTCGGTGCGATCGATCTCGAAGGCTCCGACAGCCTCGACAGTCCGGACGTTGTGTTCCAGTAGGGCCGACGTCCCATATATACTCCGGGACGCGCGCCCCGGCTTTGGTCGCGCGTCCCTTTCCCGGTCGATGTTCCATGCCAGCGTCCAAGAGCAGCCGTTTCGAGTTGATTTCCCTGGCCTGCCTGGCGGTCATTACCGCCGGTGGCGCGGTTTCGGCGGCCCTCCTTGCCTATCGCGACGATCTGGACGATGCCGACCGGGCCCGCGTCGCGGCCATTGTCGCGCCGACCGCGGACTTCACCGCTTCGGAGAAATTCGAGCGCATGTCGGCTGGCGCCGCCACCGCCAATGCCCGCCCCAACAACAACGCCTTCTCCTTCCCGCTCGGCAATCTCAGCTTCAGCGGCGAGCAGGATTTCAAGCTCGGCAACGGCCTGTTCAGGAAAGTGTGGGTGTCGGCGCCCTCCTCCACCCAGGCCTCAGACGGCCTCGGCCCCCTCTTCAACGCCCGGGCATGCCAGCGTTGCCACCTCAAGGATGGCCGCGGGCATCCGCCGCTGACCCCGGATGAGCCGCCGAGCTCGATGTTCCTGCGGCTTTCGGTGCCACCGCGCACGGAAGCGGAACGGGAGGCTCTGGCGAGCAAGGCCCTGCTCCGGATTCCGGAGCCCACCTATGGCGGCCAGTTTCAGAATTTTGCGGTTCAGGGCGTTCCCGCCGAAGGCAAGGTCGAGATCACCTACGAGGATGTCCCGGTCGCCCTGAATGGTGGCGAAACCGTCATCCTCCGCAAACCCCGTTACGACGTTTCCGATCTCGGCTATGGCCCGATGGATCCGGATGTCATGCTGTCGCCGCGCGTCGCGCCGCCAATGATCGGCGCCGGCCTGCTCGAGGCGATCCATCCCGGGGACATTCTCGCCAGGGCGGACCCCGACGACGCGGATGGCGACGGGATTTCCGGCAGGCCCAGCATGGTGCGCGACCCGGAAACCGGCGAGATCGTCCTCGGCCGCTTCGGATGGAAGGCGTCGACCCCGACGATCAGGGCCCAGACCGCCGACGCCTTTTCCGGCGACATCGGCATCTCCACCCCCCTTGTCCCGACGGCCTTCGGGGACTGCACGCCGGGCCAGGCGATCTGCCGGGAAGCCCCGAACGGCGTTCAGGAGCGGCTCGGCCCGGTCGAGGCGCCCGATCCCGTCCTCGATCTCGTCACCTTCTACAGCCGCAACCTCGGCGTTCCGCCACGGCGCGATATCGACGACCCGCAAGTCCTCCGTGGCAAGGAGCTGTTCTATGAACTCGGCTGTGCCTCCTGCCACGCGCCGAAATACGTGACGAGCCGTGACGCACCGCAGCCGGAACACCGCTTCCAGCTCATCTGGCCCTACACCGACCTCCTCCTCCACGACATGGGCGAAGGACTGGCCGACGGCCGCCCGGTCGGCGATGCCTCCGGCAGCGAATGGCGCACCGCGCCGCTTTGGGGTATCGGGCTGACGGAGACCGTCAGCGGACATACGCTGTTCCTGCATGACGGAAGAGCGCGGAACCTGCTCGAGGCGGTGCTCTGGCACGGCGGCGAAGCCGCGCCGGCACGCGATGCGGTTATCGCGGCAACACCGGATGAGCGTGCCGCGCTGATCCGCTTTCTGGAGTCGCTGTAACATGATCAAGCAACTCGGCCTTGTGGTGCTGATCGTCGCCACGGCATGCTGGCCGGCACATGGTGACGACGAGGGTCGCGTTACCGAGATTCCCGCTATTGCCTTCCGCCCGGTGGTGGTCGACGCCGTCGAGCACTTCGTCCTGCCCCGATACGCCTTGCTGGCGGAGAAGGCGGACGCGGAAGTCACGGCCCTCAACGACCTCTGCTGGCAGGCCGACAATGAACGGCTCGAAGCGGCGCGGGAGGGCTTTCGCGCCCTCGTGCTCGCCTGGTCGGGCGTCGAGATGTTCCGCTTCGGGCCGGTGCGTGACGGCAACCGCTTCGAACGTTTGTTCTTCTGGCCGGACCCGCGAGGTCGCGGACTGAAGCAGGTGCAGGGCCTCCTCGCTTCGCGGGACGCGACCGCCACCGATCCGGATTCCCTGCGTGGCAAGAGCGTCGCGGTCCAGGGTCTCGTCGCCCTGGAATTCGTGCTGTTCGGAACGGGCAGCGACGTCCTCGCAGACAAGGATGCGGCGGACCGCTCGCACCGCTGCGGCTACGGGGCGGCCATCGCCGGTGCGATCGCCGGTACCGCGCGCGAGCTCTCCGATGCCTGGCGCGGCCCGACCGGTTACGCCGCCCTGATGCTGGAGGCCGGCGAGGAAAACCCGATCTACCGCTCCCACGGCGAAGTCGTGCAGGAACTGGTCAAGTCCTGTCGCGAAATGGTCCAGATGGACCAGCAGCTCAAGCTCGCCTTCACCATTGGCGAGACTCTGCAGGATGCGAAGCCGAAGCTCGCCCCCTTCTGGCGATCGAACATGACCATCGCTTCGATCCGGGCAAACCTCGCCTCGGTCGTTTCGCTCTGCGGCGCCGAAGGCCTGGGCGCCGCCCTGCCGAAGGACAGCGACTGGCAAGCCGGCTCGCTCGCCTTCGAGATTCGCAATGCGGATTCGACCCTGGCCAACGTCGCCGAGGACGGCGCGCCTTGGGAGGACCTCGTCACCGAACCGAAGAACCACGACCTGCTCGCCTATACCCGGATCCCGCTCGGCGGCGCGGCGGAACTCCTCGAGCACGGCTATCCGGACGCCCTGGGCCTGATCACGGGATTCAATTCACTCGATGGCGATTGACCGGCGAAACTTCATCAAGGCGATCACCGCTCTCGGCGTGATGCCGATCGGCACGCTTGCCCGCGCCGACGGCGCTCCGGCCTTTGTCGCGGCTCGCGTGGAACGCGATGCCGACTGCTCGGTCGCCGTCCTCGACCACGCCGGCAAGGTCCTGTTCAGCGAAAGCCTCGACGCGCGCGGACACGACATCGCGATATCGCCCGATCGTGCGACGGCCGTCGTCTTCGCGCGCAGGCCGGGCTTCTTCGCACTGGTCATCGATCTCCGCGGTCGACGCAGGGTGGCGACCTTCGTCCCGCCCGACGGCCGCCATTTCTACGGCCATGGCTTCTTCTCCGCCGACGGCCGCCTGCTCTACGCGACCGAAAATGACTACGAGGCGGAGCGCGGCGTACTCGGCATCTACGACGCCGGCGGCGGCTTCGCCCGGATCGGCGAGATCGATACGCATGGCATCGGCCCCCACGAGGCGCTCCTCATGCGCGACGGGCGGACGATCGCCGTCGGCAATGGCGGTGTCGCCACCCATCCCGACTACGACCGGGTCAAGCTCAACCTGCCGACCATGGAGCCATCGCTGGTCTATCTCGACGCGGCGACCGGCGACCTGATCGAGAAGATCATGCTGCCGGCTTCGCTCCACCAGTTGTCGATCCGGCACATGGCGGAATCGACCGACCGCACCATCTGGTTCGGCGGTCAATACGAGGGCAGCGAGAGCGACCGGGTCGACCTCGTCGGCACGCACAGGCCCGGCGGTGATCCGAGACTCGTCACCGCGCCGGCCCTGGCCTATGCCGGCATGCGCCAATATGTCGGCGCGGTCACCGTCAATGACGCCGGCACGCGCGTCGCGGCGACCAGCCCGGTTGGCGGCCACGTGGTGATCTTCGATGTCGCGACCCGGAACTTTGTCGAGAGCCGCGCCATCGCCGACGTCTGCGGCATCGCGCCGGACGGGCGCGACTTCTTCATCTCCGACGGCACGGGACGCCTGTGGCAGGGGCGCAACCTGATCAGCGAGACCCCGGGCGTCGCCTGGGACAACCACGTCCGCAAGATCGGCTGACGCGCCTCACTCGATGACGATCTTCGGCGGCGCGCGGCCGCTTTCGCCCTGCCCACGCTGGACGCCGTCCCAGACCCGCGCGGCGATCTCGCGATAGACCTCGGCGAAAGGACTGCCCGGATCCGAGGCGACGATCGGTGCGCCGGCGTCCGAGGTCTCGCGTATCTTCAGCTCGAGCGGGACTTCGCCGAGGAACGGAACACCAAGCCTTTCCGCCTCATGCCGCGCCCCGCCATGGGCAAAGACGTCGGTACGCCCGCCGCAATGCGGACAGAGGAAGTAGCTCATGTTCTCGACGATCCCGAGAACCGGGACATCGACACGTTCGAACATGGCGATGCCGCGGCGCGCATCGATCAGCGCGAGGTCCTGTGGCGTCGAGACAATGACCGAACCGGCAAGCGGCACTTGCTGGGCCATGGTGAGCTGGGCGTCGCCCGTACCGGGCGGCATGTCGACGACCATGATGTCGAGCTCGCCCCATTCGACCTCGCGCATCATCTGGTTAAGCGCCGAGATCACCATCGGCCCGCGCCAGATCATCGGCGTCTCTTCCTCGACGAGAAAGCCGATCGACATGACCTTGGCACCATGGGCATCGAGCGGCCGCAGCGTGCGTCCGCTGACGATCTCCGGCTTGGCATCCTTGAGGTTGAGCAAACGCGGAAGCGAGGGTCCGTAGATATCGGCGTCGAGAATGCCGACCCGCAGGCCATTCAGCTTCAGACCGAGCGCGAGGTTGACGGCGGTCGTCGACTTGCCGACGCCACCCTTGCCGCTGGCGACCGCGATGATCGCACCGACGCCGGGGATCCCCGCCTTGCCGCGCCCGCGTGGCTGGTCCGCCTGCTGCCGCGGCGGCGCATGTTGCGCGCCGGCCGGGGCCGCGGGCTGTTGCGCGCCCGAGGGCGCGCCGCCCCCCTTCTTCTCCGCGGTCAACACCACCATCGCACCTTCGACGCCGGGCAGGTCGCGCGTCGCCCGTTCGGCCGCGACCCGCAGCGGTTCAAGCGTCGAGGCCGCCTCTGCCGGGACGGTCACCGAGAACATCACCTTGTTGCCGGAGATGACGATGTCCGACACGAGCCCGAGCGAAACAATGTCGCCGGTCCCGTCCGGTCCCGTTACCGTCCGGAGGCGATCGAGAACCTGATCCTTGGTGATGTCGGACATACTGACTTTCTTTCCGTGTCTGGTGGCCCGCGACCATGGCTGTCTTGCGCGCGGTCAATTCGGCCGCGAGCGGATTCGGAACTGAAAGCGCGGACCGGCGCCTGTCTTTGTTGGTGAGAACTCCGAGGAGACCACCATAGCCGGTCCCGCGGCGTCACGATACCACCAGCTTCCTTCCGGCAGCTTGCAGCGACACCCGACATCCCGACCTGGTATGCCGCGCCCGAAAGGCCGTTCTTCAATCCGCCCGACGCCGTCTTCCCGATCGTCTTGGGGACCCCTCCATACGGTGACGGCGATCGCCGCGTGGCTGGCCTGGCGAACCTCGTCGCCGCGCGCCCGGACAGTCGCGCTCCTGCCCTTCGTCTTACAGACTTTCCTCGACGCCGCATGGTCGCCGGACATTTTTCGGCGTGCGGAATCCGGACCTCGGTCTCGGCGCGATGGTCGCGCTTCCGATCGTCTTCGCGGCCATCATGGTCACGTTCCGGAATATCGTGCGCATGGCAGCGGCGATGCGCGGGCCGTACCTCGTTCGGGTCGCATTCGCGACCGTCCTCAACGTCGCGATCGTCGCGCTCGACCGACGAGCCGCGGTGTGATGCATACGCTGCCGTGCCGCAAAGTAACGCCGTGGCGGGATCGAATTCAAAGGAGCCAGCTTGTCGCTCATCAAGCGTCTCCAGCGGTCGTCCGGGCCTCGACTCTGCCGCGACACCGCCACAAATTCATCCAATTTTCCAAATGCTTAGGAAGGCATCGCGGGCAGGGATCGGTCAACCCGCGGTGGCGTCTCACGGTTCTGCCGACGCCGGCCAAGACAAGAAATACGCCTGTCGCGATCGTTGCCTTCTCGGCTTTGCACTGCCCCGGCCCGACCCTTCAATTGTTGTGTCGGGAGTTATCCCGTCATTGCGCCGGCGATCCCGACTCCGAACTCTTGAATGACTACGTCGCCCTGTTCGGCACGGCGTATTCGTGGTCGAAGCCATCGTCGTTTCACGCGATCAACGCGACCAGAATTGTCATTGCTAAGACGCGTTGAACTGGACAGCGATACAACACAGCGTTTGTTTGTAATTAGCGCGAAATTAACCGGCAATCTGAATTACAATGTTTGGCGCGGGTCGATTCGCGATCCGGCATCAGAGGAGAACTACCTTGGCGAAGACAGCGACACGGAAACCGGCGGCGAAGAAAGCCCCGGCCAAGAAGCCCGCCGCCTCGCGCACCGCCGCGAAGAAGCCGGCTGCCAGAACCGCCGCGGCACGGAAGACGGCAGCCAAGAAGCCCGCCGTTCGCAAGGCACCGGCTGCCAGGAAGCCCGCTGCCGCGAAGAAAGCCACGGCTGCGAAGAAGCCGGCCGCGAAGAAGACCACGGCCGCCAGGAAACCCGCCGCGAAGAAGACCACGGCTGCGAGGAAGCCCGCGGCGAAGAAGACCACCGCTGCCAGGAAGCCCGCCGCCGCGAAGAAGACCACCGCTGCGAGGAAGCCGGCCGCGAAGAAGACCACGGCTGCCAGGAAGCCCGCCGCCGCGAAGAAGACCACCGCTGCGAAGAAGCCCGCTGCGGCCAGGAAAGCCCCGGCGAAGAGGGCGTCTGCTGCGAAGAAGTAACGGAGCGGACTCGTCCGCTTCCGATCGTCGTTGCGACCCGCTCGTTCACGAGTGGGCGCACGGCGGACGGAATGACCAACCGTATACGCGTTCTCGTTGCGACTGGCGCTGCTCCCCGAGTGGGCCGCGCCTCCGAAGGTGGCTGCGTGAATTTGGACGTCTCCCCGGAACGACGCTCCCCTCCTCACCCGTCCCGGCGGCGTGATGGGCGCCTTCGGTCCGCCGCTGTTCAGTCTTAATCAACCGGAAAGCACGGACGCTGTCGGTTTGTTTCGGACATCCCGACACGCCGATCGAGTGCTATGATCCCGCGGTGACCACCCCTTCGCTGGAATGGAGGTTTGCCGTGCAGTCGTTTCGATCGACCCTGGTCCTTGCCGCGATGGCGTTACCGAGCGGCGCCTCGGCCGCCGACCTGATTACCGATGTCTCCTTCGCCTGCAATCTTGGCAAGACCATCGACGCCGCCTTCTATCCCGACAAGGTCGACCTGAACCTGAGCGACGGCCGGACGCTCACCCTGCCACAGACCATGTCGGGTTCCGGCGCCCGCTACGCCAACAGCGACGAGAGCATCGTCTTCTGGAACAAGGGCAACACCGCCTTCATCACCGAGGGGGCCGACGAAACGCCGACATTCAATGGCTGCATCCAGGTCAGCGACATGGCTCCCGCGGGCTGGGCGACTTTCGCCAGCTCGGAATTCGGCTTCTCGCTCCGCTATCCGCCGGGCTACACGGTCAATGGCGGCTATGTCTACGAAGGTCTCGGGCCCGGCCACGACATTACCGGCGTCTCCTTCACCATCCCCGCCGGCATGACCCAGGGCACCAACCTCGCCGACGATACGCGGCTGAGTGTCGAAACGCTTCCCGACGCGGCGGCATGCACGGCCGATCTCTTCCTGCCCGAAGGCGCGAGCACGCCGACGACGGTCACCGAGAATGGCACCGACTATTCGGTCGCCTCTCTCTCGGATGCCGGCGCGGGCAACATCTACGAGGAGACGGTCTACGCGCTGGTCGGGACGTCGCCGTGCCTCGCCGTGCGCTATTTTGTCCATTCGGCCAACATCGCGAACTTCGATCCCGGCACCGTGACGGCATTCGATGCCGCTGCGTTGACGGCGGAATTCGATGCGATCCGCAAGACCCTCATCGTCGGGCAGTAGCGTTCGTTGACTGCCGAGGGATTGTCGCTGCGCCCTGTCGGCGTCCTGCTCGCCGGCGGCCGCGCCTCCCGCATGGACGGCATCGACAAGTGCCTGCTGCCGTTCGGCGCGACGCCGCTGCTCGCCAACGCGATCGAGCGGCTGGGGCCGCAGGTCTCGGCGCTGATCATCAATGCCAATGGCGACGCCAGCCGGTTCGCCGGATTCGGATTGCCGGTGGTCGCGGACCCGGTGCCGGGCTTCGTTGGGCCGCTGGCCGGCATTCTCGCCGGCATGCGTTGGGCGATGAAGACCGTGCCCGAGGCGACGCAGATCGCGTCCGTTGCGACGGACACCCCGTTTTTCCCGGTCGACCTCGTCCAGCGGCTCACCGCAGCCTTGCCGTCTCCTGACCAGGCCGCAATCGCCCGCACCGGCGGACGCGTTCACGGCGTTTTCGGAGTCTTTCCGGTGGCTTGCGCCGATACGCTGGACCATCGCATCAGGACAGGCCGCTCCCTCCGGGTCAGGGACTGGCTCGATGACATCGGCTACGTCCCTGTCGATTTTGACGACAGCGCGACCGGACGGCGCGATCCATTCTTCAATATCAATACCCCCGAGGATCTGGAGGCGGCACGAGCCTTGCTTTGAGTTCCCCGCGCCGTGCCTGGCGGATGTATTCGGGATTTGCGGTATTGTCGCGACCGATTGTACGCTGGCACAGCAACAACAAGAACGCTTAGGGGGATCGTCATGTCGAGACTACACAGCATCGGTGCCGGATTGCTCGCCGTCGCCCTGGTATCCGCGCCCGCCATGGCCGCGGATACGCTTCGGATTGGAACCGAGGGCGCCTATCCGCCGTTCAACTACATCGACGCCAACAACGAGCTGCAGGGCTTTGATGTCGACATCGCGAAGGCGCTGTGCGCCAAGATGGGGGTCGAATGCACGATCGTCGCGCAGGACTGGGACGGTATCATTCCCGCCCTGCTTGCCGGCAAATACGACGCGATCGTCGCCTCGATGTCGATCACCGACGAGCGTCAGCAGGTGATCGATTTCACGGACCGCTACTACACCAATTCGCTGGTCTTCGTGATGCCCAAAGACTCGGGAGTCACGGATGTTTCGCCGGAGGGCCTCGCCGGCAAGGCCCTCGGCGCTCAAAGCTCGACCGTATCGGCCAATTTCCTGGAGGAACACTACGGCGATGCCGACGTGAAGCTCTATCCGACCCAGGACGACGCCTATCTCGACCTCGCCTCCGGGCGCCTCGACGGCGTCTTGGCGGATATCGGCCCCTCCGATCTGTGGCTCGCAACCGAAGACGGCGCGTGCTGCGAGTTCGTCGGCGAGGCGGTGGTCAAGGATGACGTCATCGGTATCGGCGTCCGCAAGGAGGATACCGAGCTGAAGGCAAGGCTCAACGAGGCCATCGCTGGCATCCTCGCCGACGGGACCTACGAGGAGGTCAGCAAGAAGTACTTCCCCTTCTCGCTCTACTGATCGGGACGGTGCGCAACAAAGACAGCCGGGGTGGCGAATACGCCATCCCGGTGTTTGCCTGACGGCACGGAGCGCCCGCCGTGGGAGACCTTCTCGGGCTGCTCAGCTTTGGTCCTGACGGATGGGGCGACGAGATCGCGGCCGGCACCTGGCTGACGATCCGGCTCGCCGCCGCGACGCTTCCGTTCGGCCTTGCCCTTGGCTTTGTCGTCGGCCTGGCGCGGAACGCGAACGCGCCCTGGCTGTCGGTTCCCGGCAACCTCTTCGCGACTGTCTTCCGGGCCCTTCCCGAACTGCTGACCCTGTTCATCGTCTATTACGGTGGCCAGTATCTGGTCCAATGGCTCGTCTCCTTCTTCACCGACACCTATGTCGAGATCAACGCTTTCGTCGCCGGTCTCGTCGCCCTCGGCCTCGTGTTCGCGGCCTTCGCCAGCGAGGTCTTTCTGGGGGCCTTTCGATCGATCGGGCGCGGCCAATACGAGGCCGCGGCAGCGGTCGGCCTGACGCCGTTCCAGGCGATGCGGCTGGTCATCGTGCCGCAGCTCATCCGCTACGCCCTGCCCGGCCTCGCCAACCTGTGGCTCGTCCTGCTCAAGGAAACGTCGCTGGTTTCGATCATCGCGCTCAATGACCTTCTGCGGCAGACGTCGGTCGCGGTCGGCGCCACCAAGGAGCCCTTCTTCTTCTATCTCGTCGCCTGCCTGATCTATCTGGCGATGTCGATCATCTCGACATTCGGTCTCGTTGCCATCGAACGCTGGTCGGAAAGGGGGATGAAGCGATGAGCCAGCTTGAGCTGCTCGGCCGCTATGGCCCCCGCATGCTCGAGGGGCTGCTGGTCACCATCGAGCTCGTCGCCATCTCGGTGGCGCTCGGTGCGCTGATCTCGTTGCCGATGGCGCTTGCCCGGCTCTCGTCCAATCCCGTCCTGCGCGCCCTGTCGCTCGGCTACACCTTCTTCTTCCGCGGCACCCCGCTCCTCGCACAGGTCTTCCTCGTCTACTACGGCAGCGGCGAATTCCGGACCTTCCTCGAATCCATCGGGCTCTGGTGGTTCTTCCGCGATGCGTTCTATTGCTGCCTGCTGACCTTCACCCTGAACACCGGCGCCTATCAGACCGAGATCCTCCGCGGGGCGATCCGCCAGGTCGCGGCCGGCCAGACGGAGGCGGCCTACTCGCTCGGCCTGTCGCGGTGGCAGACCATGCTCAAGATCGTGCTGCCGCAGGCGGTCCTGCTCGGTCTCCGCCCGCTCGGTAACGAGGTCATCCTGATGATCAAGGGGTCGGCCGTCGCCGCGATCGTCACCGTGTTCGACCTGATGGGCGCGACACGGCTCGCTTTCGCCCGCTCCTTCGACATCACGGTCTATTTCTACGCCGCCATCCTCTACTTCATCCTGGTCGAAACGCTTCGCCGCGTGTGGAACCGGGTCGAGCGCCGCCTCAGCCGGCATATCAGGCGCTCGACGGCATGACCGGCAGCCCCGCGTTCGAAATCTTGGTTGCCGGCCATGCGGAGGCGCCGAAGCCGCAGGCAGGATGATCTGGAATGCAGCCAGCGAGGCACGCTGCGCCGGGCAGACGCGCTCGCGCAGTCATCGGGGAGGGAAAGATGATCGTTCGAATATTCCGGGTGTGGGTCAAGGCGGGATGCGCCGCGGACTGGCAGCGTATGGTGGAAGAGCATTCAATCCCGTGGATGCGGAGTCAGGCCGGATGTGTCGCCTTCTTTGCGGGAAAGCCGCTCGAACCGGATGGCCTGGAATTCTCGATGACATCCGTTTGGACCGACACCGACGCGATCAAGCGGGCGGTCGGCGAGAATTGGCAGGAAGCCATCCTGTTCGGCGACGAAGCGCGTATCGCGGAGCGTGTCGAGATGCACCATTACGAGGTGTTCGGCGGCGACTAGGCGTTCCTGCGACCTCCCGGGCTCGGCCGGACCCTGCGATTCTCAGGGCCCCGTCGACCCGAGAAGCGCGAAATGCTCGAGGCTGGTGGACTTGATCAGGTGCGCCTCCTGCGGTTCGATCCGGGCTTGGGTCCAGTCGGCCCCCGCAAAGGCCTTGATCGCATCCAGGTCCCGCCAGAGCATGGTCATGCAGAAAATGTCGGAATCTCCCTCCAGCGGTTTGCCGGCGGCGACCCAGATCAACCCGTCATGCTCTTTGACCATGGGGAGGATCTCGTCGCGAAACACCGTCTCGAATTCTTGCTCCCTGCCCTCGTGAATCGTCACCCGAAATTGTCTAAGGATCATTGTGTCACCTTAAGTTCGATCGTCCGATCCCATAACATCGCATGAGGGGCCTGCGTCGTCCCGCCTGCATGAGCCGGATCGGCCGGGGTAGTGCTGACGGGGGCATGGGCAAGGTCTATCCATGAATGCGCCGACCCGGCGCCTTTCATCGAATCCAGCAGGAGTATGAACAAATGGCCAAAGTAGCCTTCATCGGCCTGGGCATCATGGGCTATCCGATGGCGGGCCATCTCAAGGCACGCGGCGATCACGAGCTGGTGGTCTTCAACCGCACTGCCGCGACGGCGGACAAGTGGGTCGCCGAGCATGGCGGCAGGTCCGCGCCGACACCGAGGGAAGCCGCCGGAGGCGCCGACTTCGTCTTCTGCTGCGTCGGAAACGACGACGACCTCCGCTCCGTTACCATCGGCGAGGACGGCGTCCTGGCCGGCATGAAGCAAGGCGCCATCCTCATTGACAACACGACCGCCTCGGCCATCGTCGCGCGCGAGCTCGAAACCGCCGCCAGGGACAAGGGCTGCGGCTTCCTGGATGCCCCGGTCTCCGGCGGGCAGGCCGGTGCGGAAAACGGACAACTCACCGTGATGTGCGGCGGCGAGCAGGCAACGTTCGACGCGGCAAAGCCGGTGATCGATTGCTTCGCCAAGATGGTCGGCCTGATGGGGCCGGCCGGAGCCGGCCAGCTCACCAAGATGGTCAACCAGATCTGCATCGCCGGCCTCGTCCAGGGTCTCGCCGAGGGCATCCATTTTGCCAAGCGCGCCGGACTCGACGTCGAGCAGGTGATCAGCGTGATCTCGAAGGGCGCCGCCCAGTCGTGGCAGATGGAAAACCGGTGGAAGACGATGGATGCCGGCGAATACGAACACGGCTTCGCCGTCAACTGGATGCGCAAGGACCTGGCGATCGCGACCGGGGAAGCCCGCGGCAATGGC
Source organism: Bauldia sp. (assembly GCF_020442045.1). Classification (GTDB taxonomy): domain Bacteria; phylum Pseudomonadota; class Alphaproteobacteria; order Rhizobiales; family Kaistiaceae; genus Bauldia. Next base: position 67,282 of record NZ_JAGRLA010000002.1, on the reverse strand, counting down.
GCGAAGCTGCCGGTCGCGGCGCTTGTCGACCAGTTCTATGCCGAAGTGCAGGCGATGGGCGGCGGTCGCTGGGATACCTCGAGCCTGCTCGCCCGGCTGATGCGCGACTGACCGGAAATCCGGGCAGGGTATAGCGCCAGACCTTTTGTCCTTTCCGGATTCGGGTAGTAACCTCAAGTCTGGGGGATAACCCCAATCGAACGAAGGAGGGTGAAATGCTGACAGATTGCGCTGTCATGGCAACGATTCCCGCTTCTGATCTCGATCGGGCAATCCGTTGGTACGACGAAAAGCTCGGCTTCAAGCCGGTCATGGAGACCGAAGGCGGCGTCATGTACCAGGCCGCGAACGGAACCGGTTTCTTCATCTATCCGACGCCGAATGCGGGTGAGGCGCCGCAGACCCTCATGAGTTTCCTAACGCCCGACGTCACGTCCGAAGTGCGGGATTTGAAGGCACTCGGCGTCGTCTTCGAGGAGTATGATCTTCCCGGGATGAGGACCGTCGACTCGATCGCCAGCATGCCCGGGGGCCGCGGCGGCTGGTTCAGGGATTCGGAAGGCAACATCATCGGCGTCTTCGAAATGCAGGACTAGGCGGCCCTTCGACCTTTGCATGCGTGCCGCCGGTATTGATCCCGAGGGGATCATCGCCGAGCTCGGATCTCTCGGATCCGAGGCAAACCGCCTCGGGATGGGCCGCTATGGCATCAACGTCGACCGGGCCTTCGGCGTCTCGATCGCGCAGCTCCGGCCGATCGCCCGGCGGCTCGGCCGCGATCACGACCTTGCGGCGGCGCTCTGGGCGAGCGGCTTCCACGAGGCGCGCCTTCTTGCCGTCTTCGTCGACGAGCCGAAGAAGGTCACGCCGGAGCAGATGGACGCCTGGGCCGCGGACTTCGACTCCTGGGACCTGTGCGACCAGGCCTGCTCCAGGCTCTTCGACCGGACGCCCTTCGTCGAGGAAAAGATCCCGGCATGGGCCGACGACGAACGGGAATTCGTCCGGCGCGCAGGCTTCTCCCTGCTCGCCGCCTATGCGGTGCATGGCAAGGACGTTCCCGACGAACGGTTCGTCGCGTTTCTCGCGCTGGTCGCTCGCCACGCCGCCGACCCGCGCAACTTCGTGAAGAAGGCCGTCAACTGGGCGCTTCGCCAGATCGGCAAGCGCTCGATGGCGCTGCATCCGGAGGCGCTCGCCATGGCCGAGCGGTTGGCCGCGTCGGACGACAGGACGGCGCGCTGGATAGGGCGCGGCGCCGCGAAGGAGCTCAGCGACCCGGTGCGGATCGAGCGTATCCGCCGACGGGGCGAAAAGAGCTAGCGCGCGTAAGTGAACATCGCGCAGATGTCATCCTGCTCCAGAGGATTCTCGGCCAGGGCCGGCTCTTTGGGACCGTCGAAGGCGAGAAGGGTCAGGGTGGTCCCGAGTTCGGCCAGGGCAACATATTTCGGCCCCTCGGCCGGGCTGCAGAGGTAGTTGCCATTCAGCAGTTCCGGGTTGCCGGCGGGCTCGACCGCGAAGAGCCGGGGTGTACCGGAGACCGGTTTGAGGCCGATGCTGGCGCCGTTCTCGAACCTGATCGCGCCGCCCGAGACCGTGATGTCGCCGGTAATCGACATCGCCGTCTTGCTCACCGCTGTCCATTTGCCGCCGGCAGCCAGTGCCGGGACCGCAGCGATCGCCGCGACCGCCAGTACCGCACCCGCGACCGTCCGTCGAAACAGCCAGCTCATGCCGTCGCCTTCTCCTTGTCGAGGGGGATGTAATTCAGCGGCAGCATCGTCGTGTATTTGATCTGCTCCATCGCGAAGGTGGTTGAGACATCGGCGATGTCGATCTTCGAGATCAGCCGCCGGTAGAAGGAGTCATACGCTTCGATATCGGGCACGACGACCCGCAGCAGGTAATCCACCTGCCCTGCCATCCGGTAGAACTCGGCCACCTCCGGCATGTCACGGATCACTTCGGCGAAGCGGCGGAGCCATTCGTCATTGTGCTGGTTGGTGGTGATGGCGACGAAGGCGGTTACCCGGGTGTTGATCTTCTTCGGATCGAGCAGGGCCACGCGACGGGTTATGACGCCCTCTTCTTCGAGCTTCTGGATGCGCCGCCAGCAGGGCGTGGTGGACAGCCCTATGCGGCGTCCGATCTCGGCGACCGGTATCGTCGCGTCTTCCTGAAGTATCTGCAGAATCTTCCTGTCGAGGCGGTCGACCATCCTGGGTCTCCACGAGAATGAAATTCCGTGATTGCCTCTATAAAGAGACATGATCCTAATTTCATCCCCGGCTTCACTGCTGCAAAGGATTTTTTTCGCAACCAGAACTAAGACCGCCCGAGCTCCTCCGCTACCCTGTCCCGCAGCACCGGCAGCAGTTCGGCCCCGAACCACGGGTTCTTCTTCAGCCAGGCATTGTTGCGCCACGACGGATGGGGCAAGGGAACGACGACCGGGTCGGTCGCCGCGGCGATCTCGCGCCAGGCGGAGACGGTCTCGGTCAGCGATCTTCCCGCCAGCGCGCCGAGGTGCCAGCCCTGCGCATAGGCGCCCACCGCGAGGACCAGGCGGATATTGGGGAGGCCCGCCATGAGCTTTGCCCGCCAGGCTGGCGGACACTCCCTTCGCGGCGGGAGATCGGCGCCACGGCCATCCTGCCCCGGAAAGCAGAACCCCATCGGCACGATCGCGATCCGGTTCTGGTCGTAGAAGGTTGCGCTGTCGACACCCATCCACTCCCGCAGCCGGTCTCCGGACGGATCGGTGAACGGCCGCCCCGATGCATGAACCCGGGTGCCGGGCGCCTGGCCGGCGACGCAAATCGTCGCCCTCTCCGATACCTGGAAGACCGGCCGCGGCTCGTGTGGCAGCGGCGTTCCAACCGGTTCGTCGCGGCAGATCCGGCAAGCCCGGATGTCGCGGATCAGTGCCTCCAGCGACGGTCTTCTCCTGGCAGCCTGGCGTTCGGTTCTTCCGGTGCCGGTCGGCCCGTTCGTTCTGCTCCCGTTAACCACCCTGTCTAGCCTCAAATTAAGCTCTCCCTGGCAAGGTTATGGTCCGCGCCGAGGGAACGGCGCTGCGCACCAGACCGGGAAAAGCCTGCGTGACGTCCATTGGAGCAGCAACGAACGGCGACAAGACGGCGACAAACCGCAAACGGGCGGAGCATCGCAACGAAGTCCGTCGCACGATCGACTCGCAACGCGAACGCCTGACATCGATGACCGGTACCAAGCCGGCCTTCGATTATGAGCTCCTCCTCACCTTCGCGCAAAACCGGCTGAGCGCCGCATTCGTCGTGCCGTTGATGGTGGCGGTTGTCTCCGCTGCCGCCCTGCTCTGGATCGGTCTTCCCGAGGTCCTTGCCTGGGCGGTCCTGATGCTCGCTGTCCACTTCCGGATGTACCTCTATTGCCGCCAGTTCTTGCGGCTTCCCATGGCCGACGTCCAGGTCCGCAACTGGACCGCCCGGTTCATCTCGGCCGAATTCGTCGGCGGCGTTTCGTGGGCTGCGCTGTTCATCCTGGTACCATCCGCGCTCGACCAGCAAAACGGCGCCGATATCTTCCTCTTCGCGACCGCCCTGATCGCGATTGCCGCGACCACCATGCTCGCCTCGACGATCCCCACCGCGGCGGTTGTCGGTACGATACCGGTCACCCTGACCCTCGCCGCCGTCTATATCGGCCGCGGCGAGCTCCTGTTCGTAGCGTTGGCGGTCATGGCCATCGGCGCCCAGTCCTTCTTCCTCATCCTGGCGTCGCGCCTCTATTCGGCGACCCTGACGATGCATGAATATCGCGCCGAGAAGGACCTGCTGATCACCGAGCTCGGTACGGCAAAGGCGATGTCCGACGAATCGCGGCGCCGCGCTGAAGAGGCGAATCTCGCCAAGTCGCGTTTCCTCGCGACGATGAGCCACGAGCTGCGGACCCCGCTGAACGCGATCCTCGGCTTCTCGGAGGTCATGAAGGGCGAGGTGCTCGGCCCGATCGAGAACGAGAGCTATCGCGACTATGCCGCCAATATCCACGAGAGCGGCAAGCATCTCCTCGATCTGATCAACGAAATCCTCGATCTTTCCCGCATCGAGGCGGGCCACTACGAGCTCTACGAGGAACCCGTCAATCTGGTCGCCCTCGTCGAGGAGTGCTGTCATCTCCTGCAGCTCAAGGCCAGCGGAAAGAACATCAGGATCGTCGAGGACTACCAACGCGACATGCCGCGAATCTGGGCCGACGATCGTGCCATCCGCCAGATCGTCCTCAATCTCGTCTCGAACGCGATCAAGTTCACCCCGTCCGGCGGCCAGATCACCGCCCGGGCCGGATCGACAGCCGACGGCGCGCAATTCCTTTCGATCCGCGACAACGGTCCCGGCATCCCGGAGGAAGAGATCCCGATCGTGCTGACCTCCTTCGGTCAGGGAGCGATCGCGATCAAGAATGCCGAACAGGGCGCCGGCCTCGGCCTGCCGATCGTCCAGGCGCTGGTTCGCATGCACGACGGCGCGTTCGAGCTGAAATCGAAGCTTCGCGAGGGAACCGAGGTCATCGCGACCTTCCCCTCGTCGCGGGTGATGGAAGCGCTTCCGCCGATCGAGGAGGACAGCGGGCGAAGGAACCGCTGGCTGCGCGTCGGCTGACCGCCGGCCTTGCGGCTCAGCCTTCCTTTCCCGAGACTCCCGCCTGGGAAAAGGTCGCCATCCCGGCATGCACCCGCGCGGCCGAGCGGACGATGCCGGCGGCAAGGGCTGCGCCGCTTCCTTCCCCGAGCCGCATATCCAGATCGAGGAGCGGCCGCCTGCCCATCCGGTCAAGGGCCCGGCGATGCCCTGGTTCGGTCGACAGATGGCCGAACAGGCAATGGTCGATCGCGCCGGCATCCATGGCATGGATGACGGCCGCCGCGGACGTCGCGACATAGCCGTCGACGATGACCGGAATGCGTCCGTGGCGCGCGGCGAGGATGGCGCCGGCCATCGCCGCGACCTCCCTGCCCCCGACGCGCCTGAGCACCTCGAGCGGGTCCGACAGGCCGTTGCGGTGAACGTCGAGAGCCGCCTCGACCGCGGCGGCCTTCCGCTCGATTCCGGACGCGTCGAGCCCGGTTCCCGGCCCCACCCATTCCACTGCCGGCCCACCATAGAGCGCGTTGAAGATCGCTGCGGCGACCGTCGTATTGCCGATCCCCATCTCGCCGACACAAAGCAGGTCGATGCCGCCGGCCGTCGCCTCCATGCCGAAAGCCATCGCCCTCGCGCAAGCGACCTCGTCCATCGCCGCCTCGACCGTGATGTCGCCGGTCGGAACGTCGAGGCCGAGGTCGAAGACCTTGAGGCCGAGATCGAGGGTCAGGCAGATCTGGTTGATCGCCGCCCCGCCGGCCGCGAAATTCTCGACCATCTGCTGCGTCACCGCACCGGGAAAAGCCGAGACGCCACGGGCGACGACGCCGTGGTTGCCGGCGAATATCGCTACCAGCGGCCGGTCGACGGTCGGCGGCGCCTTGCCCTGCCAGCTTGCGAGCCATTCGGCGAGAGTCTCGAGCCGCCCGAGCGAGCCGGCCGGCTTGGTCAGCTCGGCATCCCGGGCACGAACCGCAGCGGCCGCCGCCTCATCGGCATCCGGCATGCTCCTGACCAGGTTCCGTATGTCGTCGAAGGGCAGCACCGATTCGGCGGGCGGCATCATGGGCTCCGTTGGGCGTCTCTTGGACGCGCCGTGAGCGTGGTTCTATAACCCGAGTCGGATCGTTCACAAGCAACCGTGGCGGGACGCTGCCCCATATGCCAGCCGCAGACCGACTTGGTGGATATGCCGCCTCGCTTGGCGAGGACCTGGCGACGTCCATCGGCTTCCTGACGCGCCTCCCGGTCGCGCGGCTCCTGCCGGTCTCCGGCGCCCGCCCGGAATTCGGCCGGGCCTCGCGGATGTTCCCGGTCGCCGGCGCGCTTGTCGGACTCGTCGGCGGTGCGGTTATCGTGATCGCGGTCGGACTCGGCGTGCCGCTGCTCGTGGCGGCGGCGCTCGCGGTCGCCGCGACAATGCTGGTGACGGGCGGCCTTCACGAGGATGGGCTCGCCGATACGTTCGACGGCTTTGGCGGCGGAAACGACATCGCCGGCAAGCTTGAGATCATGCGGGACAGCCGCATCGGAAGTCATGGAGCGGCGGCGCTGGTCTTCTCGATCCTGACTCGGACTGCGGCGCTCGGGGCTATCGCGGCTTCGTCGGCTTGGGCCGCCGGCTTTGCCCTGGTCGCCGCCGAGGCGGTGTCCCGCACGGCGATGATGCGCATGTGGCACGACCTGCCTGCCGCCCGCGCCGACGGCCTCGCCCACGACACCGGCCCGCCGGACTCCGGGGCGATGCTGACCGCCCAGGCGATCGCCCTGGCCCTCACCTTTGTCCTGGTGTGGCCGGGTGCCGGGCTCGCCGCTGTGATCGCCGGCATTCTCCTTTCGCTCGCGGGTACCTATATCCTTGCTTTCTGGACGCGCCGCCAGATCGGCGGCCGGACCGGAGATACGCTCGGTGCCTGCCAGCAGATCGCCCTTGTGTCGTTTCTGACAGGCGTCGCCGCCGCGACCTGAACGTCACCGTCGAAGCTGGGCAACAGCCGTGAGCGACGAACCCAAAAGGCCGAATACCCTGCTGCCCCGGCTGCTGCTGGGGCTGGCCGTGGTCGCGCTGGTGGTGGCGGGCGCGCTGTTCGCGACCGATGCCGGCATCACGATCGACGATATCGACCTGCCGCGTCTGGTCGCGCTCCTGGCGATCCTGCTCTTCGTCGGTGCCGGCGTCTTCGCGCGCCCCCTCGGCGCGTGGCAGATCCTGCGTTCGATGGCCGTCTGGGCCGCCATGATACTGGTGGTGGCGGGCCTCTATGCCAGCCGCGACCAGCTTGCGGGGTTTGCCGGCCGCCTGCTCGGCTCCCTCGCGCCGGGCATGCCGATTACCGGACGCCTGGCCGGGGCGGACGGAGCGGACAGCGTCGCCTTCATCCGGTCGTCGCAGGGCCATTTCGCGGTCCGCGCCATGGTCGATGACGTCCAGGTGGCGATGCTGTTCGATACGGGCGCGAGCTTTGTCACGCTCACCACGCGCGACGCCCGGCGCATCGGCATCGATCCCGCCTCGCTCGCCTACACCGTCCCGATCCGCACTGCGAATGGCGTGATGACGGCGGCGGCGATCACCCTCCATCGGATGAGCGTCGGTCCGATCGAACATCGCGACATCCAGGCGCTGGTCGCGCCACATGGCTCGCTGGAGCAGAGCCTTCTCGGCCTCTCCTTCCTCAACCGGCTGCACGGCTATTCGATATCCGGCGACCGGCTGATCCTGTCGCCATAAGGGTCACAGCAGCGACACCGCGAACCGGATCGCGACGACGACCAGGAATATTCCGAAACCCAGTTCGAGCTGCCGGCGGGTCAGCACATGGGCAATCCGGACGCCCAGCGGAGCGATCAGGACGCTGGCCGGGATGACCACCAGCACGCCGATGAGATTGACGAAACCCAGCGAGAATGGCGGCAGCAGCGGATTGCCCCAGCCCGCCCAGACGTAGCCGATCACCCCCGGTATCGAGATCAGCACCCCGACCCCCGACGACGTCGCGACCGCCTGATGGATCGGACGGCCGAAGAGGGTCATGTAGGTGTTGGTGATGATCCCGCCGCCGATCCCCATCAGTGTCGAGAAGAAGCCGATCAGCCCGCCGATGATCGCGCGCGACGGGTTGCCCGGGATGTCCTGCCCCAACTGCCAGCCTTGCCTCTGCAGGATCAGCTTCAGCGCAACGGCAAGCGCGATCGCGGCGAAAATGCCTCTCAGCGCGGCGCCCGATATCGACGCCGCGACGATCGAGGCGACGATCACCCCCAGGGGAACCGGGATCAGGAAACTCCGGAAGAGAGCCATGTCGACCGCGCCACGGCGCTTGTGCGCGAAGAAGGATCGCAGGGAAGTCGGAACGATGATCGCCAGCGACGTACCGACGGCAACATGCATCCGCACCGACTCATCGACGCCGAGGTAGACGAGTGCCTGGTAGAGCACCGGAACGATGACCGCTCCGCCGCCGATCCCGAAGATACCCGCGAGGAGGCCTGACAGCGCCCCGGCCAATAGAAGCGCGATGCCGAGCTGGATCAGCTCGGCCGACGTGGCGGTGATCTGCATGCGCCCCCCCGAAAGTGCGAAGAACGCCGCCGGTCAGGCGGGCTGGAGGTCGATCAGGCCTGTTTCGGACGTTTGCCCGAGAATGTCCAGCCCGCCGGCCTCGACCGCGGCAAGCGCCTCGAACAGCACCTCCACGCCCGCGTCGGGACGTGCGCCTTCGACGGAGAGGATGCGCCGCCACTGGCGCGCGCCGGGACGCCCGTGAAACAGGCCCAGCATGTGCCGGGCGGTCTGGGACAGGCGGGCGCCACGTGCCAGCTCCTTCTCGACATAGGGAACCATCGCCAGGGCGGCGGCCCGGACATCCTGCGGCGCGTCGATGCCAAAGAAGCGCCGGTCGACATCGAGCAGGATAGCCGGGGTATGATAGGCGGCGCGGCCGAGCATCACGCCATCGACATGGTCGAGCTGGCGGGAGGCCTCATCGAGCGAAGGGATGCCGCCATTGATACCGACGAAGACGTCGGGCAGGCGCCGCTTCAGGGCATGGACCCGGCCATAGTCGAGCGGCGGAACCTCGCGGTTCTCCTTCGGGCTCAGCCCCGAGAGCCATGCCTTGCGGGCATGGACCCACAGCCCGTCGCAGCCGGCCGCCACCACGGCGTCGGCGAGTGCGTCGAGCGCCGGGCCGGTGTCCTGGTCGTCGACGCCGAGCCGGCATTTGACCGTCACCGGGACATCGACCGCGGATTTCATCGCCGCCACGCAATCGGCGACCAGGCCGGGCGTCAGCATCAGGCAGGCGCCGAAGGTTCCCGACCGCACCCGATCGGACGGGCATCCGACATTGAGATTGATCTCGTCATAGCCGCGATCCTCGGCGATGCGCGCCGCCTCGGCGAGCTTCGCCGGATCCGACCCGCCGAGCTGGATGGCGATCGGATGCTCCTGCCGCGAAAATCCCAGCAGGCGCTCCCCATCGCCATGGAGAACCGCGTCGGCGACCACCATCTCCGTATAGAGCATGGCGCATCGGGTCAGGCGGCGATGGAAGAACCGACAATGACGGTCGGTCCAGTCCATCATCGGCGCGACGGCGAAACGCCGGGATACGCCAATCCGCGATTTTCTCTCACTTTTCAATACTTGGTACCGCTGAAGGCAATGGTGCGCCGCGATGGGCACCCTAGCAAAGCATCGCGCAAGGACGGGTCGTAGCATGGCGCGCGCGGATTGTCATAAGGCGCGGCGCCAGGATCGCCCTGCGAGGGAACGAGACCTTCAAGCGCGGGTCAACGACCATTGCCTGGCTCGGCCAATGCGAAGAACGGCCCCGGCGCGGTTGAAGCCGCACCCAGATCCAGATCGAGCGGCAACCAGGACCCGACTCGGGCCCGCGGGATCAAGCGGCGCGCGGCATCCGGGCGGACCCGTCGATAAGCGCGCCGCCTCGACGGACGCCGCGGGCACAGTCAGCCCACCACGAATATGCCGAACAACCGCCGGAGGATCGCTTCCGGCGCCTGCGCGACACCGTCCGCAAGTGCCAAGACCGGGCTAGGTTGCCAAACGTTCACCAGCCGAGAAGCGATGCTCGGCACCATCGCGTATCGCGAGTGAGACTTCGGTCCCCGGCGTGTGGCGCACGGCGCCTTCGCTCCTGACGACAACGGTGCCCAGCCCGGCGACCTCGACGTGGGAAATCGTTTCTGCCCCGAGCAGTTCCGAGTGCCGGATCTTGCCGCGCCACCTGCCGTCATCGCCCGTCGTTATGTCGATATGTTCCGGCCTGACGCCGAACGTGTCGATTCCGGGTTCGCCGACTGCCTCGCCGCTGAAGAGGTTCATCTTGGGCGAGCCGATGAAGCCAGCCACGAACGGCGTTCGAGGCGTCTCGTAGAGGCTCATCGGAGAGCCGACCTGCTCGATGATCCCCTTCGACAGGGTAACGATCTGATCGGCCATGGTCATTGCTTCGACCTGGTCGTGCGTGACGTAGACCATCGTGGCGCCAAGCCGATCATGCAATTCCGAGAGCTCGACACGCATCTGGCCCCGGAGCGCGGCGTCGAGGTTGGACAGAGGCTCGTCGAACAGGAACACCTTGGGCTTCCGGACGATCGCGCGGCCGATGGCGACGCGCTGCCGCTGGCCGCCTGAAAGCTGCTTGGGCTTCCGGTCGAGAAGCTGCGTCAGTTGCAGGATGTCCGCCGCTTCGCGAACCCGCTGTTCGCGCTCATCCTGCGGCATCTTGGCGAGCTTCAGCCCGAAGCCGATGTTGTCGGCGACCGTCATATGCGGATAGAGCGCGTAGGACTGGAACACCATCGCGATACCGCGCTCCGACGGTTCGGCGCCGGTCACGTCCTGGCCGCCGATCAGGATCTGGCCGTCGGAGACCTCTTCGAGGCCCGCGATCATCCGCAGGAGCGTTGACTTGCCGCAACCGGATGGTCCGACGAGCACGGTGAACGACCCGTCGGGGATCGTGAGATTGATATTGGGAATGACCTCGACCGCGCTGTAGGCTTTGCGGACGTTTTTCAGGATGACTTCGGACATCTTATCCTCCCAGACAGGGTTTCTTGCCGGCCGTGCAAGGCATCAGGCTGCCTCCTGCGGGGACCAGCGGCAGACTTCCGGCGCCACGGTCAGGGCGTCAGGGTAATGCACTTCAGTGATCCAGGTCGCTCCGTCGTCGAGTGCAATCTCGACGATGCCGTGATCGACGTAGACCTCACCCCTGAGCGGTCCGTCGGAGATGGGCAGCTGATAGCTGCCGGCGAAGGCGGGTGCCGCGGTCTCGGCCCAGGCACCGTAGCGGGTGACCATCAGGGAGCGACCATCTTCCGAGCGGCGAAGCTGCGGAGTGTCTTCGCCGAAGAGCCGGAGGACTTCGCCGGGGGCGAGCGTGAACTCTTCGCGGTAGGCGGCAACGCCGCCGGGCCCTGCTTCGGAGGCCAGAGGCAGCGACCTCCGGACGGTCTCGGGAAGGCGCTGGATCAGCCTCAGGCCGCCTGGCGTTTGCCTCAGGGAAAGCTCCCGCGGGTGCGTCAGTGCTCCGCGAAACGCCACGGTTGGCGTTTGGCGCGCGTAGCGCCAGTTCGACGCCCAGGCGAGCCAGACGGGCGTGCCGCCGTCCGAGCGGAAGAAACTCTGGGCGGCGTAGAAGTCGCGACCCCAATCGGCCCAGAGGACCTGGTCGGGCGCGTTTCGATTGATGAACCTCCGGCCATCGAAATCGCCGACGAAATACTGTGTCCCGGTCCCCCCTCCCGGCACGCCGCCGGCAACACCGACGGAAAGGACCCAGGCGGTTTCACCCTCCGGGGTCGCGAGTTCGAAAAGATCGGGGCACTCCCAGGGCGCGTCGGTGTGAAACCCGTCATTCGCACCGAATACGCTTTCGAACTCCCAGGCGACGAGATCCTGGGACGAATAGAACGCGATCTCCTGCCCGGTGGTTATCAGCATGATCCAGCGCCCCGAGCTTTCGTGCCGAATGACCTTCGGATCCCGGAACACGCCCGCCCCGTGGCTGGTCAAGACAGGGTTGGCCGGGTCGCGGCGGAACGTTCCGGCGTCGAGGTCGGCGTGCACCAGGGACTGGCGCTGGCACTCCCCTCCGGACGGAAGCGGCTTGTGCTCGGTAAAGAGGAGCTTCACGCCGTCATCCGTGGCGACGGCCGAGCCGGAATAACACATCCACTCGCCCTCGGGAGCAAGCGCGTCGGGATGGTGGACCCAGCTCACAAAGTCGCGCGTCGAGGCGCGGCCCCAGTGCATCCGGTCGTGGAGCGTGCTGCCCGGGTCGTGCTGGTAGAAGACATGCCAGATGTCACCGATCTTGATCAGCCCGTTGGGGTCGTTCATCCAACCCTTTGGCGGGGTCAGATGAAGACTGGGTCGGAACGGCTCGTCGGTCATCATCTCACCCCTTGACGCCGGAGCTGACGACGCTGGCAATGAACTGTTTCTGCAGGAGCAGGAAGAACAGGATCACCGGTATCGCCATCGACACGGCGAAGGCCATGATGTTGCCCCAGGCGGCCTGGTTGGTGCCGAAGTAAGCGGACATGGCAACCGAGAGCGGCCGGACCTCGGGGCCACGGGTAACCATGACCGGCCAGAGATAGCTGTTCCAGATTTCCAGGAATTGCAGGACCGCGATGGCCGAGACGACGGGCTTCGACAGCGGCATCGCGATGTGGCGATAGATCTGGAAGAAGCTGAACCCGTCCACCCGCGCCGCCTCGATCAGGTCGCGCGGCAGGCGCGAGAAGAACTGGTAGAACAGGAAGATCGCCATGGCATTCGCGACGCCGGGCAGGATCTGCACTTCGTAGCTGTCGATGATTCCGGCCCGTGATGCCATTATGAGCTGCGGCAGGACGAGACTTTCCGCCGGGACGACGAGCGTGGCCAGGATGATCGCGATCAGGAGCTTGCGTCCTCCGACCGTGCCCTGCGCCAGCACGAAGGCCGCCATCGAGTTGATCAGGATCGACAGGATCAGCGTGGTCAGCGTTATGAAGGTCGTGTTGAACAGGTACCGCAGGAACGGATGGACCGGGTCGGTCCAGACCTCGACGTAGTTCTGGCCGGAGATCACGGTTGGGATGAACGCGCGCCAGGTGCCCATGTCGACGAGGATGCGCTGTTCGTCGGGGTTCAGGCTGATGGTGATCGCCATCATCAGCGGCGCCACGACGCCGACGAAGAGGATACCGGCCGAAAGCATCGTGAAGCGCGACGGACGGGTCGATGACAGGGTCGCCATACTCAGGTCTCCTCTTCGTTCTTGAAGATCTTCCGCTGCAGCAGCGCGATGGCGGTGACGGCAAGGAAGAACATCACTGCGACCGCCGAGGCGAACCCGACCTTCTGCGTCTGATACCCCTCCTTGAAGAGGTAGTAGATGATCGTCGTGGTCGATCCATTGGGACCGCCGCGCGTCAGGATCGCGATCTGGGTGAAGAGCTTGAGCGCACCGATGGTGGTGATGATCAGAAGGAAGATGTTGACGTTGCGAAGGCCCGGCCAGGTGACGTTCCAGAACTGCTGCCAGCGCGTGGCGCCGTCGATCCGAGCTGCCTCGTAGAGCTCCTCGGCGATGTCCTGAAGGCCGGCGAGGTAGATCAGCATCTGGTACGGGAAGGTCGCCCAGGCGGACAGGACCACGATGGCGACCATCGCCGTCGAGGACGAGCCGAGCCAATCGACGTAGTTCCCGCTGCCCGCGAAAAGCTGGAAGACCGCGTTGAAGGGACCGTTGGGGATACGGTACAGCACCGCCCAGATCGCGACGATCACCGTCATTGGAAGCAGCAACGGCAAGATGGCGACGGTTCGGAGCGCGGCCCGGAGGCGCAGCTTCGAGTTGAGGATCATCGCCGCGCCCAGCGAAATCGCCAGCTGGAACGGCACGACGAGGACGGCGAAGAGCACGGTGTTCCCGACCGCCTGCCAGAATTCATCATCCGTGAGGATGCGTTCGTAGTTCCGGAAGCCAACGACCTGAGTCGGGATCGGACGGGGGACAAGCCGCTGGTCGGTGAAGGAAAACCAGATTGACAGGAAGAAGGGCAGGATGACGATCAGGGACAGGCCGAGGATTGCGGGGCTCAGCATGAGCCATTGCTGACGGCGCGATTTGGATTTGAGGCTCATGTGCGCTCTCCTGCGTGACGGTTCGTGATCTGAAAGGATCCCCGGCAGCGGACGGGCCGCTACCGGGGACAGGGAGGATCACTGGTCGAAGGGCGGATAGCCTGCGTTGTCCTCGATATCCTCGTCGATGGTCTCGGCGGCCTTGTCGAGCTCCGCCTTCACGTCAGCCGTACCGGTCATGATGTTGTCGATCGCCCCGGCGAAAGCGGCCGTGATCACCGGATAGGCCGGGTGAACTGGACGCACGATGGCGCAGCAGGCGGCCTGCTTGGCGAACAGCTCACCCTCGCCGCCCTCGCCATACCGCGCCGAAAGCGGTACGGCGGAAGCCCGGGCCGGGATATAGCCCGTCATGTCGGCGTATTTTGCGACCTGGTCGGTCGACATTGCGAAGTTGAGGAACTTGCCCACTGCGTCGAGGTTCTCCGTCGAAGCGGGCACAGCCCAGCCCCAACCGCCGTTTGGCGAGACAGGACCGGCCTCGCCGAACGAGGGTGCCGGGATCAGCACGAGGTCGTCGCCGAGCCCTTCCTTGTGCGCGCCCCACATCCAGTTGCCGACCCAGGAAAGCGCGGCTGTCTTCTCGCCGTAGAATTTGTTGTCGCCCGCCGAGGCCGGAACGACATAGCCGGCGTTGACCCAGTCCTGCAGGGTCTGCAGCACCGCGACATTGGACTCGGAGTTTATCGTGCCATCAGCGTGCCAGGTCTTTCGGTCGATGATGTCGCCTCCGGCGGACTGGATGAACGGAGAAAAACCGTAGGTCAGCCACTCGCCCGCGCCGTAGTTCAGCTTGACATCGAGCGGCCATTCGATGCCGTCCTGCTCCTTCAGCTTGGCCAGCACGTCGCCGAGTTCCTCGGCGGTCCATGCGTCTTCGATCGAGGTCGGGATCTCGATGCCGGCGCTTTCGAGGATGGCCCGGTTGCCCCAGAGAAGGACGGAACTGTCATAGGGGCTGACGAAATAGAAGTCCTCGTCGGGACCATAGGTGCCCTGGGCCCGGACGGCCGGCAGAAGGTCGTCGAGGACGGCGCCGTCGAGCAGGTCGCCGATGGGCTGGATCGTCCCCGCCCAGGCCATCGCAGCCATGTTGGGGCCGTCGATCATGATCACGTCGGGAAGATCGCCGGCAAGCGTCGCCGCGTTGATGGCGTCGTTGTAGCCGGGGATCGGCACGAGCTTGACGGTCACGCCTGCGTCGCTGGCGTTGAAGGCTTCTTCGAGTTGGACGAAGTATGCCTTCTCGGCATCTCCGTCGATGACCCAGGCAGTGATGTCCTGCGCGCAGACGGCGCTGGCGGACATGAGTCCATAAACCGCTGCTGCGGCGGTGAACAGAGCTTTCATGGTGACCTCCCAGATTGGTTTACCGAGGCCCTCCCAAGCCACGGACTTCTATCTCTCGCCATAATGACAACGTGAGACATTTTTGAGCATGGCCAAAATGGCGCACGTTGTCAATACTCCTGTCACTGGTGTTCCGGCGGCCGTCTTCCTAGAAGGATGCCCGGTCTTGCAAGGTCCCGGGAATTCTCACGATTTCGGGCGCGCCGTCGCTTGCGGCGCAGGCCGCAACCATCGCCTGTCGACCCATTTCGTAGTACGGCAATGCCATCGTCGAAAGGCCCGGCGTCAGGTTCGCGGCAATCGGCTCCTGGTTGTCGAAACTCGCGACGCCCACGTCACGCCCGACCTCGAGACCAGCGCGCCAGAGCTGTGCATAGACCTGCATCGCCATCTGATCCTGGCCGCACAAAACCAGATCCGGCCGCTCCTTGTCCGACAGGAGCGGCGGCAGGACATCGTCGACGCATTGGCGATGCCCCCCATCCACCGCAACCGTTCCTTCGAGCACACGGTCGGCGACCTCCAGACCGCAGGCGCGCGCCTCGTCGATGAAGCCGTCTCGTCTGAGTTTCGCCGCAACGTGGTCTTCCGAAAGGTTCAGGAAGAAGGGCCTGCGGTAGCCACGCTCGAAGATCGTCCGCGTCAGGTCACGCGCCATCTGGTAATCGTCCGGCACGAACGCCAGCGACGGCGTCTCGGGATCGAAGCAATTCAGCAAGATTCGCCGCCGCGGAGCCGGATCGAGGCGGACGGCCTGGTGCGAGATCGTTGCGTATATGGCGGCGCCCGCCCGGAATTGCGCCAGCTCGGCCTCGGCAAGATATTCGTCCCGTGCCGTGCCTTGGGTGCTCAGGAGCATCATGCGGCGACCAAGTTCCCACGCCATGTCCTGGGCGCCCCGGATCAGGTCGATCGAGGAAAACGACGTCGCCACGCGATCGGCTATGAAGCCGACGATATCGCTCTGCTTCGTGCGCATGAGTTGGGCCGCGACGCTCGGCTGATACCCCATCTCCCGCATCAGCCTGCGCACTTTTTCGCGGGTCGCTGGCTTCACGCCCTCTTCGCCGTTCATGACGCGGGAGACGGTCTTCAGTGAAACCCCGGCGGCGCGGGCGATATCCTTTTGGGTGTTCATAACGGATTTGTCTCACGTAGGACACGGGCGTTTCAACTGGAAACACCGTATCTGGCCATGCGCATGGGTTTCAGGGACGCGTGATCGTCCTGGCGGAGATCATATGCAAGGACGGGTCGAAACGAAGGTCATCGGGCTCCGGGCGAGGGCTTGTCAAGACCATGACAGCGGGGCATGAACAGGTCGATACCGCCCGACACGCCCGACCATCCATTCGCCCGGCAACCACGGTTTGATCCCATGCCCCGCTTCTCGGCCAATCTCGGCTTCCTTTGGCCCGACCGTCCGCTGATCGAGCGCATCGACGCCGCGGCCAGGGCCGGTTTCAAGGCAGTCGAGTTCCACTATCCCTACGCTACGCCAGCCGAGGCATTGCGCGAGGCCTGCGCGCGCAACGGGGTCCGGATCCTCGGCATCAACACCGATATCGGCGCGGGCGCCACCGGCCATCGCGGACTGGCCGCCGTTCCCGGCCGGGAAGCAGACTTCGAGGCGCTTGCCAACCAGGCGATCACCTATTGCCACGCGGTCGGCGGGACGGCGGTCCATGTCATGGCGGGCCTCGTCGCCGACGAAGACCGCGCCGCGGCCGCTGACGTGTTGGTCGCCAATCTGCGGAAGGCAACGGCCAGGGCCGCGGAGCATGGCCTGACGATCCTGCTCGAGCCTCTCAACCCGCGCGACATGCCCGGCTACTTCTATTCGCGCGTCGAGCAGGCGGCCGAAATCATCGACCGGGTCGAGGCGCGGAACCTGAAGCTGATGTTCGACATGTATCATGTCGGCGCATGCCAGGGAGACGTCCTGACGCGCATGCGCGAGCAGTTCGGCCGCATCGGACATGTCCAGATCGCCGCCGTGCCGAGCCGGGCCGAGCCGGACGAAGGCGAAATCGCCTATGGACGGGTGCTGAGGACCCTCGACGGCCTCGGCTATGACGGCTGGGTCGGCGCGGAATATCTCCCGCGCAGCGGGACGGACGAGGGACTCGTCTGGCTCCAGAGCCTCGGCATGTCGCTCTGATGCCTCAAGCGGTGTGAGCAAGGCTCCCGGCGTCCCGCCGGGCGGCGAGAAAGTCATCGATCCTGGCGGCCGACATCACATCGGCCAGGTAGAATCCCTGCAGCTCGCGACATCCCACCTGGCAGAGCAAGCGCGCTTCCTCGGCGCTTTCGACACCCTCGGCGGTCACCTTGAGGTTGAGCGCATGGGCGAGGTCCACCGTCGCGCGGAGAAGCTTGAGCTTGTCCTCGTCCACGGTAATGCCATCGACCATCGACCGGTCGAGCTTGATCTTGTCGAGGGCGAAGCTGCGGAGATAGCCGATGCTGGAATAGCCCGTCCCGAAATCGTCGAGCGCGACGGCGACCCCGAGGCCACGAACCGCATCGATGGTTCGGCGGATCTGGTCGGGACGGCCGAGCAGCTCGCTCTCGATAACCTCGATCTCCATGCGGCTCGCCGGCAACCCGGTCTCGGCCAATATCCTGGCGACGTGACCGTCGAAATTGGGATTGCGGAACTCCAGCGTCGAGATGTTCACCGCGAGCCAGACATCCTGCCAGTCGCGCGCGTCGCGGCACGCCCGGCGGAGCGTCCACTGGCTAAGGGCGTCGATCAATCCCGATTCCTCGGCGATCGGTATGATCACTTCCGGAGAAACCGCGCCAAACAGCGGCCGCTCCCAGCGCAGCAATGCCTCGACCCCGACGACATCCCGCGTCTCCGCGTCGAAAACCGGCTGGTAGACGAGGTCCAGCTCGTCGCCGAGGAGCGCCCGCCGCAGATCGTCCGCCAGCTCGAGCCGTTCATGGCGAACCGTGTCGATGAACGGCTCGTAGACGAAGAAGCGGTTCGAACCCAGCGACTTGGCCTGATCCATCGCCACGTCGGCCCGGCGCAGCAGCTCCTGCGCCGAGGGATCGATTGTGTCGGCCACCGCGATGCCGACATTGGCGGCGATGGAGATCACCCGGCCGTCGATGACGAACGGCACGGCCAGCGAGTCGATGATCTTCCAGCCGATGGTGCAGGCGGCCTCGACGGCCTTGCGGTCGCAGACGACGAAGACGAACTCGTCTCCACCGATCCGGGCGAGAAGATGCTCCCCGGCACACTCCTGGAACAGGCCTGCGATCTTCACCAGCAGCCGGTCACCGGTCTCATGGCCGAAGGTGTCGTCAACGTCCTTGAACCGGTCGAGATCGACATAGATGGCGGCAACCCCCTCGCCCCCTTTCCGCTTCGCAAGCGCCTCGTCGATCGTCGTCACCGCGACCGAGCGATTGGGCAGGCCGGTCAGTTGGTCATGGGTCGCCATATGCCGGGCTTCGGCTTCCTTTTGCTTGATCGCGTCGACGCTTCGTCGCGCGACCACGAGCAGGAAGATCATCACCACGCATATCAATGCCAGCATGACGAAGACCGCGGGGCCGATCCGCGCCCTCGCCTCGTTGCCGAGCGCCCGCGACGTCCAGTCAAGCGCCGCCAGAACGGTACCGGACGGATCGGTAATGGTAACGGATGAAGGCCCGGCCGCCCCGGCATCCACGAGCCTGAGACCTTCTATGAGATAGTCTTCCCCGAGACTTGCGACCGCCGCCCCGTCGAATGCATGACTGATCAGGAGCAGCCGCGAGGCCGCCGGCCGGGGCGAATAGTCCTCGGAAAACGGAACCACGGGGCCGACGGCGACTTTCGCCAGGCCCCATTTTGTTTGCAAAATCCCCGTTTTCACGGCGTATGTCTTGCCGTCACGCGGGAGCGAGGCGATCAACTTCGCAAGCTGGTCGCCGTAGACCGAAGCCGAGCTCTCTTCCAGCCGCTCGCCGAAATGGTAGCCGACGACGTCGCGGCCGGACTCGTCGATCAGATAGAAGCTGTCGAAGAAGACGGCGTCTATCGCCGCCGACACATACCCCTCGTCGAGGAATTCCTCGTCCACCCGGCCATAGAGATTGCGGACCGCGTCATCCCAGGAGGCATAGTCGCGGTGAGAATCGCCGATACGGCGAAGGCTGACCTGGATCGCGGCCTCGGCGGACCGCGCGGTCAGCCGATCTTCGATACGATTGACCTCGTTCGCCATTTCACCGAGCGAGACGATGACGATGGTCAGCGCGCCGACGAGCACCACAACCGCCGGCAATAGGATGCGGATTCCAAACCGGGAAATGATCGACTCGAGCTTCGGCATCTGCCGTTTGTCCGCGGATCGAGGCGCTTCGGGAAGCGCCGGCCGTGCCCCGGGATACCGGGGCCAGGCGACCGGCCCGCCCCTTATCTCGCGACCGCCTCGCGATCGTCCCTGGCGCCGAGAACGAGGCGCCTCTGCTCGCCGGCCTTCTCCAGCAGGTCGGTGATCTGCTCCCCGGGAATCGGCCGGCTGATCAGATAACCCTGGACATATTCGCACTGGACGAGACGCAGGAGCTTCAGCTGATCCTCGTTCTCGATCCCTTCCGCGATCACCGACAGGTTCATCGCGTCGCCGAGCGACACCAGGGACTGGATAAGCGCATTGGCGGTCGCGTTCAGGCCGATGTCGCGCACGAAAGACCGGTCCACCTTGAGGATGTCGAAGGGGAACTGCCGCAGGTAGCCGATCGACGAGAAACCGGTTCCGAAGTCGTCGAGCGAGAGCGTGAAGCCCATTTCCTTGAGCTTGGCGAGCTTTCGCTTGGCGATGGTCGGGTTGTTGACCAGGATGCCTTCGGTGAGTTCGAGCTCGAAGCGGCTCGGCTCCAGGCCATGGCTTCGAACCGCCTCCAGCAGCCCCGTCGCGAAGTCCGGATCACGCAACTGGACCGGCGACAGGTTGATGGCCATCTTCATCCCCGGCCAGTTCGACGCGTCCTTGCAGACGCGGTCGACCACGAAGCGCCCGATATCGTGGATCAGACCGGTCTCTTCGGCGACCGGGATGAAGGTTGCCGGCGAGACGGTGCCGAGTTCCTTCGACGTCCAGCGCAGCAGGGCTTCCATGCCGACGACCGCCAGGTCGCTGGCGCGCACCACCGGCTGGTAGAAGACCTGGAGATCGCCGAGATCGATCGCCCTGCGAAGCGACGTCTCGATCTGCTTCTTCTCGAGCGCCCCGGTCTCCATGGTGGAGTTGTAGAGGACCGCTTCCCGTTCGGCGCCGTTCTTCGCGTGGTACATCGCAATGTCGGCGCGACGGACAATCTCGCTCGACGTCAGCCCCGTGCCGCCGGCGACCGCGTAGCCGACGGCGACCGAGACGTGGAACTCGAAGCCGTGCACGGTAAAGGGCTGATCGAGGCATCCGACGACGTCGGCGGCGGCGCTGGCGGTCGTCTCGCGCACCGAGTCACCGGTTATGGCGACCGCGAATTCGTCGCCGCCGATCCGCGCGAATGTGGCATCGTCCGGGAGGGCACCGGTTACGCGCCTTGCAAGCGCCTTGACCAGCTCGTCGCCGCCATGATGGCCGATCGAGTCGTTGACCGCCTTGAAGCCATTGATATCCATGTAGATGATCGCCAGCTTGCCGTTGGCGCATGCCTGCTCGTAGGCGGAGGATTCGAGCAGTTCCGTGAAGCCGGTACGGTTCATCAACGCGGTCATGCTGTCGGTCCGCGCGGCGATGACGGCTTCCTTCTCGCTGTCGCTCAACGCGATCGCTATCCGGCGCGCCCTGAATGCGGTCGTGAAGGCGACCACGCAGAACAGCGCCAGCGCGATGGTGATCGGCAGGAGGACGTTGCGGAGGACCGCATAGCCCGGCGTCGGCGGCGTCCAGACGAAATGGCCGATCGTGTTGCCGAAGATATCGACGATCGGCGGCGCATCGGGAAACGCGGCCTGGTTCGGATCGCCCGCCAACTCGATATGCAGGTCATCGATAAGGAACGACCGGCCAAGGTCGAGCAGCGCATCTTCGTTCAGCGTGATGCCGACGACGAAGAACGGCAGCTTTGCCGGGTCCTGCTTGTCTTCCTCGTAGACCGGGGTGACGCGGGAGACCGCGATCAGCATGATCGTGCCGTCGACGTCCAGAAACGCGCTTCGCGCCGCGAAATTCTCGATCGGCATACCCTCGGCCAGCTTGTCGATGCCCTGGATCACCGTGGGCGGAAGGATTTTGTCGGCCGTGAGCTCGTCGCCCAGCACATATGCATAGTCGATATCGCCGGCGGGGGAGACGACCGCCATGATATCGGCGATCTCGGTTTCCGCGACGCTGGACTCAATGTTGGTGCGCATCCATTCGTCGTCGCGCGTCACATACGCGTCGTAGAAGTCCTGCCACCAGGCGTAATCATTCGCGAGGCCGTTGACCCGTCGGACCATGGCTTCCACGCCGCCGACCACCATCGTCTCGGTCGACTTGGCGGCCTGGTCGTTCTGGCGCGCCGCCATCCAGAATATGGCGACGACGACGGTAACCACCGTGATCACGATACCCGCAATCAGGTTGAGCGTGATACGGCTGGTGATTCCCTTGTTCATTTCTCGGATGCCCTGCAGCCCTTAGCTAAGGCCCTCACCGTCACACGAAACAATTTCCATATGTTTAAGAGAAAACCGGCGCGAATTTATGCACTCGCGCTACGAATGCTGTCGGCAGGTGGATTGTTCCGAGCAATCGCAAATTGTCGTTTGGTTTAAATCCTGCGTCTCGATCGATTCATCGTAGCCGCCCCGCGGTAATGCACCCATAAGTTTAGTTCGCGTGCGAAAACCGATTTCAAGCTGCCTCGGCGCCTGGGCGGGGCCGACACCGGCCGGGCAATCGTCCATTATGGTTAATCCAATGTTTTAGAAGACAATTTGCTGAGGATTCCAGAGGCTGGCGACGCTTCGCGCGGGCCTCGAATGGTTGACAATTCATTAACCGGCGCGCTTAGATTTCCCAGTAATGCGGTAAGGTATTGTTAACCAGTGCGAGGAGGCGGCGGTGCGGCGCCGTTTGCGTGTCTCACCACGAGATTCCGTCACTTCGTTGCCGGGCGGCCTGGTACCGGATGCGCTTTTGGCCGGACGTCCCTGATTGTCCGGAAGCGGGTTATTCGGCGTCTAGTGGCATGAGGTGAAGTGAGTCATGAGTTATACGAATAACCAGCTCGTCGAGGTTCGTGACTTCAGTGCCGAGCACAAGGGCGTCTTCGCCAAGGCGAGGATCAGGAAAGACGAGTTGATCGGGTTCTTCGACGGCAAGGCCGTGATGGTCGATCTCGACAGCAGGGATGAGCTCGATGTCTTCTGGTGGCGGCAGTCGGTTCACCTGAAGCGCGAGGGCTCGAAACTTCTCTGCCTGTTGCCGCAGTGGGAGCCGGATGGCGTCGACTTCCTCAACCACAGCTGCCGGCCGACTGCCCGCGTAGAGGACAAGCTCTACGTCTATGCCAATCGGGACATCGAGGCGGGCGAAGAGATCACGGTCGACTATCGCTCCTTCAACCTGGTGCCGGAGGGCATCAAGTGCTGGTGCCCCGAAGGGCGCTGCATGATCTGAACAAGGCAGCCCGCCGCCCGAGGCTGCGGGACATGCGCTGCCGGCAACCACCAGACGACGGATTGCAGGGATGGTGGCTGACACTCATCGGGGCCTTGGACGGTCACCGGCGTTACGCGGCGGTACCCTCCGTGTTTCCCAGCTTCCTGCCGGCGTCCGCGTCTTCGGCGGTGGAGTATGTGAGCTCCTCTCCGGCGGCGATATCCCGAAGGGCGAAGGCCGACAGAAACCCCTGGACGGAATGATCGCGGGGCCCGCAATTCGGGTCGTCGGCATAGTTGAAGTGACGGGCATTGTCACAGCACAGGACGAGGCTGTTGAGCCCCTGCTCGACGTAGCAATAGAAGAGGATGGCCTCCCGCTCGAGCGGTTTGAGGGTCGCCAGCTCCACGTCGGAGAAAACCTGATCGAAGCCGGGCGTGAATTCCCACACCCGGGTTCCCTCCGGAATGGAATCCCGGGCGAAGATTCCGATGCCGTGAATCGGACTCCTGTCGAGATAGTTGGGGACAAGCATCATCTCGGCAATTCTCCAGCCCGTCGTCGATTGCGGCCTGTTATAGCCAAGTCGGCCTCCGATCCAACAGTCGGAGTGCGCTTCATCGACCCGGCGGGGGGCTTCGTCGCATGAGTTTCGCGGAGCAGAAAAAGCCCGTCGCGCCGCCGGCTACGGGCGGTGCAATGTCTGCGCCGGGGCGGCTCGTCTCCGTCAGGCAGGACAATATCCCGTTCGAACGGGAGCGGTCCGACTTCCGGCTGACCTGGGCGATCGCGGGCATTCTGGTCCTGATCGTGGTGGAATCGGTCATCTCCGCGTTCAGCTATCCCTATTTTTCGCTGGCCCTCGAAGACCACGGCCTGTCCAACTGGCTGATCGGGCTCAATGCCTCATTTGCCGGGGCGGGCATTCTCATGGTCGGTCCCTTCCTCCCCCGGCTGATCGCCGTCCTCGGGCTGCCGCGCTTCGCGGCGGCCATGTATGCGGTGCCGGTGCTCTGCTTCGCCGTCATCCTTGTCTTCGACGACGTGGCGATCTGGTTCGCCTCGCGTTTCGTCATGGGCGCCTGCTTCGCGGCGCTGTGGGCGACGACCGAAATCTGGCTCAACGGCCTGGCCAGCGATCATCAGCGCGGCCGCGTCATGTCTTTGGCAATGGTGCTCTATACGGGCGCCCAGTTTGTCGGCCCGCTGATGATCAACGCAACCGGCGTTGTCGGTTACCTGCCGCTGGTTGCGGCGATGGCGCCCCTCGCCGCGGCGGCGATCGTCGCCCTTGCCATACGCGAAGGCCCCTCGACCGGCCCCGGAGACCTGTCGGCCGTCGCCGGCCGCCTCGGCTTCCGCGCCGCGTTTTCCCTGGCGAGGTCGCTGATCATCGCGTCTTTCCTCGTCGGAGTCGCCTCGACCGCGATCTACAGCCTCCTCCCCTTGTTCGGCGTCTCACGGGGCCTGGACGACGAGGCGGCCTCGACGCTGGTCGCCGTCTTCGGTCTGGGCGAGGCGATGCTGGTGCTTGTCGTCGGCTTCCTCGCCGACCGCTACGGACGCTGGGAACTCCTGAAGCTTTGCGCGATCCCGACGCTGGCGATCGCCATCGCCCTCCCCTTCGTCGCGACCGTCATACCCGCTCTCGTGGTCCTGCTCTTCGTCGCGGGTGGCACGCTCGGCGCCATCTATACGCTCGGACTGATCCTGATCGGCCAGGACTTCAAGGGCCACAGCCTCGCGGTGGTCTCGACCGGCTTTGCGATGGCCTATTCCGCCGGGGCTGTCGTCGGCGCGACCCCGATCGGCTACCTCATCGACCTTTACGGTCCGAATGCCCTGCCGGTCGCGATTGCGGCCAGCCTGTTGCTGCTCGCCTATTTCGCCTATCGCGGCGAAGAAATCCGGGTGCGGCTCGACCGGCCTGTGACCGGTCTCGCCCAGGACAACCGCCCCGCCTCAGCTGCCGCCGACGATGGCGAAGCGGTCGACATCGAAGAGGCCGAAGTCGGTGATCTTGAGGTGCGGGATGACCGGCAGGGCAAGGAACGCGACCTGGAGGAATGGTTCCTCGAGCGTGCATCCGAGGCGACGCGCCGCGCTGCGGAGCGGCGAGAGCCCGCTGCGGACGGCCTCGAACGACCCGAGGCTCATCAGACCGGCAAGCGGAAGGGCAAGATCGGCAAGCACTTCGCCGCCTGAAGCGACGACAAAGCCGCCCTTCAGGTCGATCAATCGGTTGACCGCGACGGCCATGTCCTCGTCGTCGACGCCGATGACGCAGATATTGTGGGCATCGTGGGCGACCGACGACGCGATCGCGCCCCGTTTCAGGCCGAAGCCGGTGACGAAGCCGCGGCCGATGTTGCGATTGAGGCCGTGGCGCGCCACCACCGCGACCTTGGCGATATCGTTGGCGGCGTCCGCCAGGCGGACATTGCCCTTGGAAGGAACCGCCATGGTCCGGTGCTGGGTGATGATCAGCCCCGCCTCGACGCCGATCACCGGGAGGTCGGCCGGGCCACCCGCGACTTCGAAGTCGGCCGCGGAAACCGGCTCGGCCTTCATGCTGTCGAGACCGACCGGCGCGATCACCGGCCGGTCATCGAAGATGCCGGGCTCGACGAGACGCCCGGCCGAAATCACCGTGTTCACCGAACAGGCGGCGAGGTCCTCGACGAGCACGATATCGGCGCGCCGGCCGGGTGCGATCATGCCACGGTCGCGAAGACCGAAGGCGCGGGCGGCCGACCAGCTTGCCGCGCGATAGACGTGGTGCAACGGACGGCCGAGCGCGATCAGGGTGCGGATCATGTAGTCGAGATGGCCCTGCTCGGCGATGTCGAGCGGGTTGCGATCGTCGGTGCACAGGCACATGAAGCTCGACGTGTTCTCGTCGAGCACCTCGGCAAGCGCATGGAGATCCTTCGACACCGATCCCTCGCGAATGAGGATGGTCATTCCCTTCCTGAGTTTCTCGCGGGCCTCGTCGGCGGTCGTCGTTTCGTGGTCGGTGGCGATCCGGGCCGTGAGATAGCCGTTGAGGTCGGCGCCGCGCAGCAGCGGCGCGTGGCCGTCGATATGCCCGTCCTGGAACGGCGCCAGCTTGTCGAGCACCTCCGGATCGGCGGCCAGCACGCCGGGAAAATTCATGAATTCGGCGAGGCCGATCACCTTGGGATGGTCGCGGAATGGCAGGAGGTCCGCGGCAAGCAGCCGTGCGCCAGAGGTCTCGAAGGCCGAGGAAGGCACGCAGGAGGAAAGCTGGACGCGCAGGTCCATGACCGTCGCCTCGGCCGAGGCGAGGAAGTAGCGGATGCCCTCGACGCCGAGCACGTTGGCGATCTCGTGCGGGTCGCAGATCGCCGTGGTGACGCCATGGGGCAGGACGCAGCGGTCGAACTCGGCCGGGGTGACGAGGGACGACTCGATATGGAGATGCGTGTCGATGAAACCGGGAACCGCGAAGAGCCCCTTGCCGTCGATCTCCCGTTTGCCGCTGTAATCCTCATAAGTCCCGACGATGCGATCGCCGCAGATCGCGATGTCCGTGGTCGTCACGCCACCGGACAGGATGTCGAGCAACCCGACCTCCTTGATCACCAGGTCGGCGGGCTCCGTGCCACGGCCCTGGGCGATGGCCTGTTCGAGGAATGCATGCTGCGTCATCACCATATCCAGTCCTTGAGGCCGGGCGACCGGCGAACCATCACCCGGGAGTGATCAACGAAGCGTTGCACGCTCCGCCGGCCGTCTCAACGGACCCGGCCCTCGCTGGTGTCAGTTTGCCCCGGCATCGAGTTCGGCAAGCGTCTGCGCCGCGGCTTGCCGGGCGGCTGAGTCGACATTCGCCGCGCCTGAGGATTTGGCGAATGCGATGATCGCCGAGCGGGCACCCTCGCCGCAACCGTCGTCGCCGCCATCGGCGATCTTCAATGTTTCAATCGCCTTGAGCACGGAATCGCAGGCGCCGGGTGCGAAGATCATCTGCTGCATGATCGCGCCCAGCGTCAGCGGATCGCGCAACCTTTCGTCGTCGCGGACCGCGTTGACCAGCGCCGCGCCGAACTGGTCGATAGTGCCCTCGTCCATCATCGCGGTGACATCGAAGATGAACTCGAAGTCCGGCTTCTCGACGCCCTCCGGGCGCGTAACGAGGATATCGAGCCCGTAACGGGTCACCTCCGCCGGCGAGACCCCCTGTCGGATGGCGCCCGATTGGTGATAGTTGCGCACCAGCACCCAGCGGGCCGGCAGGTCGCCGTAGGCGGCAAGCGCGTTGATCTGGGCGATCACCGCCGTCCGTTCGGCGTCGGTCATCTTCTTTTTCATCGCCGCCGTGAACACCCGGTCACGGACCCGGTCGACAAGCTCCATCGGAAGCGGGCCAGCGGCGACAGGCGCGGTGGTGCCGCCCGCATCGGACGGGTCGACATCGGGAAGCGGCCCCATGGCGTCCACCCAGTCGGCGAGGGCCTGGCGAACGTCCGGACCGAAATTGCCGTCCGGCGTCCCGGAAAAGAATTCGGCCGCCTTGAGCTGCCGCTCGATCTCGATCCGGATCGCGTCGGGGATCACTCGGATCAGCGGCACCAGCTTCTCCTCGGCGAGCCCGGCCGGCGCGACGCGGAAGGCGTCCATCACCGCGCTCGCCATGGGAGAGGTTCCGGCGTCCATGGCGCGGCCGCCGCTGAACATGCCCATCAACTGCACCGGCCCCGACGACGTCACGAATCCGGCGCCGCTGTTGTTGTAGAGCGCGACCCGCTCGGTCACGCCCTCGCGGAGCGTCATCAGCTTGTCGAAGCTGTCGAAGACGAAGGCGTTGGCGAGCTTCTCGCGCGCCGCTAGCGCGCCGCGCGCCGCGGCCTCCCGCCACCAGCGCAGGCGCTCGCGGTGGTTCTCGGCGATCCCGAGGCCATCGCCGTAGGCATCGCCGACCAGGATCATCGCCGCGACGTCGCCACGCTCCGCAGCATCGAGCAGCGCCTTGGTCGCCGCGGCGTCATCCTGCGGGAACACCACGCCGACGCGCTGAAGCCTTCCCTTGACGCGATAGGCCGATGCCATGCCGTCGGCGATACCGGCCTCGACGACGGCGCGCGCCTCCTCGTCCGGCATCGCGTCGCCGCGGGGCCGCGGGTTGAAGCTCGACGTTCCAAGGTCGCCAAATTGCGTCTCGACCAGCATCAGGGCCGCCTCGCGATCGCCGGCCGCGGCGAGCCGGGCAAGGATCGCCCGCGCACCGGAATCGTCATTGCCGAAATCGGGATGGTTGGAGAATTTCAGCCGGACCAGGGCCATCGCCGCGCCGGGTTCGCCGACCTCCGCCGCCATCGCCAGTCTGGTCTCGTAGCGTGTCGCGCCGTCGATCATAACGTCGTAGTCGGTGAACAGCGCCGCCGCCCGGACCAGCGACTCGATATAGCCCGCCGCGAGCAGGCGCGCCGCCTCGCGGGGTCGGCGGCCGGTATAGCGGTTGTCGAGATAGAGGCCGGCGAGAACCTCCTTGGCTCCGAAATCCTTCTGGCCGATCTCGCTGGTGAGCAGCGCGAGGGCGCGCTTGCCGTCGGCCGGACCGCCCTCGCCCTCGGCGAGCATGCCGGCGAGCACCGAGACTGCCGCGACCCTGCCCTCCGCGACAGCCTGCTCGGCCAGAGCGCGGGCCTGCGCCGCGTCCTGCACCGTGCCGCGCCCATAACGGAGTGCGGTGAGATAGGGAACGAGCATCGACTGGTCGCCGCTGTCGTAAATCTCCTTGACGATGGCGAAGCCCGCGGCACGCCGCTCGTCGTCGAAACCGCCGTCCATCACCAGAACCCAGCCCAGCGTCCATCGGCCACGCTCGCGGGCGGCCTCCTCGCCTTTGCCGGCGAAGTGTGGTCCCTGCCGCGGAAGGTTCATCAGACCCTCCGCGAAGTGCGCCGCGCGTGCCGGGTCGCGGAGGACGTTGGGCCCGAAACGGTATTCGCGGAGCGCCTGTTCGAGCGCATTCTGATGGCCCGCCTCGGCCGCGGCCGTCAGGGCGTGGATCGCTTCCGCGCGGGTGATGTCATTTTCCGCGGACGCCTGGCGTTCCCCATAGAGGATGTAGAGCAGGAACCGCGCCTCGGCGCTGCCGGTCGCGGCAAGGGCGCGAAGGTCCGGCACCATCTGCGGAATATCGATCCGCGCCGGAATCGCCGTCCGCAGGTACTGGAGCCGGAGCCGCTTCTTGTCCGGGGCACCGACCATCGCCTCTCGGCAGGTCGCGGCGCGCTTCTCGAAGACCTCCTGATCAAAAGGCACGAAGAGCTCGCTGAACTGTATCGGCGGCGCGGTGGCCTCGGGGTCGAGCGGCACCGCCGCTTCCTGGTCGCAGAGGTCGACCGCTGCCTGGATCCGCGCTTCCTTCTCGGCATCCGTTTCCGCAAAGGCGGGAGCCGCGATCAGAACCAGACTGACGAAAGCCGAAACCCGAGCGAGCCACGCCATCCTGCGCCTCCTGTGCCCAGACCCAGGCCGCAGGCTACACCGTTTCCGCGCATTGCATCAGTGAGGATGCTCACACCTCGGAACGCCGCTTCCGCCGCCGCCGGACTCGGCCTAATCTCGCGGTTCGCAGCAATTCCAGCACGGGAGGCCAATCAGATGTCCTATTCACGCGCCTGGGTGTCCTGCGTCGGTGCCCTGGCCCTGACCGCGCTGTCGGCCTGCTCCGGCGAATCCGGCGACTATGTGAAGGTCGGCGGCGGTGGCTTCATCTTCAACTACCGGATCGCCGAGGCGACGGCGGGCGTGATTGCCGAGCCCCAGCGCGCCCTGCCCGACGGCGGCAAGCTCGAGGCGACCTTCGACAACCCCGCCGGTGGGCCGCCGATCGTCATCGCCAAGGCGGTGACCCCGGATCGCAAGCGCTATTCCTTCACCACCCCGCCGCTCGCCGGCGTGGTGGCGGACAAGCCGTATCACGTGGTCGTCCGGGTATTCGATTCCGATGGCGAGGCGCTCCAGACCGTCGACTACCAGATCAAGTCGGATATCGATCAGACGGTGCTGCCGAAGAAGCCGCTCACCGTCGGGCCTGCCTACGACATCAACCCCGACAACCTCTCCCAGGAGTGAAGGCGGCGGCGGATGTGCTAGTGTCGCCCATAGTCCTGACCGGAGGGCCCGATGCCTGCGCCCCATGACGGCGGATGCGCCTGCGGCGCGCTGCGCTACCGCCTCTCGTCCGACCCGATGTTCGTCCATTGCTGCCATTGCCGCGACTGCCAGCGCCAGACCGGCACCGCCTTCGTCCTCAATGCGCTGATCGAGACGAACCGGATCGAGATGCTCTCGGGCGAGACGAAGGCCGACGCCATGCCGACCGACAGCGGCCGGCCGCACGACGTCTATCGCTGCGTCGCCTGCGGCACGGCGGTATGGAGCGACTATGGCCGGCGCCCGGGCCTCCGTTTCGTGCGCATCGGGACGCTCGACGACCCGGCGGCCGTGACGCCGGACGTGCATATCTACACGCGCTCGAAACTGCCGTGGGTCGCGCTTCCCGACGACGTCCCCGCCTTCGAGGCCTATTACAGCACGCGGGAGCTGTGGCCCGCCGAAAGCCTCGAACGGCGGGCCGCTGCCATTGGCGCCGGTCGCTAGACCTTCACCCAGACGGCGCCCTTCTTGCTCGACGCAACGGCTGCCTCGATGAACTGCATGCCGGCAAGGCCGTCCTCGACTGTCGGATAGACGACAGCCGGGTCGAGCTTCTTGCCGTCGCGATGGGCGCGGATCGCCCGGGCCGCCTCGGTGTAGATGTTGGCGAAGCCCTCGAGATAGCCCTCGGGATGCCCGGCCGGGACGCGGCTGACGCGGCCCGCCTCCGGCCCGGAACCGGCGCCGGCGCGGGTGATCAGCTGCGGCGGCTTGCCGAAGGCGGAGAACCACAGGTGGTTGGGGTGCTCCTGTTTCCAGACGAGACCACCCTTCGAGCCGTAGACGCGCAGCATGGCGCCATTCTCATGACCGACCGCGACCTGGCTCGCCCACAGCATCCCCTTGGCGCCGCCCTTCCAGCGCAGGAGGATGTTGTCGTTGTCGTCGAGCTTGCGTCCCTTGACGAAGGCGGTGAGGTCCGCGCACAGCGAGTCGAGCTTCAGCCCGGTGACGAAGCTGGCGAGGTTATAGGCGTGGGTGCCGATGTCGCCGATCGAGCCGCCGGCCCCGGACTGCCTGGGGTCGGTCCGCCACTTGGCCTGCTTGTTGGCGGTGGCCTCGGCCTTCTCGGTCAGCCAGTCCTGCGCATACTCGGCCTGGACGACGCGGATGTCGCCGAGCTTGCCCGCGGCGACCATGGCGCGGGCCTGCCGGACCATGGGATAGCCGGTGTAGTTGTGGGTCAGAACGAAGACGAGGCCCGACTTCTTGACGAGCTGGACGAGCTCCTTCGCCTCCTTGACCGTCGTCGTCATCGGCTTGTCGCAGATGACGTTGATGCCGGCCTTGAGGAAGGCCTTGGCGACAGGCCCGTGCATGTGGTTCGGCGTCACGATCGCGACCGCCTCGATGCCGTCCGGGCGCTTGGCTTCCGCCTTCGCCATCTCCTCGTAGGAGCCGTAGGAACGGTCGGGATCGAGCCCGAGCTCCTTCGCCGAGGCGAGCGCCCTGGCCTTGTTCGAGGAGAGTGCCCCGGCGACCAGGTCGTAGTGATCGTCCATCCGCGCGGCGAGACGGTGCACGGCGCCGATGAAGGCCCCCTGCCCGCCGCCGACCATTCCGAGCCTTATGCGGCCGCCCTCGACCTTGTCGCTGCGTCCCTCAACCATTTCTCTCGTCTCCCTGTCTGTGCGTCCTTCGAGGCTCGCTGCGCTCGCACCTCGGGGTGGCGACGGGATTGTTCCCGCCGAACCCGGGCGGCCGTTGAGCCTTACTCCATTCCCGCCATCCTGAGGTGCACGGCCGCAAGGCGGCCGGGCCTCGAAGGACGCAGATCGACGCCACTCGAGCGACGACCCGCGCCCAGGATGGTCAGATCCCCAGCATCTTCCTGTTGGCCTTGCGGTCGGTGCCCGCGTCGGCGAAATCGTCGAAGGCCCGCTCCGTCACCTTGATGATATGCGCCTTGATGAACTCGGCGCCCTCCCGCGCACCCTCTTCCGGGTGCTTCAGCGCGCATTCCCATTCCAGCACCGCCCAGCTGTCATAGTCGTACTGGGCGAGCTTGGAAAAGATGCCGGCGAAATCCACCTGCCCGTCGCCGAGCGAGCGGAAGCGGCCGGCGCGGTTCACCCATGACTGGAAGCCGCCATAGACGCCCTGTTTGCCGGTCGGGTTGAACTCGGCATCCTTGACGTGGAAGGCCACGATCCGCTCGTGGTAGATGTCGATGAATTCGAGATAGTCGAGGCACTGCAGCGCGAAATGCGACGGGTCGTAGTTGATCCCGCAGCGGGGATGGTTGTCGACCCGGTCGAGCAGCATCTCGAAGGTCTCGCCGTCGAAGACGTCCTCTCCCGGATGCAGCTCGAAGCCGATGTCGACGCCCTGCGCGTCGCAGGCATCGAAGATCGGCCGCCACCGCTTGGCCAATTCGTCGAAGCCCTCCTCGATCAGTCCCGGCGGACGCTGCGGCCAGGGATAGATGAAAGGCCAGCAAAAGGCGCCGGTGAAGGAGACCTGGGTGTCGAGGCCGAGGTTGCGGCAGGCCTTCGCCCCAAGCTTCATCTGGTTGATCGCCCACTTGGTCCGCTCCTTGGGATTGCCCCGGACTTCCGGCGCGGCGAAGGCGTCGAAGGCGTCGTCATAGAGCGGATTGACCGCGACCAGCTGCCCCTGCAGGTGGGTGGAGAGTTCGGTGATCTCCAGCCCGTGCTCCTCGACGATACCCTTGACATCGGCGCAATAAGCCTTGCTCGACGCGGCCTTCTTGAGGTCGAAGAGGCGTCCGTCCCAGCTCGGAATCTGGATGCCCTTGTAGCCGTGTCCGGCCGCCCAGGCGGCCATCCCGTCCAGCGAGTTGAACGGCGCGTCGTCGCCCGCGAACTGGGCGAGGAAGATCGCCGGTCCCTTCATCGTCTTCATCGTTTCTTCCCTTTCTGGTCCCGCGTCGCGCCTAGAGGTAATCGTTGAGCAGGCGCTCGAGATATTCCTGCTTGCCGCTCTTGGGCTGCGGCTCGACGCCCTTCTTCAGCACAGACGCGGACAGGTCGTCCAGTGACCGCTTGCCGGCGAGGATCGCCTTGCCCTCGCGCGTATCCCAGCCGGAATAGCGCTCGGCGACGAAGTCGGCGAGCGCGCCGTCGTCGATCATCTTCTCGGCGATCAGCAATCCGCGGGCGCAGGCATCCATCGAGGCGGCATGGGCGATGAGCAAGTCGTCCGGTTCGATCGACTGGCGGCGCACCTTGGCGTCGAAGTTGAAGCCGCCGGTGCCCAGCCCGCCGGCCTTGAAGATGGTGTAGCAGGCGAGCGCCATCTCCGGGATGTTCATCGCGAACTGGTCGGTGTCCCAGCCGAGCAGGTAGTCGCCGCGGTTGATGTCGATCGACCCGAGGATGCCGAGGCCCGCGGCAAGCGCCAGCTCGTGCTCGAAGGTGTGGCCGGCGAGGATCGCGTGGTTCTGCTCGATGTTGATCTTGACCTGGTCCTCGAGGTTGAAGGCCTTCAGCATGCCGAAGATGCTCGCCACGTCGTAGTCGTATTGGTGCTTGGTCGGCTCCTTCGGCTTCGGCTCGATCAGGATCGTGCCCTTGAAGCCGATCTTGTTCTTGTGCTCGACGACCATCGTCAGGAAGCGGCCGAGCTGGTCGAGCTCCCGCTTGATGTCGGTGTTGAGCAGCGTCTCATAGCCCTCGCGGCCGCCCCACAATACGTAGTTCTCGCCTCCGAGCTCGTGGGTGAGTTCCAGCACATTCTTCACCTGCGCGGCGGCATAGGCGAAGACCTCCGGATCGGGATTGGTCGCCGCGCCCGCCATGAAGCGCCGGTTGGAGAAGAGGTTGGCGGTGCCCCACAGGAGCCGCACCTTGGCTTTCTCCATCTTCCTGGCGAAGACCTCGCCTATCGCGCGGACATTCTTGTTGGATTCGGCGAGCGTCGCTCCCTCCGGCGCGATGTCGCGATCGTGGAAGCTGAAGAAGGGTACGCCGAGAAGCTCGAACATCTCGAAGGCGGCATCCGCCTTCATCCGCGCATTCTCCATCGTATCGGCGGCCTGCCACGGACGCATGAAGGTGTCGCCGCCGAACGGATCGGTTCCCGTCCAGCAGAAGGAATGCCAATAGCAGACCGCGAAGCGGAGCTGGTCCTCCATCCGCTTGCCCAGCACCATGCGGTCGGGATCGTAATAGCGGTAGGTCAGTCCCTTGGACTTGCCCTTCTTGTATTTGATCGGCTGTTTCTGCGTGAAATAGGGAGCATTCATCGGGACATCGCCTCCTTGATGGCGGGGTAAAGGTCACAGTAGGTGGCATGCGCGGCGCCGTAGGCCTCGGCCAGCCCGGCGATCGGCTCGATCGTCTCGCGGATCGCCGGCGGCGCGCAGATTTCGAACGGGTCGGCATCCTCGGCGGCAAGCAGGCCAAGCCGGGCCGCCCCGAAGGCAGCGCCGAAGTCGCCGTCCTCGGGAACCGCGATCGGCAGGCCGAGGATCGTCGCGATGGTCGCCAGCCAATAGCGCGAGCGGCTGCCGCCGCCGACGGCCAGCAGCCGCTTCGGCGGTGCCAGCGGCATGGTCAGGACGTCGAGACAATCCTTGAAGGCAAAGCCGACGCCCTCCAGGACCGCCTGGGTCATCGCCTTGCGGTCGTCCGCCTGGTCGAGGCCGACGAAGGCGCCGCGGATGGCAACGTCGTTATGCGGAGTCCGCTCGCCGGAGAGATACGGCAGGAAGCGGATCGACGACGGCCCGCTCGGCCGGTCTCCCAGCGCATCGACGAGGTCTCCCGGCGACGCCTGGAGGATGCCGGCCAGCCAGTCGAGGCAGGCGGCCGAGGACAGCGACACGCCCATCTGGTGCCAGGTGCGGGGAACCGCGTGGCAGAAGGCATGCACGGCGCCGGCGGGGTTGCTGCGATAGCGGTCGGCGGTGACGAAGATGACGCCCGAGGTGCCGATCGAGACGAAGCCGGTGCCGGGCGCCACGGCCCCGACGCCGCAGCCCGAGGCGGCATTGTCGCCGCCGCCACCGGCAACGACCACGTCGGCGGACATCCCCCAGCGGCTGGCGAGGTCGGCCTTGAGCTTGCCCGTGGCCTCGCTGCCTTCGAACAGCTCCGGCATCTGCGACCGGTCCATGCCGGTCACTGAAAGCATCTCGTCCGACCACGCCCGCTCGGCCGTGTCGAGCCAGAGCGTGCCGGCGGAATCCGACATGTCGCTCGCCTTGTCGCCGGTCAGCTTGAGGCGGACATAATCCTTCGGCAGAAGCACGGTGCGGACCCTGGCGAAGATGTCGGGCTCGTGCCGCTTCACCCACATCAGCTTCGGCGCGGTGAAGCCCGGCATCGCGATGTTGCCGGTGATCCGCTCGCTGACCTCGCTGATCTCGGCGGCTTCCTCGGCCGAGCGGCCGTCATTCCACAGGATGCAGGGGCGCAGCACCTGGTCGGCCTCGTCGAGAAGCGTCGCGCCGTGCATCTGGCCGGAAAGGCCGATCCCCTTGACCGCCGTCATCTCGGCGCGGTGGTCGCTCGCCAGCCCGTCGAGCACGGCCTCGCAGGCCTGCCACCAGCTGTCGGGATCCTGCTCGGACCAGCCGGAATGTGGACGCGAAACCTCGAGCGACACCGAGCGGCTGCCGATGATGCGCTGTCCCTCGTCCATCAGCACCGCCTTCAGAGAAGACGTTCCGATGTCGATACCCAGATACATGCCTTGGTCTCCTCCCCTTCGCCAGCGCCCTCAAGGAACGTTGTCGCGCATGAAAATGTCGATCCGTATCCGCTCCTGGCCCGCGTCGATCGGCATACCCTCCCGCTCCGCGACCAGCAGGCGGGTGGCGCTGCGTCCTTCGTGTCCGGGGTCCTGGTTGATGATCGCGTCGATCGTGCCGCGGATCAGGTGACGCCGCGAAAAGGCGGTCAGCTCATGCGCGACGAAGATCACGTCGCGGGCGCGCCCGCTCGCCTCGAGCGCCGCGACGATCCCCCCGTTGCCGGCCCCGACATTGTAGATGCCGACCAGGTCGTCATGTTCCCTCAGCAGGCCGGTGGCGAGTTCCTCGACGCGATCATCCTTGTCGCGCCCCTCCCGGATCGGCAGCAGGGTAAGCGCCGGGAAGTCGCGGGTGATCACCTGCTCGAAGCCGAATTGCCGCTCGACATGGTCGCGCAGCGCCATCGATCCGGCGATCAGCCCGACCTTGCCCTGCCGGCCGCCGAGGAAGCGGCCGAGCAAGGTGCCCGCCGTCCGTCCCGCCGCCGAATTGTCGATGCCGACGTAGTGCGCGCGCCTCGAGCGTGGCGCGTCGGAGACCAGTGTCACCACCGTCACGCCGGATTCCGTCAAATCGTCGATCGCCTCGCAGACCGCCGGGTGGTCGAGCGCCACCACCGCGACACCGTCGGCGTGGCCCTTCAGCTTCTCCAGCGAGGCGGCCAGCGCGTCACCGTCGAAGACGTCGGCATGGGAGACGCTGATCCGCACCCGCTCGCCGGCGACATATTCGGCGGTCGCGCGCAGGCGTTCCTCCAACAACTGCATGAAGGCGTTGGTGCCGGTCGGCAGGATGAATTCGAAACGATGGTCGCGTCCCCGGGCAAGGCGCGCCGCAAGGCGGTCCGGCCGATAGTTCAGCCGCTCGATCGCCCGCTGCACCCGCTCGGCCGTGTCGGCATGCACGCCAGGTCGACGATTGAGCACGCGGTCGACCGTGGCCAGGCTGACGCCGGCGGTCTTCGCCACGTCCTGAAGTGTCGTGCGCGACAATGACTTGCCTCCCTCATATTCTGATATCGCGCGCCAGAAAGGAAAGCAATTCCATGCGGTCGGCTCGCGAGGGGCGTACGTCATATCTGCCCCCGGCTCGCCTCGATCCGGACATTTCGCAGCAAGGCGTGGCATCCTGCGGCCAAAACTTCTAGAAGAGCCCGATCCCCGGCCGGCCGATCGCCCGCCTTCCCCCCGAAACGGTAGATTTCTCCCGATGAAGACCGAGACAACGCCTGTCCGCCTCAGCGAGTATCAGCCCCCCGCCTTCGCGATCGACACCGTCACCCTCGACCTTGCGCTCGACCCAACCCAGACCCGGGTTTCGGCGCGGCTGGAGATGCGTCCTCTCGAACCGGGTGCGCCACTGGTCCTTGATGGCGACGAGTTGTCGCTGGTCTCCGTTGCGATCAATGGCAGCCCGCTTGCCGACGGCGCCTATGAAGCATCGCCGGACCGGTTGACCATCAAGGCGCCGCCCTCCGATCCCTTCGTGCTGGAAACCGTCACCGAGATCAGCCCCTCAACCAACACGGCGCTGATGGGGCTCTATCTCTCGAACGGCAACTACTGCACCCAGTGCGAGGCGGAAGGCTTCCGCCGCATCACCTATTTCCTCGACCGGCCGGACGTGCTCGCCGTCTACACGACCCGTCTCGAAGCGCCGAAGAGCGTACCGGTCCTGCTCTCCAACGGCAACCGCGTCGATACCGGCGATATCCCCGACAGCGACCACCATTTCGCCGTCTGGCACGACCCTTTCCCCAAGCCGTCATACCTTTTCGCCGCGGTTGCCGGCGACCTCGCGCTGGTCGCCGATAGCTTCACCACCATGTCCGGCCGGGAGGTGACCCTCCACATCTATTGCGAGCACGGCAAGGAAGAGCGCTGCGCCTATGCGATGGATGCGCTCAAGCGGTCGATGCGCTGGGACGAGACCGCCTATGGCCGCGAATATGATCTCGACATCTTCATGATCGTCGCCGTCTCGGACTTCAACATGGGGGCGATGGAGAACAAGGGCCTCAACGTCTTCAACGACAAATACGTGCTGGCCGATGCCGACACCGCCACCGATACCGACTATGCCGGCATCGAGACGGTCATCGCCCACGAGTATTTCCACAACTGGACCGGCGACCGCATCACCTGCCGCGACTGGTTCCAGCTCTGCCTGAAGGAAGGCCTCACCGTCTTCCGCGACCAGGAATTTTCCTCCGACGAGCGCTCGCGCGGGGTCAAGCGGATCGCCGACGTCCGCACCCTGCTGGCGCGCCAGTTCCCCGAGGATGCCGGCCCCCTCGCCCATCCGGTCCGGCCCGAAGTCTACAGCGAGATCAATAACTTCTACACGGCGACGGTATACGACAAGGGCGCCGAGGTGATCCGCATGCTGAAGGCCCTGCTCGGCGACGAGGGCTTCCGCGCCGGCATGGACCTCTATTTCGACCGCCATGACGGACAGGCTGTCACCATTGAGGATTTCCTCGCCTGCTTCGCCGACGCCACGGGCACGGACCTGGCGCAATTCAAGCTCTGGTACGCGCAGGCCGGGACGCCGGAGGTCACGGCCGAAGGCCGCTACGATGCCGGCGATCGCACCTACACGCTCTCGCTGAAGCAGTCCTGTCCGCCGACGCCTGGACAGCCCGTCAAGCAGCCGATGCATATCCCGGTCCGCTTCGGGCTGGTCGGGCCGAATGGCGGCGACCTCGCCTTCGCCTCGGTCTCGGGCGGCGCCGTCGAGGCCGACGTGATCCATCTGACCGCGGCCGAGCAGACGCTCGTCTTCGCGGGCGTGTCGTCGCCGCCGGTGCCGTCCCTGCTGCGCGGCTTCTCGGCACCGGTCAAGCTGGCGACCGGCCTCTCCCCGGACGACCT
Source organism: Bauldia sp. (assembly GCF_020442045.1). Taxonomy (GTDB): domain Bacteria; phylum Pseudomonadota; class Alphaproteobacteria; order Rhizobiales; family Kaistiaceae; genus Bauldia. Next base: position 28,751 of record NZ_JAGRLA010000002.1, on the reverse strand, counting down.
CCTGTTCCTGATGCGGACCGACGCGGACGACTTCAATCGCTGGCGCGCATCGCAGCAGATCGCCATCGCGATGCTTTCCGCCGAGACCGCGGCCGTGCGGAGCGGCCAGGCCAGCGAGCTCGACGGGGCCTTTGCCGAAGCGCTTGCCGAGGTCGCCGAGAATGACGACCTGGAGCCGGCCTTCCGCGCCCAGATCCTCCAGCTGCCCGGCGAGGCCGACATCGCCCGCGAGATCGGCGCCGATATCGACCCGGACGCGATCGCCACCGCCCGCAAGCGCCTTGTCGCGATGATCGCCGAGCGGATCGGCGATCGCCTCGCTGGCGTCGCCGACGGCATGTCCGGCGCCGGCGACTACAGCCCGGATGCGGCGTCCGCCGGCCGCCGCGCGCTGGCCAATGCCGCCCTCGGGCTGTCGGTCGGCGACGGCTCGCGGGATGCCATCGACCGGGTGGTCACCCGCTATGAGGCCGCCGACAACATGACCGATCGGCTCGCCGCCCTTTCGATCCTCGCCGCCAACGCCTTCGACGAGCGGCTCGCGGCGCTCGACGCCTTCTACGCGCGCTATCGCAACGATCCGCTGGTGCTCGACAAATGGCTGACCATGGAGGCGATCGTGCCGGCCGAGGCGACCCTCGGCCGGGTCAGGGAGCTGACCGGCCATGCCGCCTTCTCGATGACCAATCCGAACCGCATCCGCGCCCTGGTCGGAGGCTTCGCCGGCGGCAACCAGACCCAGTTCAACCGGGCCGATGGCGCCGGCTTCGATTTCGTCGCCGACTTCATTCTCGCCCTCGACGGGCGCAACCCGCAGACAGCCGCGCGCCTGCTGGTCACCTTCCGCTCGTGGAAGGCACTCGAGGCGGGTCGGCGCGCGCGCGCGGAAAAGGCCCTGCAGCGCATTGCCGCGAGCGACGATCTCTCCTCGGATACCCGCGACATCGTCACCCGCACACTCGCCTGAGCCGCTCCCACCGCCGCGTCGCCGCGACGAACCGGCCCTTCGACCCGACCAAAATGCCGACGGTCTCCAACTCGTAAATTTTTAATTAAATGCTCTGGACATGGCGATTCGCCTCGATTCAAATGAAGTGATTCGGGGCGTGGCGTACTCCGAAGCCAAGTAGACACAAATCGAGGGGGCCTCGCATGGCGCGGGCAGAGGCAGTCGAGCCGTCTGTCGCGAAGCGATCGACTTTGGCCGGGATCAGGCTCCCCAAGCGGGCTGCCATTTCCGGGCATGCAAGGCTCCTCGCCCATCCGGCATACGAGAAACTGCTCTCCGCCGAGCCGCTGCTGCGCCGGCTCATCCCGATCCTCATCGTCATCTTCCTGATGATCGTCGGGGCCGCGCGTTTCGTTGAGCTCTATCAGCACAAGGCGCAGCGCGAATTCGACGCGCGCGAGACGATGGGGCTTATCGCCTCGGTGCTTTCCAGCGCGCTCGACAAGGCCCATCCGGCAGGCGAGCCGGTTGGCACCGACGCGATCCGGGCGACGCTCTCCGCCACCCTGCCGCCGAGCGCCACCCATAGCGGCCGCCGCATCTACGTCACCGACCAGGACGGGATGATCGTCGCGACCGCGCCCCGCGATACCGAAACCGAAGGCATGCCGCTCGTCCGGATCCTCGGTGAAGCCCAGCCGTTGACCATCTTCGGCATTCGCGCCGGGGTGCTCGAGATCACGCTGGCCGACGGCACCTCGGCGCTGGCCACGGTCCACCATCTCGAAGGCGGAGTCGGCGATGTCGCGGTCGTCGCGCCGCTGGTCAGCGTCTATGACAGCTGGCGCGCCGATGTCTCGCTCAACGTCGCCATCTTCATGGGGACGAGCGCCATCCTGCTGGTCATCCTCTACGGCTATTTCGCCCAGGCGAGCCGCGCCGCCGAGGCCGATCAGATCTACTCCGAAACCCAGGCGCGGTCGGAGATGGCGCTGGCCCGAGGTCGCTGCGGGCTGTGGGACTGGGACCTTGCCAGCGGCCGGATGTTCTGGTCGCGGTCGATGTTCGAGATCATCGGCCTCGAGCCGCGCGACACGCTGATCGGCTTCGGCGAGGTAGCCAGCCTGATCCACCCCGACGACGGCGACCTGATGGCGCTCGCCGAGTCCCTCTACGAAGCCGGCGAGGCGACCGTCGACCAGATGTTCCGGATGCGCCATGCCGAGGGCCGCTGGATCTGGCTCCGCGCCCGCGCCGAGCTGGTCGATCGCGACAGCGGCGGGCCGCACCTGATCGGCATTGCCGTCGACGTCACCGAGCAGATGCGGCTGGTCGAGCGGTCGAAGACGGCCGACATCCGCCTCCGTGACGCCATCGAGACGATCTCGGAAGCCTTCGTCCTGTGGGACGCCGACAACCGCCTCGTCATGTGTAATTCGAAATACCAGCAGCTCCATGGCATGCCGGATTCGGCGCTGGCGCCCGGCACGCCCTATGCCGACGTCATCGCCGCCGGCCGCAAGCCGCTGGTCCGGGCCCAGGTCGTCGCCGATGGCCGGCCGGAGGAAGGCGCGCGAAGCTTCGAGCTCCAGCTCGAGGACGGCCGTTGGCTGCAGATCAACGAGCGCCGCACCAAGGACGGCGGCTTCGTCTCGGTCGGCACCGACATCACCCAGCTCAAGCGCCATGAGGCCAAGCTGATCGACGGCGAACGCCGGCTGATGGCGACCATCGCCGACCTCCGCCAGTCGCGCCAGAAGCTCGAGATGCAGGCGCAGCAGATGGTCGAGCTCGCCGAGAAATATGCGGAAGAGAAGAATCGCGCCGAGGACGCCAACCGCGCCAAGTCGGAATTCCTCGCCAATATCAGCCACGAGCTGCGCACGCCGCTCAACGCCATCATCGGCTTCTCGGAGGTCATGCAATCCGGCATGTTCGGCGACCTCGGCTCCCCGAAATACGGCGAATACTGCCGGGACATCAACCAGAGTGGCGCCTACCTGCTCGGCGTCATCGACGACATCCTCGACATGTCGCGGATCGAGGCCGGTCGGATGACCCTTTCCCTGGAGGACCTCGTCCTTGACGACCTCGTCGAGGAATCGATCCGTATCGTCCAGGCCCAGGCGGACGCGCGCAATATCAAGGTGGTGACCGACGTCGGCGAGAATCTCAGGATGCGCGGCGATCGAAAAGCCCTCAAGCAGATCATGCTGAACCTCCTGTCCAATGCGGTTAAATTCACGCTGGAGGGCGAAATCGCCATTCGCGCCCGCACCACCGCGACCGCCGTCACCTTCTCGGTCGAGGATACCGGCATCGGCATCCCCGCCGACGCGCTGGCAAAGCTCGGCCGCCCCTTCGAGCAGGTCAGCAACCAGTTCACCAAGAGCCACCAGGGCTCGGGGCTCGGCCTGGCCATCACCACGTCGCTCGCCGAGCTTCACGGCGGCGCGATCCGCATCCGCTCGCGCGAAGGCAGGGGCACCATCGTTTCGGTCAGGCTTCCCATCAATCCACCGGCCGAGCCGCGTCCGGCGGCGGCCTGATAGCTACTCGCTCGTCGCCTCGATTGTCTCGCAGGCGACCTTGAAGGCGCCGATCGCCTCGGCGCCACCACCTGGCAGCACCGCGTCGACGCCCGGCCCCTTCACGCGGGTTTCTTTCGCGGCAAGCATCAGGTCGAGGACGCCGGGAGACCAGCGGGCGACATATTCCCACTCGCCCCACATCTCGCCGAAATCGAGATCGGGAAAGTACTGGCTGAAGAACCGGTCCTCCGTCCCGTCGAAGACAAGCGTGAAGACCGGCGGCTCGTTGCCGGCGATCGCCTCGCCAAGGGCAACGTGGTCGAGGCCGCCGACCCGCATCGTCCAGTCGCGGTCGGTCGAGCAGTCCATGGAGAAGGGATAATAGGCTTCGGCCTCGTCGACTTCCGCCTCGTCGACGACCGCGAGGAAGGCGAAAGACGCGTCAGCGGAGAAGACGTGCCAGATGTCGGCGGCATTCGCCGGCAGCGGCACGAAGGTCGCCAGGGTCGCCAATCCCGCCAGTCCGCATAACCCGCGCATCACGAATTCCTCCCACCCGTCATCCATTCGCCCGCCGTCCGGGCGGCGGGCAATCATATTCGGGTTCAGGCTTCCCCGTCTCGCCTTTCGGCTGCCGGCGGCATCTCGCCGATCAGGCGCTCGAAGCAGGACCGCACCGCGACCTGGGTCTCCCGAACATCCTGGTCGAGCCGCCCGAAATCGGGCATCGCCGTCGCATTGGCCAACAGGTCGAGCATCCCGCGCGGCACCTTTTCGGGGTCGAAGGGCTCCTCGACGCAAAGCCGCAGGATCTGCATCAGCGCCTGGTAGAGGCGCAGCGCGCCGAGCAGAAGCTCGGCATCCCCGCGCGTCAGCAGCCTGGCCTTCGCCGACGCCACGAGCGACGCCTCGGTCTCGGTCGACAGGATGTCGGGATGCCGGGCGCCATGGATCAGTTGCAGATACTGGGCGATGAACTCGATGTCGACGAGGCCACCCGGCGCCTGCTTGAGGTCCCACGCGCCCTCGCCGCCCTTCTCCTCCTCGATCATGCCCCGCATCTCGAGGATGTCGGCCCGGGTCTTCTTCTGCTGGCGCTTCCGGGCCAGCACTTTTGCGATCTCCTCCTCCGCCCGCTTCATCAGGGGCTTGTCGCCGGCGATGACCCGTGCACGGGTCACGGCCATGTGCTCCCAGGTCCAGGCGTCCTTGGCCTGATAGGCGATGAAGGCGTCGATGTGGGTTGCGAGCGGTCCCGACTTTCCCGACGGACGCAGCCGGAAATCGACCTCGTAGAGCGTGCCCTCCGCCGTCGGCGCGGAAAGCGCGGCGAGCAGCCGCTGCGTCAGGCGCATGAAATACTGCGCCCCGGCGAGCGGCCTCTCGCCGGTCGATTCGAGCTTCTTGTCGTCGAAGTCGTAGAGAAGGATGAGATCGAGATCGGACGCGGCGGTCATCTCGCGACCGCCGAGCTTTCCCATCGCGATCACCGCGACCTGCCCCTTCGCCATCCTGCCATGGAGGGTTTCGAATTCACGGCGCGATGCGGCAAGCAATGCCGCCACCAGTACGTCGGCGAGATCGGCGAAGGCATGGCCGGCCCGGCCGGCATCGAGGGTTCCGGCGAGTACCCGCACGCTGATCAGGAAAGCCTGCTCCTGTCCGAAGATGCGGGCGCGATCGAGCGTGTCCTCATAGTCGGAGGCCTCACCCAGCGTCGCGGCGAGCCGTCCCTCGAGCTCCTTGCGCTCCGGCACACGGCCAAAGAAGGCCGGCTCGATCAGCGAGTCGAGCACATGCGCGCGCTGCACGACCGTCTCGGCCATGCGCGGCGCCGACGCCATCATCGTCGCAAGCAGGCCGAGGAGACCGGGATTGGAGGTGAGCAGCGCGAAGAGCTGCACGCCAGCCGGCAGTCGCGACAGGAAGCGATCGAAGGCGGCGAGCGCGGCATCGGCATTGTCGGTGGTCGCCAGCGTCTCGAGCAGCGCCGGCACGAACTCGGTCAGCCGCTCGCGCGCCGTCGCCGAGCGGGTCGCGGGATAGCGGCCATAATGCCAGGCGCGGATCGTGCGGCTCGCCTGCTCGGGATTGCCGTATCCAAGCCCTTCCAGCGTGGTCAGCGTATCGGGGTCGTCCTCGTCGCCGGTGAAGACCAGGCTGCCGAGCTTCGAGGTCAGCGAAGGCGCGGTCTCGAACAGCCCGGCATAGCGGTCGCGGACCCGGCGAAGCGTCACCGGCAGCCCCTTCTTGAAGGCCGCCAGGCTCTTCGCGCCCGCCATCCGCGCGACGATGTCGAGCTCCTCGTCGTCGAGCGGCAGGGTATGGGTCTGCTCGTCGTCGATCATCTGCAGGCAATGCTCGATCGCCCGCAATTCGCAATAGCTTCGCGACAGGTCGTCCCGCGTCGGCCCGTCGATCCAGCCACCCCCGGCGAGAATCGACAGCATCTCGAGGGTCGCCCGGCCGCGCAGCTCCGGATGGCGCCCGCCGGCGATCAGTTGCTGGGTCTGGACGAAGAACTCGATCTCGCGAATGCCGCCGCGGCCGAGCTTGATGTTGTGGCCGGCGACAGCGATATCCTCGTGGCCGCGGAAGTCGTGGATCTGGCGCTTGATCGAATGGATGTCGGCGATTGCCGCATAGTCGAGATACTTTCGCCAGATATAGGGCGTGAGCTCGCGGAGGAATTCCTCGCCCGCCGCCAGGTCGCCGCCGACCGGCCGCGCCTTGATCAGCGCTGCCCGCTCCCAGTTCTGGCCGAAGCTCTCGTAATACTGGAGCGCCGCCTCGGTCGACATCGCGATATTCGTGGCGCCCGGGTCGGGCCGGAGCCTCAGGTCGGTGCGGAAGACATAGCCGTCGGCCGTGTGCTCGCTGAGGATCTGGACGAGCTGTTTGGTCAGGCGGATATAGACCGAGGCCACCTCGTCGGGATCGTCCACCCTTGCGACGGCCATGTCGAACAGGACGATGAGGTCGATGTCGCTCGAATAGTTGAGCTCGCACGCCCCGAACTTGCCCATCCCGAGGATGATCCAGCCCGAGCCCACGTCCGGCCTATCCGGATCGGGCAGCGTGATCCTTCCGTCACGATGCAGGTCGGCAAGCAGGAAGCGCGCGGCCGCCGCGACCGCCGCGTCGGCGAAATCCGACAGCGCATGGAGAACCTCCGGGACGGTCCACACCCCGCCGAGATCGGCCAGCGCGATCGCCAGCGCGGCTTCCTGCCGGGACTGGCGAAGCCGCGCCATCAGCTCCGCCTTGTCGTCGAGCCGCCAGGCCTCCCTTGTCGCGGCGAGGCATCTGCCGAGCGCGGCGGAAGGCTCCTGCTGGAGGAGCGCGATCAGCCGCCCCGGTTCCGCGAGTATCAGTCCACGCAGGAACGGCGAATAGTCGAGCACGCTCGCGACGAAGTCGGCCAGGCCCCCATGCTTGTCGAACAGGTTCTTCAACCTGCCCCCGATGCCAGCTTCCTCCGCGGCTTCGGCGAGTTCGACAAGCTGCGCCCGTCGCGCCGCCGCCCTGGCCGGCCTCAGGCGCGGTGCGATCGTCTTGGCGAGGCTTCCGGTGCCCCGCTTCTTGCTCTTGGCTGGTGCCATGTCACCCGGTTTCGGTCGGCAGGCGGATCGTAACGATCAGACCCGGCTGGTTGTCGCTGAGTTCGATCGTACCATGGTGCAGCCTGGCGACCGCTGCGACAAGGCTGAGGCCCAGTCCGCTGCCGGATTGCGACCGGCTCTCCTCGAGCCTGACGAAACGCTGGAGGATACGTTCCCGGTCGCCTTCCGGCACCCCGACACCATTGTCGGCGACCCTGAGCGCCAGCATGCCGCCCTCGCGGCTGCTCGACACCTCGATCTTCAGCGGCCGGCCGGTATCGCTCGGCGCGTATTTGATCGCGTTGTCGACGAGATTGGCGAGCGCCTGGCCGAGCAGTTCGCGACTTGCCTTGATCGTCACCGCCTCCGCCGAGGTGACGGTCAGCTCGGCGCCCTGCTCTTCCGCAACGGGCTCGTAGAGCTCGGCGACGTCGCGGACGATGGCGCCGGCGTCGACCTCGGTGATCGCGCCGTCCGGCGACCCGGCCTCGATCCGGGCGATCATCAACAGCGCGTTGAAGGTCTTGATCAGCTGGTCGGACTCCTCGATCGTCGATTCCAGCGCGTCGCGATAGGCCTCGACGCTGGCGGGACCGGCAAGCGCCCCTTCGACCCTGTTGCGCAGCCGGGTCAGCGGCGTCTTCAGGTCATGGGCGATGTTGTCCGAAACGTCCTTGAGTCCGTAGAGGAGATGCTCGATGCGCTCGAGCATGTCGTTCAGGCTCTCGGCCAGGCGGTCGAATTCGTCCCCGGTTCCGGTCACCTCAAGTCGTCCCGAGAGGTCGCCGGCGACGATCTGGCGGCTGGTGGCGCTGACCGAGTCGATCCGCTTCAGCACGCGGCGGCTGACGAAGAACCAGCTCACCATGGCCAGCACGATCATCAGCGCCACCGCCCAGCCCAGCGCCTGGCCGATGATGTCCCGGAACTGCTCGCGCTCGGCGATATCGCGGCCGACCAGCATCCAGAACCCGCCCGGCAGCCGCAGCACCTGCACCATGGCGACGTGGCGGGAGCCCTCGCCGACGTTGCGCTCGTAGGAAACCGTGATCGGCCCGATGCCGGAGCGCTCGAAGATGTCGGCGGGGACCTGGCTGATATTGCCGGTCAGGATGCGGCCGTTGACGTCGGTGATCAGGTAGAGGCTGGCGCCCGGCTGGTGGCTGCGTTCCTCGATGGTCTGGAAGATCGCCGCGATGCCGCCGACGCGCGCCTGCTCGGCGAGGCCGCGGATCTCGGCAGCGATCGTCGCGCGCAGCTGGTCGTTGAGCAGCACGTTGACGCTGTAGGAAATGTAGAGGATCAGCGACACCGCGAAGATCGAGAACACCGCGATGTAGATGGCGGAAAGCTTGAAGGCGGTGGTGCGGACGACCTTACCGAGCGCTGTCACGGATCATGTATCCCGCGCCACGCACCGTGTGCAGGAGCGGCGCGTCGAAGCCCTTGTCGATCTTGCCGCGCAGCCGCGAGATATGCACGTCGATGACGTTGGTCTGGGGATCGAAGTGATAGTCCCAGACATTCTCCAGCAGCATGGTGCGGGTCACCACCTGTCCGGCATTCTTCATCAGATATTCCAGCAGCCTGAATTCGCGGGGCTGCAGCGGCACATTCTGCCCGGCCCGCGAGACCGTGTGGCCGAGGCGGTCGAGCTCGAGATCGCCGACCCGGTAGACGGTCTCCGCCTCACCCGGCCGGCGGCGGCGCGCCAGCGCCTCGACCCTGGCGAGCAGCTCCGAAAAGGCATAGGGCTTGGCGAGGTAGTCATCGCCGCCCGAGCGCAGCCCGGTCACCCGGTCGTCGACCTGGCCGAGCGCGGAGAGGATCAGCGCCGGCGTCTCGTCGCCGCGTTCCCGCATCTCCTCGATGATCGCCAGGCCGTCGCGCTTGGGCAGCATCCGGTCGACGACCAGGACGTCATATCCGCCTTCGAGCGCCATGGTCGTACCGGTTTCACCATCGGCGGCGTGGTCGGCGACATGGCCCGCCTCCCGCAGCGCCTTGCAGAGATACGCGGCCGCCTCCCGGTCGTCCTCGATGATCAGAATCCGCATCGGATCAACTCGCCTTGTCCGATGCTGCTTTGCCAGATCGGCATGGCCAAATAAAGAGCGGCAGGCCGGCGAACCGGCCTGCCGTCCACTGAAGCGGAAGCGTCGGGGCGACGATCGAGCGCCTCCGTCCAGCTGCCTGGGGTCAGGTGCGGACGAAGCTCAGCGCGACGAAGCGCGTCTGATCGCCCGACTTGACCCGCAACAGAACGGCCTTCATGCCGTCTTTCTCGGCGTCCTTGACCAGCTTCTCGACGTCTGCCGGGTTGGTCACCTCGGCCTTTCCGACCGACAGGATGACGTCGCCGGGCTGCAGGCCGCGCTCGGCCGCCTGGCCGTTGGGATCGACATCCTCGATGGTCACGCCTTCGTCGCCCTGGCCGACGACCAGACCGAAGTCGGTCAGCGGCGAGGCTTCGGCGCCGCCCTTGCCGGGCTCCAGCGAAGCCACCTGATCGTTGCCCGGAAGGGTGCCGAGCTTGACGTTGACGTCCTCGGCCTTGCCCGAACGCCAGACCGAAACCGTCACCGTGGTGCCGGGCGCGATGCTGGCGATCTTGGTGGCGAGCGCGCGCGGATCGTCGACCGGCTGGCCGTTGACCGCGAGGATCGCGTCGCCGGACCTGAGGCCGGCCGCGGCGGCGGGGCTGCCTTCCTGCGCCTGGGTCACGAGCGAACCCTTGGCGTCGGCGAGCTGCAGGCCGTCGGCAATGTCGCGGTCGATATTCTGGATCTCGACGCCGAGCCAGCCGCGGACCACCTGTCCGTCGTCCATCAGGTCGTTGATGATATTCTCCGCCGTGCTCGCCGGGATCGCGAAGGCGATGCCGACATTGCCGCCCGACGGCGAGAAGATCGCGGTGTTGATGCCGATCACCTCACCCTTGAGGTTGAAGGCCGGACCGCCGGAATTGCCGCGGTTGACGGCCGCGTCGATCTGGATGAAGTCGTCATACGGACCGGAGCCGATGTTGCGGCCCTCGGCCGAGACGATGCCGGCGGTGACGGTGCCGCCAAGGCCGAACGGGTTGCCGACCGCGACCACCCAGTCGCCGATGCGGGCCTTTTCTCCGGAGAACTTCACATAGGTGAACTTGCGGTCCGGATTCTTGATCTTGAGCAGCGCGAGGTCGGTCTTCTGGTCGACGCCGACCAGGTCGGCGACGAACTCGGTGCCGTCGTCGAGGATCACCGTCTCGGACTCGCCATCGTCGACCACGTGGTCGTTGGTCACGATGTAGCCGTCCTCGGAGATGATGAAGCCGGAGCCAAGGCTGGTCGAGGGCTGCCGCTGGCGGAACTGCTTCTGCGGATTGTCGCGGAACTGCTTGAAGAATTTCTCCATCGGCGAGCCGTCGGGAAACTCGAACTGATCGAGGCCGGCCATCTCGCGAGCCGGGCCCTTGACGCGGACGCTGACCACCGCCGGGCGAACCTTCTCCACCACATCGGCGAAGCTGACGGGTTGCACGCCTTCGACATGGACGGCGTCGGCATAGGCCGGCGTCTTCGGCAGCAGGACCGCCTCGCCGGCGATCGCGCCACCGAGGAGGACGGCGGCCGCTGTGCCGAGCAGGGCGCGGTTACGGATTCTCTTGATATTCGACTGGTCGTTCATTCACTCTCTCCAGGCTGGTACTTGGCGCCGGTGGCCATCCAAGCGGCGCCGCGCCTATCGCTGTCGAATATGGGCGAGCGAACCTTACGGGCCACTGTCAGCCCGATTAAACTTCGGTAATGTTCGGCGGATTTCAGGGCGTTTTCGGCAATAAACGCTCCGTGCCACGGCCGCGGTCGGCTCGAATCCGACATTTCGCCCGCGAATCCTTGGCGATTCGTGCGCGCTGTGATTCGCCCTCCGGGCCGGGCTTCGGGCGCTACGCGCCGTCCCGTCGCGACAGGATCGTCTTGAGAGCCGCCTCTTCCTCGTCGCTGAGGTCGGCGGCTATGCCGGCACTCGTCAGCCGGCGCTTGCGGAACACCGTGAGGGCGATCGTCCCGCCGATGACGAGCAGCAGCGCCGGCGTCAGCCACAGCAGCGCGGTGCGGGGATTGAAGCGCGGCTTGAGGAGGATGAACTCCCCGTAGCGGGCGACGAGGAAGTCGATCACCGCCTCGTCGCTGTCGCCGGCGACCAGCCGCTCGCGCAGCAGGACACGGAGATCGTGGGCGAGCGGCGCGTCGGAATCGTCGATCGACTGGTTCTGGCAGACCATGCAGCGCAGCTCGGCCGACAGCGCCCTTGCCCGCGCCTCGAGCGCCGGATCGTCGAGCATTTCGTCGGGCGTCACCGCCCAGGCGGTTGTCGCCGGCGCGACCGCCATCAGGATCAGCATAATCAATGCTGCGAGACGCGCGAACATCCCGTTACTCCGCCGGTGCCGCCGCCGCCCGCCGCGCCGGCCGCGGGGCGCCGACCCGCAGGCGCCGGTCGCTCAGCGAGAGGACGCCGCCGAGCGCCATCACCACCGCGCCGAGCCAGATCAGCGTCACCAGCGGCTTCCAGTAGATGCGCACGGTCACCGTCGAATCGGCGGTGATGTCGCCGAGCGAGACATAGAGCTGCGAGAAGCCGAATGTGGCGATCGCGGCTTCGGTTGTCGTCGTCTGGCGGGCGGCGAAGCTGCGCTTCGACGGCTCCATCACCGCGACCACGTCGCTGGTCCGGTAGACGGTGAACCGGACCACGGTCTCCTTGTAGTTGGCGCCATCCCGTTGCAGGAATCCGTCGAGCTGCACGTAGCGCGAGCCGATCTCGACACCGTCGCCCGCCTTCATCGAACGGATGTCCTCCGTCGCCCAGGTCGTCGCCACGACGAGGCCGAGGACGGTCACGCCGACGCCGGCATGGGCGATCGTCGTGCCGATCGCCGAACGGGGCATACCCGCGAGCCGGCGCAGGCTGTCGCCGGGCGGGGTCCGGAAGAGCTTGATGCGGAAGGCCAGTTCCGAGAGCGCGCCGACGATCAGCCAGAAGGCGAGCGCCACGCCGAAGAGCGACAGGATATGCTCCGTGCCGGCGAGCCATGCCGAGGCCATCGCCGCCAGGATCGCCGCGCCGAAGGCCGCGAAGAGGCGCTCCGAAGCGGCCCGGAGGTCGCCGCGCTTCCAGGCGAGCATCGGCCCGAAGGGCACCATCAGGAGGAGCGGCACGGCGAGCGGGATGAAGATCAGGTTGAAGAAGGGCGCGCCGACCGAGATCCGCGCGCCGGTCAGTGCCTCGAGGACCAGCGGATAGAGCGTTCCGGTCAGCACCACCGCCGCCATGACGGTCAGGAAGAGGTTGTTGAGGATCAGCGCCCCTTCCCGGCTGATCGGCGCGAAGACCCCGCCCGGCGCGAGCCGGCTGGCGCGCAGGGCGAACAGCGTCAGCGCGCCGCCGATGAAGATGCAGAGGATGGCCAGGATGAAGATGCCGCGCGTCGGGTCCGAGGCGAAGGTATGGACCGAGGTCAGCACGCCGGAGCGGACCAGGAAGGTGCCGAGCAGGCTGAGGCTGAAGGCGAGGATGGCGAGGAGGATCGTCCAGATCTTCAGCGCGTCGCGCTTCTCCATCACGATCGCGGAGTGCAGCAGCGCGGTCGCCGCCAGCCACGGCATCAGCGAGGCATTCTCGACCGGGTCCCAGAACCAGAAGCCGCCCCAGCCGAGCTCGTAATAGGCCCAGTAGGAGCCCATCGCGATGCCGAGCGTCAGGAACCCCCAGGCGGCGAGCGTCCAGGGCCGGACCCAGCGCGCCCAGGCGGCGTCGATCCGCCCGTCGATCAGGGCGGCGATGGCGAAGGCGAAAGAGATCGAGCAGCCGACATAGCCGAGATAGAGCAGCGGCGGATGGATCGCCAGACCGATATCCTGGAGGACCGGATTGAGGTCGTTGCCCTCGATCGGCGCCGGATCGAGCCTCAGGAAGGGATTGGAGGTGAGGAGGATGAAGAGCAGGAAGGTCGAGGCGACCCAGGCCTGGACCGACAGCACCAGCGCCTTCAGCCTGTCGGGCAGGTTCCTGCCGAAGGCGGCCACCAACGCGCCGAAGAGCGCGAGGATCAGCACCCAGAGCAGCATCGAGCCTTCGTGGTTGCCCCAGGTCCCGGTGATCTTGAAGAGCAGCGGCTTCTGCGAATGCGAATTCTCGACGACGTTGAGCAGCGAGAAGTCGGAGACGATATAGGCGTGGACCAGCGCCGCGAAGGCAAGGCCGACGAGCAGGAACTGGGTCACCGCCGCCGGGCCGGCGACGGCGATCATCCGGGGGTCGTTTCGCATCGCCCCCCAGAAGGGCAGCGTCGCCTGCGCCACCGCGAGCACGAAGGCGAGGATCAGGGCGAAATGGCCGAGCTCGGCGATCATGCTTTCCCGTCCCGGCTTAGCGTCCTTCGAGGCCCGGCTCCGCCGGGCACCTCAGGATGGCGAGGATAGACGCCCAGGCATTCCCCCCCGCCATGCTGAGGTGCGAGCGGAGCGAGACTCGAAGCACGCGCCGACCAAAATGCCGATGCGGCCGTCATTTCGCCGCCGCCGCTTCGGTCGGCATGGTGCCGTCATGCTGCCACACGCCTTGTGCCTTCAGAGCGTCGACCACCTCGCGCGGCATGTATTTCTCGTCGTGCTTGGCAAGCACGGTATCGGCGGCAAACACCCCGTCGTCGCCGACCAGGCCCTCGGCCACCACGCCCTGCCCTTCGTCGAAGAGGTCGGGAAGGATGCCCTTGTAGGCGACCGGTACCGTCGCCGCGCCGTCGGTCACCTCGAATTTCACGCCGCCGTCGTCGCTCTTGACGACGCTGCCGGTAACCACCAGCCCGCCGAGCCGGATCCGGGTGCCGGGCGGCATGGTCTTCTCGGCAAGGTCGCTCGGCGAATTGAAAAAGACGATCCGGTCGGACATGGCGTAGAGCACCAGCCCGGCCGCGCATGCCAGGACCACACCGGCAACCCCGATCAACGTCAGCCGGCGCTGCTTGCGGGTCATGCGACCTCCTTCATCGACCGCTCACTCGCTCAGGCCGGAAGCGGCCGCTTCCGATTCGACCCGGGCGAGTTTCTCCTCGTCACCCGCCAGCGCCGCCCGCGCCTTGTCGAGCGCGGCGCGGGCATCGTCCGGCCGTCCAAGAACCATATAGGAGCGCACCAGCCGCGCCCAACCGGATGCGTCATCGGGTTCCGCCTCCAGCCGGTCGGCGAGCTGCGCCACCATCCCCTCGATCATCGCCGCCCGGTCCTCGCCGTCCATCCCGCCGGCCGCCTCGATGTCGGCGGCGGAGGGGCCGCGCGGCGCCTCGCCGATCGATTCGAGGTGGGCGATGACCTGCCGGACCGAGCCGAGCCACGGCGCGTCGGCCGGCGAATCCTCGACCAGCTTCTGCAGGCCCGCGATCGCGTCTTCCGTCTCGCCCGCCTGCCCCTTTGCCAGCGCCAGATAGAAGCGCGGCCCGATCATCTGCGGATCGAGCGCCCGGGCGCGTTCGAAGGCCGCTTTCGCCTCGTCCGTCACCGTGCCGCCGTCGGCCCTGACCAGGGCCTCGCCGAGTGCGGTCTCGTTTTCCGCCGTGCCGCCGAGCAGGCGGACGATGTTGCGGTAGGCGGTCGCGGCCTCGTCGTAGCGGCCCATGCGGGCATAGACCGGCGCCAGCACCCGCCAGCCCTGCGCGTCGTCGGGGTTGTCGGCGAGGTGCTTCTCGACCCGCGCCAGCAGCGCGGCGGTGTCCTGCTCCGCCGGCGGCGCGGACAGGCGCGCCTCGAGGGGCGCATCGGGAAGGTTCGGCGAGCCGACCCACAGGTAGAGGCCGATCGCGGCCAGCGGCATCACCACCACGACGAGGATGCCGGCGACCTGGCGGGGCCTTTCGGCGCGCGGCGTCGCGGCCGCCCCCTGCTCCGACCCCGGCTTGCTGCCGTCTGCCTTGATCAGCCGCCGGGCGATCTCGTTGCGGGCCGCCTCGGCTTCGGACGGGGCGATCAGTCCCCGCTCCACGTCGCGGTCGATCTCGCCGAGCTGGTCGCGATAGACCGACATTTCCTGCTCTTCCAGCCGCCGCCCAAGCTGGCGGGTCCGGTAGAGGGGCATCAGCACCGACAGCGATACGGAGGCCGCCAGAACCGCCATGATCACCCAGAAAATCATCGTGTCCGTCTAACGCAATTCGCCAATGCCCGGCTCGCATTTCCATTCTCGGGCGACGGGGCTCTGCCATGCGCCCTGATCTAGCAGCGATTTGCCGCGGCCGTGCCCGGCAGATCGCCGCACCGCCTTAGCTGACCGCCTTCCAGCTTCCATCCGGCTGGCGGCAGGCGCTCTGGCGGGTGGCCTGGGGTGGCTGGCCACTGACATAGACCGTCTGTGTGTAATCGCGGCAGGTATAGGCGTTGACCTGATACATCGCGCCGGGAACCACCTCGCCGCGGAACTTGCCGCTCCGCCAGGCGACCGGCACGCCCGTGCGGCCATGCTCGAGGGCGCGGATTTCCGCCTCATGCGCCTTGCGTGCCGCCGATTTGTCGAGAGGAATGCCGATGGCGGCGGTCGCCGCCGCCTCGGCCGGGCTGGTCCCGGCGATCGAATCGCCGGTCACCGCCAGCGCCTCCGGGGCACCGGTCGTCGTCTGGCTACACCCGGCAAGGGCCAGAACACCTGAAACCGCCACTGCCAGCGCCGGAACGCGCGCCATACCCCTCGCCTCTCGAAACACGAACAGCCGCAATCATTAGGACGATGCTCGTCCCATGTCACGATGGCGGAATTGAGATTGTTGCCGCCTCACGCCGCCGGCAGGTCGACCTTGACGCGCAGGCCGCCGAGCGGCGAGCCGTCGAGGGTGAACGACCCCTGGTAGAGCTGGACCAGCTCGGTGACGATCGACAGGCCGAGGCCGGAGCCCGGCTTCGATTCGTCGAGGCGGCGGCCGCGCCGCGTCACCTCTTCGCGCTGCGCCGGGGTGAGCCCGGGCCCGTCGTCGTCGATCAGGATTACGAGCTTGCCCGGCGAGCCGGCGCCCGGCGACTGATAGTCGATCGCCACCGTCACCGTCGACTTCGCCCACTTGCAGGCATTGTCGACCAGGTTGCCGACGATCTCCTCGAAATCCTGTTTCTCGCCGGCAAACCGCGCATTGCCCGGCGAATCGACCGTCAGGTCCAGGTCACGGTCCTCGTGGATGCGGCGCATGGCGCGCGCCAGGCTCGCCACGGCCGGCGTCACCTCGGTCACCGCGCCGATCACCTTGGAGCGCGCCGCGATCTGGGCGCGGTCGAGATAGTGGTTGACCTGCATGCGCATGATCTCGGCCTGCTCGGCGACCTTCCCGGCAAGGGGGCCGGAGCCCGCCCGCGCCTCGTTGGTGATGACGCTGAGCGGCGTCTTCAGCGCGTGGGCGAGGTTGCCTACCTGCGTTCTGGCCCGTTCGACGATTTGCCGGTTTGATTCAAGAAGTGCGTTCAACTCCTTGGCAAGCGGTTCGATTTCGGCCGGGAATGGTCCCTCGAACCGCGCCTCCTTGCCGCTCCGCAACGCCGCCAGGCCGCGGCGGACATTGTCGAGTGGTCTCAGCCCCCAGCGGGTCTGGGCCATGGTCGCCAGCACCAGCCCGACGCCGAAGACGCTCAGGGTCAGGATCACGCTGCGGCGGAAGGAGCGGATCTCATCCGCCGTCTCGCCGGCGTCACCGGCGACCAGGACATCGTAGCGGTGGTCGCCGAACGTCACGGTCAACGTCAGCGCGCGGAGCGACTGGTTGTCGGGTCCGACCAGCGCGCCACTCACCATGCCGTTGAAGTCGGTCTGGCCGCTCGCCTCGGCGAAATCCAGCGTGTCGGTGAAGAGGGATTTCGAGGCGAGGACCACCGGCCCCTCCGCCGCCTCCCGCACCTGCCAGTACCAGCCGGAATAGGTCAGCTCGAAGCGCGGCTCGCCGAGATTTCCGGGGTCGGAGAGATTGGCCGGGTCCTGCTCGGCGAGGTTGCCGACCAGCGTCCGGAGATAGACGCTGAGCCGCTCGTCGAAGGCGCGTTCGACCGTCTCGCGATAGAGGTTGGTGAGGATCAGCCCGGCGGCGACGAGCGCGACGACGCTCCACAGCGCCGCCGCGGCGATCAGGCGGAAGGAAAGCGAATTACGCCGCATCACCCGGCGCGACGAGCCGGTAGCCGAGGCCGCGCACGGTCTCGATCAGGTCGGCGGAGACCTTCTTGCGCAGGCGGCCGACGAACACCTCGATGGTGTTGGAGTCGCGGTCGAAATCCTGGTCGTAGAGATGCTCGATCAGCTCGGTGCGCGAGACCACCCGCTCGCGGTGGAGCATCAGGTATTCGAGCACCTTGTATTCGTGGGAGGTGAGCTTGACCGGATTGCCGTCGACCGTCACCCGGCCGGCCTTGGCATCGAGCCGCACCGGCCCGCATTCGATCTCGTTCGAGGCATGGCCCGCCGCCCGCCGTACCAGGGCGCGAATCCGGGCGAGCACCTCCTCGATATGGAAGGGCTTGGCGACATAGTCGTCGGCGCCGGCATCGATTCCCTGCACCTTGTCGCTCCAGCGGTCGCGGGCGGTGAGCAGCAGCACCGGCATGGTCCGGCCGGCACGCCGCCATTGCTCGAGGACGCTGATGCCGTCGAGCTGCGGCAGGCCGATATCGAGCACCACCGCGTCATACGGCTCGGTATCGCCGAGGAAATGGCCTTCCTCGCCGTCCGTCGCGGTATCGACCGCGTAGCCTGCTTCCTTCATCGCCGTTGCGAGCTGCCGGTTGAGATCGGCATCATCCTCAACGATCAGGACCCGCATCGCCGCCCTCCTTCGAACGAATCTTGCTACTTGCCCAGGATATTACCGCTTGCCGCATCGACCGTCAGTTTCGTCACCTTGCCGTCGGGCGCGAGGACGTTGACGACATAGACCAGCCGCTTGCCCTGCTTGCAGAGCTTCGGCGGCGGCACGATCTCGCCGCCGGTGGCTGAACGGATGCGCTTGATCATTTTCGACAGCGACACCGCGTCGCCCGATTGCACGGCGGAGCGGGCGTCGCGGTCCGACATGCAATTCGCCGCCTCGGCGAGATCGACCGGAACCGCCGCCCCCGCCAGCAGCAGGGCCAGACCGAAGAGCAAGGCTGGCAGGGTTTTTCCGAACATGCCGTTCCTGATAGCGCCCCGTTTATGAATACCGGCTGAATACGGGTGACGCCCGCGGTTCATTCCCGCAGCAGGCTCACTTCCTGCCGACCGGTCCGTCGGTCACCGCCCGGAGCACGGCGACGACCACGCCGATCGCCAGCAGCGTCGGTCCGACCTGCGACGGCGCGACGATGGTCGTCCAATCTGTGGCTTGCAAGGCGCCCGCGACCGCGATCGCAACGGAGAAGCCCATGGTCTTCCAGCCCTTGACCGGACGAAGCGCGCGGGAAAGTCGGGACAGCATCTCTATGCTCCTTTGATGGTGCGGAAGAAGCGGCGCAATTCGCCGCGATAGCGCCAGGCGAAAATGCCGCCGGCGAGGACCAGCACGGCCATGGCGGCAAGCATCGCCCAGGCGAGCGGATCGCCCTCGGCAGCGGCCCCCGCGGTCCCGCCGAGGATCACCGAGGCAATGGCGCCGCCGCCGACCTGCCGCATCCTTTCTCGCGCGGCGATGTCGCGGGCGAGGCTCGCCCGTGTCGCGGGTCCGACGATGCCGTCGACGACAAGGTCGTCGTGGGCGCGTTGATAGGCGAGCACCGCCGCCCTTGTTCGTGGTCCCGCGATCCCGTCGAGCGGGCCGGGATCGAATCCGATCGTGGCAAGCTGGCTCTGCCAGGCTCTGACGTCGGCGGCCGCGTCCGGCAAGCCTGTCGCTCCGCCGTGATCGCCATAGTCTCCGGCAAAGATCAGCCGGCCCTCGGCCTCGCGGCGCCTGACCAGTCCCTTCACGGTGCGGCCGCCGGCCTTGACCCACTTCATCAGTCCGAGCCGCGCCGCCGCCATGTCACCGGCCCGGAAAGCCGCGACCCAGGAGGCGCGATGGACGGCCCCGGTGTTGAAGTCGAAGGAGGTCGCGCCGTCGAAGACATGCTGACGGACGTTGCCGAGAGCCGCCGCGACCCGGCGCTCGTAGCGCGGCAGGTCGCGCGAAAGGATCGCCAAGGCCTCGCCCCGGCTGATCGTCATTCCGGCCCGGGGCGTCGGCGCGCCGGCGGCCGCGGTATGGCCGACGCCGATCGTCCAGACGCCGGCGACGTCCCGATAGGCCCGGGTCACGACGCCTTCGTGGCCGGCGATGAATGCCAGCCCCCTGTCGCTCACGCGCATGGGATTTCTCTTTCATGTCAGGTCGATACAGGGAGGGTGACGGCCGGACCTCATCGGCGGCGGCGGCGCGACCGGTTCTTCGCCGCGGCCGGATCGCCGCCCTCGATCGCAGCCTCGTCGAGCCGATCGCAACGGCTCCCGCGGGCCGAGCTTGCTCGCATGGACGAGCAGGACCGGGACGCCGGCGACAGCCGACCGTTGGTCGCTTCGCGGTTAGCGGACGGCGGCCGCCAGCCGCGTCAGCTCGCGTGTCGCCGCCGCCTTGAGGTCGGCGTCGGCGGTGTCGTCGGCCGCGATCTCGGCCGCCGCCCTGGCGATCGTGGCGTCGAGCAGCATCCGGCGGTCGACGGCAGACGTGTCCGCGACCGCCGCCGGCTCGCCCCGTGCCCGGACGGCGGGATCGAATTCGGCGAAGACCTCCGCCACCGTCTGGCCGGGACGCGCATACAACCTGAGGCCGGGCATTCCGTCATGCGTGAAGATCCCCGGCTCGATCTCCCTGAAGTCCTCCGCGTCGAGCCTGGCGGCGAGGTCCTCGAAGGGGATGGATATCCGCACCCTGCCCAGCAGCGGATGCCGGTAGATGCCGCGGATCTGCGTCGGCTGGAAGTCGTCGATGGTCAAGATGGCCATTGCCGTTTCATCTCCCTCTAGAACGGGGTCCCCAGCTCGATGAAGGTCGCCACGATATTGATCGTGGCGCCAAGTCGATTGCTGACCTTGATCGTCCCGCCGTCGTTGTAGAAATTGATCTTGCCGTCGGTGCCGCTTCCCGGCGACGGCGAGGCAGAGCCGTTGTTGACCCCGTTGCCGGAGACATGGACCGTAACGATTTCGGTGGTGCCGGGCTGGTCGATATAGAACAACGACATCGACGGCGCATTCATCGCCGTGCCGATCATCAGCAGCCCGCCGCGACCACTGTCGAGGGTGAAGATCGAGCCGACCGCGTCGTCGGCAATGGGGACGGAATCGACCGTCCGGACGATCGATGCCAGCTGGTCGATGGCGCCCTGCACCGTCGTCGCGTCGATCTGGTATTTCGCCGAAGAGGCGAGATCGCCGGCATCGGCCGGGATGGCTGCCGCGATGGCGTCGAGGGCGTCGGAGACGTTCGTCCCGGAGACGCCGCTGGCATTGACGATGTCGTCGGAGTCGGCCGGGATGGCCGCCGCCAATGCGTCGAGGGCATCCGCCACCGTCGATCCGGAGACGCCGCTGTCGTTGTCGACCTGGCTGGCGTCATAATCGCTCGCCGCCGCCACCACCGCCCCGGTCCGGCCGAAGACGCTGTCGACCGCGCCGCCGCCACCGGCCGCCGCCACCTCGTCGATCGCCGCCTGCACCGTGGCGGCGGTGAGGCCCGACCCGGTGTTGTCGTAGAGGATCGCCGGCAGGCCGGTATCCTTGTCGATGCGGATCGCCTCGACCCAGTCCGTGCCATTCGCCGAGACCTTGAAGACGAAGTCGGTGTCACCGGCAAGGCCGACCTCCGCCCGGCCCGAATAGCCGCTCTGGAAGAGCAGCGACGCCGTGTCCCCGTCGGTCTCCTTGTTGACGACGAAGCGGACGTCGCCGCTGCCGCCGTCGCCCGCCTCGATCGCGGCGAAGAGCACGGCATTCGAGCCGACCGCCAGCCGGTTTGTCGCGTCGGCGGTCGCGTTGATCCCGAATTGCGTCACCGCCCCGAGATAGTCGCCGACCGGCAGCCAATCGCCGCCGTCGAAGAGCAGGAGCGCGCCGCTTGCGGCATCGAAGGCGAGCCACCCGGCCAGCGGCGTGAAGAAGACCCAGACGCCGTCGGCATAGGCGGCGATATCGTTCTCGTGACCGGCCCAGTCGCCGGTCGCGGTGGCCGCCACGATGTAGCGGTCGCCTTCGGCCGGCGACCCCGGCGGGTCGGTCACCGTCGTGTCGGCGACGCCGACCTGCACCAGCGCATCGAGCATGCGCAGGGCTTCGTTATGGGTGACGTGCTTCTGCGCCTGGGCGGCCGCCAGATAGGGCAGACCGAGCAGGTTCGTGGCGAGCGGATCAGACATGGAGCAACCTTTCGGCGGCGAGGCCCGGTCCCTCGGTCGGGCTCACCTGACGGACGCGAATGGCGAGGCTGGATGGTGGCGTGCCGAAGTCGGCGATCTGTTCGGCCGTCGTGTAGGTCAGCGATGCCGTGGTAACGTCGATCGTGCGGACCGGCTCTCCGTCGTCGAGGATTTCGACCTGGTAGGCCTCGCTCGCCTCGCCGAGCGGCACCGCGAAGGGCTCCCAGGCGTCGCCGCCGATCCGGGTCTGGCGGATCCACGAGATGGCGACGTCGCCGCTCACCGTATCGCGGCGTGCCGCGACATGGACCGGCGGCAGGCAGGCGAGCCCGCGCCGCGCCGACGGCACGACGATGTCGACGAAGATATCCGGATCGTAGACGGTCCCGGCCGGTCCGCAGCGCGCGGTGAGGCCGAGGCCCGATTCCGCCTCGCTGAGATCAAGCGGCTCGATCGCCCCGTCGAGCAGCACGAAACGGGCGCCGATGGCGTGACCTGCGTCCGCCATGTCGCCTGTCCCGCCCTGTCCGCGCAGCAATCCTTCGAGCCGCCAGGTCGTGGCGTCGAGCATCGTCGCGGTCTGGAACTGCACCACCTCGTAGCCCGATGCCGCGTCTCCGATCGCCACGACGTTGCCGCCGTTCAGCACCCCCGTCTCGGGTAGCGACGCGAGCGTCCCGCCATAGAGGCCGACCTCGATGGCATTCGCACGGTCCCAGCGGCCGAGCGGTCCGGCGGCGAGCGATGCCGTCAACGCGCCCATTACCGCGCTCCGTTCAATCGCCTGGCGCGCGACATAGCCGGTGTCGGGTGTTCCGATGGCGATCGCCATCGGCCCGGTCCACGGTTCCGCGAAGGCGGCGACGCGCGGCGCGTATCCCGGCTCGTCACCGGTCAGCAGCGGCAGGTCGAGAAGGAGCACTTCGGGGGGAGAGGCGAGCGATGTCGTCTCGGGCGGGAGAATCCTCGGCTCCGCCGGCGCCGGCGAAAGCAGCGCGGGCTCGATGCTCCGTGCCTCGATCCGCCGCGAAACCCCGTCCTCTATGCGGGTGACGAGCAGCGTCCGGCTCACCCCGTCGGCGGTCAGGTCGCAGATGTCGGCCGGTTCGAGCGACAGCGCCCTGGCCGTCAGCGACAGTGAATAGACCTCGCGTCCGGCCCACAGATCCTGCAGCGCCGCCTCGGCGAGCCCGGTCGCCACCGCATGGCCCATTGCCGCGCCGGTCGCCCTCGTCTGTGTCCGGCCGCTGCCGGTCACGAGCCGCCGGGCACTGACCGCCGTCGCCCTGAAATCGGCGAGCGGGTCGTCGAATCCGATGGCGATCTCGGCCGGCAATTCGGTTTCCTGCGCCCGCCGCGCGGTGACCAGGGGCCGGCCGCCCTCCTCCGCCAGGTCGTCCTCGCCGAGCGAGGCGGATGCCTTTCGGCCGCGACGGACGAAGCGGATCACGTCGCCCGATTCCAGCGCCTCGAACATCAGGAGCGACGCCAGCGGCTCCAGCGCGTCGCGGGCCGAGACGATGCTGTCGATCAGGTAGCCGTCGACCGTGCCGTCGAGCTCTCCCACGGAGACGTCGTCGATCGCATAATCCTCGAGGATCCTGGCGACGAGGTCCGAGGCCGACGCCGCGCCCAATCGCCCGGTCAGCCAGTGCCCGGTCGTCCAGTTCGCCCCGTCTGACCAGACGTCGGTGAGGTAGGGGAAGGCCGGATAGGGCCGCGCGTCCCAGGTCCAGAGGTGGGTCATGTCGGGATCGACCATCCGGTCGCCATAGACCGCCGAGACCGGGTTGCTGCCGGCCGCGTAATCGTCATGCGTCGGGTCGAAGAAGGAGAGTGCCGCCTCGAGGAAGCGGCGCTGGACCAGGTCGTCCCGCGCGCCCGTCGAATACCAGGGTATGGCGCTCGCCGAGGATTTCTTGTCGGGAAAGACGTTCGGCTGGTTGGCGCCCTTGTCGACCGCCGGGCAGCCGAGCTCGGTGAACCAGAAGGGCTTCGCCTCCGGCACCCAGTCGGTCGCGCCCGCCGCTTCGACCCCGCCCGGCCGGTCATGATGCTGGTTCGACCACCAGCTCTTCAGGTCCTTGTAGCGGAACACCCAGGGCTTGCCATAGGCGCCGTCGGTGATCGCCGTCCGGGTCTGGGCGTCGCGATCCGCGTCGCTGGCATAATACCAGTCGAAGCCCTCGCCGGCCGCGACATTGGCGCGGAAATAGCCGGCGCTCCGGCCATCGTCCCAGCTCCCAGCGTCGAGGTGGTCGCTGCCGTCGCGCCAGTCGGCGAGCGGCATGTAGTTGTCGATCGCCACCGCGTCGATGTCGTCGCTCGCCCACAGCGGATCGAGGTGGAAATGGACGTCGCCCGAGCCGTCGTCGGGCTGGTGGCCGAAATATTCGGTCCAGTCGGCGCCGTAGGAGAGCTTCACCGACGGTCCCAGCACCGAACGGACATCGGCCGCGAGATCGACCAGCGCATCGACGAAGGGATAGGTCGAGGTGGCGGAGCGCAGCGTCGTCAGGCCGCGCAGCTCCGAGCCGAGCAGGAAGGCGTCGACGCCGCCCGCCGCCTTGCAGAGCCATGCGTAATGCAGGATCAGCCGGCGGAAGGACCATTCGTCCGGGCCGGAATAGACCACCGTGTCGCCGGAGAGGGAGAAGTCGCCCGGTGCCGCCGTCCCGACCAAGGCGTCGACCTGGTCGGCCGCTGTGCTCGTCTTGTCGGGCGATCCGGATATCCCCGGCGCCCGCGAGCCGGTGATCATCCCCCGCCACGGATAGGCGCCCTGCTCCGCCCCGCCATAGGGGTCGGTCAGGCCGTTATCCTCGGCGATATCCATCATGATAAAGGGGATGAAGGTCACCTTGAGGCCGCGATCGTCGAGATCGCGGAGAGCGGCGACCACCGTCGCGTCGCTCGGCGTCCCGCCATAGGCGGGCTTGCCCTTGTACTGGCTGACCAGCCTTGCCGTCGCCCGGCCGAGGCCGGCTGTCCCCCAGGCAACCGTCGTCTCGATGTCGCGGTCGGTCACGCCCGGCTTGATCGTGCAGTGGTTGGCGCGCAGGTCGTCGCCGAACCAGGCCGCGACCAGCCCCACCCGTTCGAGGTTCGGGCAGAGCGCGGTCAGGTCGGCGACCGAGGCATCCCAGTCGGTGGACCGCCGGTCGGTGTGGCGGGTCAGGGGCACCTTGTGCCCCGGCGACTTGATCTCCTTCACCGAGGTCGGCGAATAGCCGAATTCGGTCGCGCCGGGGATCATCGTCACGGCGCGGATGTCGCGCTCCAGCGCGCCGACCGAGCGGATCACCTCGAAGGAGAAGAGCGGGATGCGGTTGCCGAATTCCTCCAGCGGCAGCCGCTCGAAGACGATATAGGCGGTGCCGCGATAGGCCGGCGCCTCGCCGCTCCCCTGCTTCGCCTCGATCAGGCTGTCGGGGTCCTGATGCTCGTTGCCGAAGTGGATACGGAAGTCGGCGGCGACCATGTTGAAGGGCCGGCCGTCGGCCCAGACCCGGCCGATCCGGTCGATCCTGCCCTCACAGAGCCCGACGGCGAAATTGGCGAAATAGCTGTAGGTCTTGACCGTCGAGCCGCTCGATCCGCCCTTGCCGCCGCTCGTCTCCTTCGACACCTCCTCCTCGAAGCGGGTCGCCCAGATGACCTGGCCGGCGATCCGCACCCGTCCGTAGACGCGCGGCATCGGCGCGCCCTCGCGGGAAGTCTGGATGTCGAGATCGCCGAGCCGGCCTTGCTCGACCGTCCGCTTCTCGCCGAACAGCGACTGGTCGATGGCATAACCGGCAAGCGCGCCGGCCGCGCGCCCGAGTGCCGCGCCGACCGGGCCGAACAGGCCGCCGATCGCCGCCCCGGCGGACGAAAGGACAAGTGTCGCCATCAGGTCTTCTCTTGCATTCCCTGTCGCGGCTCCGCCACTTTCCGCCTCTTCACTATTCCCGGTCGCGGCTCCGCCGCTCCTCGCCTCTTCACTATTCCCGGTCGCGGCTCCGCCGCTCCTCGCCTCTTCACTATTCCCGGTCGCGGCTCCGCCGCTCCTCGCCTCTTGTCGGCGACTCCCGGAAAGGAAAACGCAAAGGCAGCCCGGCGCCGCCACCACGGCGTAAAGGAAGCGGGCGTCACGGCCGCGCCCTGGTGGGCATGGACCATGCGCTCCGCCGAGATCAGGATTGCCGCGTGCTTGGCCGGCAGGTTGGCGCGCCAGCGGAGCAGCACGACGTCGCCCTCCCGTGCCTCCGCCAGCGCGACCGGCACGAGATGCCGTTCGGCCGCCGTTGCGAGCGTCTCCGCGCCCCGCGCCTCGGCCCAGTCGGGCGTATAGGCGACGAGCGGCTCCGGCTCGTCACCGTAGAGCGCCCGCCACACGCCGCGCACCAGCCCGAGGCAATCGCAGCCGACGCCCTTCAGCGACGCCTGGTGGCGGTATGGCGTGCCAATCCAGCTCATCGCCTCAGCAACGATCGCCGCACGGGTGATCATCACTCGACCACCGCCTTGCCGTTGTTCTTGTCGCCCTGCTTGGCGTAGGCGAGCGTGAAGTCGTTGCCCGGCATGTGCGGGAAGCCGCGGAAGTTGACCGTGTTGTCGAATTTCTTCCGGCAGGTCTCGAAGCGCTTGTCGCAGCCGGCGGAGATGGTGAAGCCGTCGCCCGGCGCGATGTCGTGGAAGGCCGGCTGCCACAGCTCGACCTCGACCGTGCCGCCGACCAGCCGGTGGCTCCGTACCTCGAACGCGGCGCCGGCATTGTCGCCGTCGGTCCAGACGAAATAGCCGCGGTCGAACCAGCCCGCCGCGTAGCTCGCCAGGCCGCTCGCCACGAAGCGGCGCCGGTCATGGACCGCAGTCACGGCACCGGTCGCGGTGAAATCCGGGTCGTCGAGGTCGACCCCGCAGCGCGCGTCGCCGAGGTCTGCGTCGCAGCTCGGCCGGAAGGCGCGCCCCTTCGCCTCGTCGAGCCGTGCCGCCAGTCCGCGCACCTCGGCGCGGAAGGCGCCGTCCTCGCGCACCACCTCGCCGAGATGGCCGACCCTCAGCAGATGGCGCTCGGTCGGCGTCGTCCAGTTGACCAGGTAGGCACGCACCTCGGCATTGTCGTAGCGGCCCGCGGCGAGATCGGCCGCATCGAGCCGGTCCGACGACAGCGCCCCGGAGACCTCCTGCCCGCCGACCGCGAAGCCGGTCGCCGACACGTCCTCGCCGGCGTCGAAGCCGGTCGCCGGCTCGTAGTCGGTTCCCTCGAAGCTCAGCGTCCGGTCGTGGTCGGTGAAGCCGAGCACGACGCCATCACCCCGCGCGATCCGCCAGCAGCGGGCGAGCGTCGTCACCCCTCCGGCGATATGCGCCGCGAGGCCAGCGTCGATCTCTCTCATGTCAGAGCCGGATCTCGACCAGCGGAATCGCCGGGATGTCGCCGGCCGCGAAGCTGGTCAGGTTGATGTCGAGCCGGTCGGTATCGAAGCGCACCGGCACGTCGAAGACGAAGCCGGCGGTGACCACCGCGGCGGCCGCCGGCACCGAGCCCGGCTGGAAGCTGACGACGCCGGTCGTCGTGTCCACCGTCCAGTCGTCGACCTCGGTCAGCTCCAGCCCGTCGACGGCGACCCGTACCGTGCCGGAGACCGGCTTGGCGATCGTCCGCTGGTAGGGCGCATGCAGCGCGCCGTAGGTCTTGGCGAGCTGGAAATCGGCCGTCGCGCCGTCGCCGGTGCCGATCGTCTGGTCGGTCGGCGCCACCGTCCCCGACGGCGTCGCGGAGTTGAAGTCGAGCCGGTCGCGCCAGCGGAAACCATAGAGCCGGCCGCGCCGCTCCTCGAAGAAGGCAATCACCGCGTCGAGATCGTCGATCGAGCGGATACCGTAGCCGGCGTTGTAGCGCCGCCGCGAATCCGCCCAGCGGCTGTTGCGCTCCTCGTGGCCGGAGCCGAGGGTCACCACCTCGGTCAGCCGTTCCGGCCCGCCGGCCGAGCCGAAGGCGATCTCGGTCGGAAAGCGCACCTCGTGAAAGCCCGTCAGTGCCGGCATGTCAGAGCCCTCTCCTGCCGCGTCCGACGGCGCGGGCGAGCATCGCCGTCACCTGCGCCTCGGACCGCCGGAATCCTTCTGCGTCCGGCGTCGCGATATGGACGTTGATCACCGTCTGCCGCCCGCCCCCGTCGCTGGCGACGCCGAGCCGGCCGTCCCGCCCGCGCGTCAGCGGAAGCACCGCCTCGGGTCCCGCCTCGCCGGCAAGTCCCAGGCCCTGCCCGAGCGGAAACACCGTCGGCGCGTCGAGCACCCCGCCGCGGGCGAAGGGCTTCAGCCGGCCGCCGGCGATGATCCCGCCATCGGCCAGGCCCGCGCCGCTGAAGGCCGCGCCGATCGCATTGCCGATGATGTTGGAGACCGGTTGCAGGGCGCGGTCGAAGGCGATGCTCGCGAGCTTCAGGGCCAGCGTGTCGAGCACCGTCTCGAAGCTCCGCCCGCCCGTCACCGCCGCTTTGAACGCGGCGGTGATCGAGCTCGAAAAAGCGGAGCTTTGCCGGCTCAGCTCGGCGAGCCTGTCGCTGAACGGCCTGGTGTCGGCCTTGACCGCGACGGTCAGCTCTTCAACCGGTGCCGGCATCCTGGTCGCCTCTCCTGTCGGGAAAACGGGTCATCAGGCGGTCGAGCATCGCCCGGTCGGGCGGCGCCGCGGCGCGGCCGAAAGTTCCCTCCACGGCCGCCGCCAGCTCGCATGGTGTCATCGCCCAGAAATCGCGGCTGGCGAGGCGCAGCCGCCCGAAACCGATCGCCATCATCGCCCGCCAGGGGAATGTCTCGGGGTCATTCACGCCGGTGCGTCCTTCGAGGCTCGCTTCGCTCGCACCTCAGGATGGCGAGGTTGGTGTTCGACAGTGTCCCGCCTTCCAGCATTCCTCGCCTAGCCATGCTGAGGTGCCCGGCAGAGCCGGGCCTCGAAGCCCGCACGGCGCGACCCCGCCCCACCCCCGAAGGGCGCGGCCAGCAGCTCCGCGACGATCGCGACGAAGCCGGCCGCCCCACCCTCCGCCGTCATCCGCGCCACCGTCGCGTCGTCGACGTCGTTGCCGGCGCCGCGCAGCCCTGCGCCGATCACCCGGATCGCGTCGCGCGCCGAGAGCTCGCCCGCCTCGAAGCGCCTGGCCAGCGCCATCAGGTCGGGCGCGTCGAGCGCCGCCTCCAGCTCGGCCAATGCGCCGAGCGTCAGGCAGAGCGTCCAGCTCCGGCCGTCGAGCGTCGCGGCGATTTCGCCGCGCTGGCGGTTGACCATGGTCAGGCCGCGGTGAAG
>NZ_JAGRLA010000091.1 GCF_020442045.1 Bauldia sp. | reverse complement strand
TTTCAAGGCGGTCATCCTCGACTTCACGCTCGCCTCGATCCACTGGCCCGAGCCGCGGATCGGCAGGGTCGATATCGACGGCGTCTACGACATCTCTGCCGCCGCGATGACCGGGACCGCGACGCTTTCCTTCGCGCCCTTCGATGCCGACCCGCTGGATACCGGATCGCTTCAGGACAGCGCCACCGGCCCGTTCGATGCTATGAGGATCACCGCCGACTAGGGCGGAACCGCACTACAGGGGGAATATCATTCATGCTGAAATCCATTGATCCGGTCCTCAATGCCGAGGTTCTCGGCGCGCTCCGCGCCATGGGCCACGGCGACGACCTCGTGATCTGCGACACCAACTTCCCGGCGGACTCCGTCGCCCGCCAGACCGTGCTCGGCTCGCTCCTGCGGATCGACAATGTCACCGCCGCCCGGGCCGCCAAGGCGATCCTCTCGGTCATGCCGCTCGATGCCTTCGTCGAGAATCCGGCGCTCCGCATGGAGATCGTCGACAAGCCCGATGAGGTACCGCCGGTCCAGGCCGAGGTGCAGAAGGAGATCGACGCGGCCGAGGGCAGGTCATGGCCGATGGGCTCGATCGAGCGCTTCGCCTTCTACGACCTTGCGAAGAAGGCCTATTGCGTGATCCAGACCGGCGAGCGCCGCTTTTATGGCTGTTTCGTCTTCAAGAAGGGCGTCATCCCGCCGGACGCCGACTGAGCCGGAGCCTTTGACATGACGGAAGAAAAAAGCGGCATCGCCATCCTCGGCGTCTTCGTCGCCGACCTCGCCTTTCGCGCCGACCGCATGCCGGCCATGGGCGAGACCATCTTCGGCACCGGCTTCAAGATGGGCCCCGGCGGCA
This sequence comes from Bauldia sp., assembly GCF_020442045.1. Taxonomy (GTDB): domain Bacteria; phylum Pseudomonadota; class Alphaproteobacteria; order Rhizobiales; family Kaistiaceae; genus Bauldia. The sequence continues at coordinate 45,207 of NZ_JAGRLA010000091.1, read as the reverse complement.
AGGGCTCGAACCAGTCGGTCGCCGCCGCCCGCCTCGGCGCCAGGGTCACCTTCATCTCGCGGCTGGGCCAGGACGACTTCGGCGCGGTGGCGCAATCGACCTGGCGGACCGAGGGCATCACCGCCCGGATCGTCGAGTCCCCCGACGGGCCGACCGGCGCCGCCTTCATCTATGTCAACGAACGCACCGGCGAGAATGCGATCATCGTCGCGCCGGGTGTCGCCGAAAGCATCAGTGCGGAGGACGTGGAATCCGCGGCCGACGCCATCCGCGGCGCCGCCGTCTTCGTCACCCAGCTCGAGCAGCCGGCCGAGGCCGCCCATCGCGCCCTCGAGATCGCCCGCGCAGCCGGCGTCGCGACGGTCTTCAACCCGGCGCCGGCCGCCCCCGTCGATGACACCATCTATGCGCTCTGCGACTACGTCACGCCGAACGAGAGCGAAGCCGCCTTCCTCACCAACCTGCCGGTGACCAACGTCGAGGAGGCCCGGAAGGCCGGCGACGTCTTCCTCGACAAGGGAGCGGGAACCGCGCTGATAACCCTTGGCGAGGCGGGCGCCCTCCTCCACACGCCGACCGAATCGACCCTCGTCCCGGCCTTCGAGATCGACCCGGTGGTCGAGACCGCCGGGGCGGGTGACGCCTTCAACGGTGGCTTCGCGGCGGCCCTGGCCATGGGCATGCCGGCGGCCGAGGCCGCCCGCTTCGGCTGCGCGACGGCCGGCCTGTCGGTGACGCGCCACGGCACCGCGCCGTCGATGCCGACGCTCGCCGAGGTCGAGGCCCTGCTCGCCCGCCGCTGATCGGCCGGCTTTATTGTTCGACGCGAAAGCGGTCGACCTCCCCGCGGCCCGGCAGCGCGTCGTAGACACCCGGCCGCGATACCGCGAGCGCGCCCTTGGGTTGTCATGGCTCGCACCTTGCGGCAGACGATTTGTTGACACCCCTCTAGGCTGCTGCATACTGAAATGTCACTTCCGTCGCCGGCCGGGAGGCGAGCGCTGAAAGTCGTTCGCTCATTGTCCGGGGACAGGAGTCCAGGGAGGACATACGCTCCAGAGCGGGAGGATTTATCGTGAAGTTAGAACTCTACAATCGCCTGATGCAGATGCAGGCGAGCCGCCGCGCGCTTCTCAAGGGTGCCGCCGGCGCGGGCGCCGTCGCCGCCTTCGGCTCGGCCGGCGCCCTGGGGCCGTTGAGCCCGTTGACCGGGAAAGCCCTTGCCCAGGACAACCTGCGCGCCGAGATCCTCAAGATCCCGGGCGTCGGCAAGGGATCGCCGACCGACGCCGACTGGCAGAAGGTCGGTGAGCTCTGCCTCGGCGGCACCAAGGAGACGGTGAAGGAAGGCGAATTCGCCGGCGTCGAGCTGACCTTCATGGGGCTCAACAACCAGAACCTCCACAACCTGCTGTTCCGCGGCTTCCTGAAGCCCTGGGAGACCTATACCGGCGCCAAGATCAACTGGATCGACCTCGCCCAGGCCGATTACAATCCGCGCCTCCAGCAGTCGATCGCCACCGGCACGGTGGACTTCGACATCATCGAGATGGGCGCCCCATTCGAGGGTGACACGGCCGGCAAGGGCCTGCTCGACGAGATGCCGGACTGGGTGAAGACCCTGATCGACATGGACGACTACGTGAACTACCTGAAGCCGCCGGTCGGCACCTGGGATGGCAAGACCTATCGCATCACCATCGACGGCGATTGCCACACCTTCGCGTATCGGACCGACTATTTCGGCGAAGGCTCGATCAGCGGCATGACCGATGCCCCGACCACCTGGGACGAGGTCGACGAGGTCACCAAGAAGGTGAAGGGCCAGTCGGACCCGCTCACCGGCCTCGATGCCTATGGCTTCCTCGACCCGCTCAAGGGCTGGGGCGGCTTCGGCTTCTACTTCCTCGAGGACCGCGCCACGGCCTATGCCAAGCATCCCGACGATCCGGCATGGCTGTTCGATCCCGACACCATGAAGCCGCGGGTGAACAACCCGGCCTTCGTGCGGGCGATCCAGGACGTCATGGACCTCATCGCCGCCGACGTCTATCCGCCGGACCAGATCAACGCGGACCCCGGCACCACGGCCTTCCAGCAGTTCCTGGCCGGTACCGGCTCGATGATCTGCTGGTGGGGCGACGTCGGCTCCAACGCCCGCACGTCCGACTCCTCGGTGATCGGCGACGTCGTCGGCTTCTCGATCAACCCCGGCAGCAAGCAGGTCTACAACGCCAAGACCAGCGAGTGGGAGACGCCGGCGACGCCGAACTTCGCGCCGAACATGGCCTATCTCGGCTGGGGCATCTACGTCACCAACAGGGTCTCGGGCGACGAGAAGAAGCGCAAGGCCGCGTGGAGCGCGGCGGCCCATCTCGGCGGCAAGGACCTGTCGCTGTGGTGCGCGGCCTATCCGTCCGGCTTCCAGCCGTACCGGAACAGCCACTTCAACATCGAGGAGTGGGTCGAGGCCGGGTACGATTCCGACTTCATCAGCGACTATCTCGGCTCCGAGTCGGAATCCTACAACCATCCGAACGCCGCCATCGAGCCGCGTATTCCGGGCATCTTCCAGTACTACTCCATCGCCGAGGACGAACTGGCCAAGGGCTTTGCCGGCCAGTACAAGTCGGCGCAGGAGACTGCGGATGCCATCGCGGCGGCCTGGGAGAAGATCACCGACGAGATCGGTCGGGAAAACCAGATCAAGCTCTATAAGGCTTCGCTCGGAATGTAGCGGGATCCGGATTCTCCGGTGAACGCGGAAATCGGACTGGTGGCGCGGACCGTGCCGCCAGTCCACGTTTTTTCTCAGGAAAGCTGATCCGTCAGCGCGGTGCCATGACCAGTTCGACACCGGCAAATGCCCCCCTCGCTTTCGACAGGCCCGTGGCCAACGCCACCAGCCAGAAGATGGCCGGCAAGTTGATGATCGCCGCCGGCTCGATCATCTTCGTTGCGACCCTTGCCTTCCAGATCCTCTATGCGTCGGGCGTCATCGAGTCCGGCTTCGACACCTGGCTGCCGGTGCTCTACGCCTACGCCCTGTGGGCCGCGTCGATCATCTTCGGCCAGGTGCTGGTGCGCGGTGAACGCGGCTCGCGCGCGACCTTCGTGCTGCCTGCCGTCTTCTTCACGGTCGCCCTGGTCGTCTTCCCGACGATCTTCGGATTCTATATCGCCTTCACCAGCTGGAACCTGAGCTCGGACGCCGGCCGCGTCTTCAACGGCTGGGACAATCTCCGCGCCCTGTGGAACGACCCCTTCTTCTGGAACGCACTCGGCAACATGCTCTATTACGGGCTGATGGTGCTGGTGGAATATGCCGTCGCCTTCGGCCTCGCCATGATCCTCAATTCCGAGATCCGCGCCCGCCGCTTTTTCCGCATCGTCTTCCTCCTGCCCTTCATGCTGTCGCCCGTCGCGGTGAGCTGGATGGTCGGCAAGTCGATCATGGAGAACCGCTTCGGCCCGATGGCGCGGCTGGCCCGTCTCCTCGGCTGGGAAAGGCCCGCCTTCTTCAGCGACCCCTGGATCGCCCGCCTGTCGATCGAGGTCATGGACGCCTGGGTCTTCATCCCGCTGATGATCATTCTTCTGCTCGCCGGGCTGCAGGCCCTGCCGAAGGAGGTCCTCGAGGCCTCCAAGGTCGATGGCGCCACCCCGTGGCAGGCGTTCTGGCGGATTATCTTCCCGCTGATGCTGCCGGTCTCGATCACCACGATCATTATCCGGATCATCTTCAAGCTGAAGCTCGCCGACATCGTCATCAACGTCACCGCGGGCGGCCCGGGCGGTGCCACCGACACGGTTTCGAGCTTCATCTATCGCGAGTATCGGGACAGATCGAACGTCGGCTACGGGACGGCGCTCGCCGAGTTCTACCTGATAGCCATCATCATCTTCATCACCGTGCTGCTGATCGCCGGACGGCGGTTGGCGAGGCGATACGGCGCCTTGCCCGCGGTCGCGGAGAGCTAGGGAGGGCGAAGCTTTGACGAGTTACACATCGACGCTCGACAGCACCCCCGTTCACCATGGCTCCCGCCGCGCGGCCTTCATGGCCACCCGGGTGCTGATCTACGGCGTGCTGATCTTCTGGGCCTTCATCTGCCTGTTTCCAATCTACTGGACCTTCACCACCGCCCTCAAGGAGGCGCCCGACGTCATGCAGGGTCACCTGGTCCCGCTGGTCGACTTCACGCCGAGCTGGAAGGGCCTGCGGTCACTCGGTCTGTCGCCCGACACGATCTTCGAGACATCGACCGTCCGGGAAGAGTTCCTCAAGCGCTTCACCAACAGCCTGTGGGCCTCGCTCGGCGGCTCCTTCCTGGCGCTGGCGCTGGGCTCGCTCGCCGGCTATGGCCTCGCGCGCTTCCCCTATCGCTTCGGCCCGATGAAGAATGACGACATCGGCTTCTTCTTCATCTCGCAGCTCATCCTGCCGCCGGTCGTTCTGGCGATGCCCTTCCTCGTCCTCTACAAGGAGCTGGCGCTGCTCGACTCGCTGCCCGGGCTCATCCTCGTCTACACCCTGATGGTCCTGCCGATCGTCATCTGGATCATGCGCGACCAGTTCCACACCATCCCGGTCGAGCTCGAGGAAGCCGCCTTTGTCGATGGCCTGTCGATCTGGGGCACCTTCCTGCGCATCGTCCTGCCGATCGCGCTGCCCGGCATGGTCGCCGCGTTCATCCTCGCGCTCGTCCTGTCGTGGAACGAGTATTTCTTCGCCGCGTTGCTCACCGGCGCCAATGTCCAGACGCTCCCGGTCATGGTGGCCAGTCAGACCGGCTCGCAAGGAATCAGCTGGTGGTCGATGGCGGCGCTTTCGGCGGCGGCCATCCTGCCGCTGATCATCGTCGGCATCCTGCTCGAACGCTACATCGTCCAGGGTCTGTCCACCGGCGCTGTCAAGTAGCGTCCAGGCTTCTGGAATTGCGGCGGATTCCTTTTACCGCCGCCGGCGTCCTCGCCTCGGAAGGGGGCCTGCCCTGCTGTCCGATCGGTGCCGGGTGCCTCCGATTTGCGTTCTTCGAGGCCAGCCGCACCGCGGCCGGCGCCTCGGAATGACGGGAACATGGCTCCGGACAGACGCCGCCCCTTCCGGTTCGTGAATCCCCCGACTCGTCGTCCTGAGGCGCGAGGACGAAGCCCGGGCCTCGAAGGACGCAAGGCGCCTCCGCTTCGGGCCGGCGCCTCAGCCGCCCCGCGCTTCGCGCACGATCCGCATGAACTCGCCCGCGCGCTCCGGGTCGACCGGGTTCCAGGTGTCGCCGTCGACCTTCAGCGACGAGCCGACGATGCAGCCGTCCGCGACCCTCAGCACCTCCGCCACGGTCGCATGCTTGACCCCGGTATTGGCGAGCACCGGCGTGTCGGGCAGCACCGCCTTGACCGACTCGAGGTCGGTCATCGCCGCGGCCTCGCCGGTGATCGCCCCGGATACCAGCACCGCGTCGGGAATCGAGGAGAAGACCGCGCTGCGGGCGCGGTCGGCGAGGCTCCGCTGGTCGAGCGACCAGGCGAATTCCGCCGAGATGTTGTAGAGCACGGCGAGGTCCGAGCGTCCGAGCCGATCGCGGTAGCGGATCGCCTTGCCCGCGTCCGGCGTCCACGGCCCCATGTCGGAGGCATAGGTGCCGGTCAGGATCTCCCGGACGAAGGCCGCGCCGGTCGCAGCGGCGAGCGCCATCGAGCTCATCGGATCCCACAGCACGTTGACCCCGAAGGGTACCGTGATCTCGGAGCGCAGGCGACCGATGACATAGGCCATCGTCGCGGTCGACGCGGTGTCGACGTTGAATTCGTAGGGCCGGTCGTTTTCGTTGCCGAACATGATCGCGTCGAAGCCGGCCTTCTGCAGGGCGGCGAGATCCTTCGCGGCTCCTTCGACCAACCCCTCCAGCCCCCCCGATGCGTCGTGAAGCGGCGATCCCGGCAGCGCGCCGAGATGCACCATCGCGATGGCCGGTTTGGTCTTGCCGAAAACGCTCGTGAAATTGCCGGTCATGCCTGGTTGGTCTCCTGCTCGGTTGAAGATCGATGATTGCCGTTGTCGCGCCGGGCGCGCGGATGTCCGCGCTCCACGGGCCCGCTCATTCGAGATTTGTGTGCCGCGCCCGCATCGTCTCGGCGGTCTCGCCGGTGCGTTCGCGCAGCCTCAGGATGACCAGTTCGAAGACGATCGCCTGGGCGATCTCGAAGAGCGACCCCATCGGCAGCACCGAGACCGCGCCGCCCTGGTCGCTGGCCATGGTCTGGGCCGGGATCGCCAATTGGACGTCGGCCTTCCGGGATGTCGCGCCCTCCGGCTCCGCGGTCACCACCGCGGTCTTTGCGCCGGCATTGGAGGCGATGTCGAGCAGGGCGTCGATGCTGCGGAAATCGCCCGGGCCGGCGCTGACGATCAGCAGGTCTCCGGGGCCGAGCGGCGGGGTGGTCATGTCGCCGACCACATGGACGTCTCGCCCCATATGGAAGAGGCGCATGGCGAAGCCTTTCATCGCCAGCCCCTCGCGGCCGAGACCATGGATGGCGATACGGCGCGCCGCGAGGATCGCCTCGATCAGCGGATCGGCGGCGTCGTCGGGCATGCGGGCAAGCACGGTGCCGAGATCGGCAACCGCCGCCTGACCGAGTTCGGAAAGGGTCTGATCCAAGGACGGCCTCCTCGCTTCTGCGCCTTTGCGGGGAGACCGGTCTATAGCCTTGCTCCGGTCCGTGACAAGTGGCCGGCTTCCGGGCCGGCTATCGGCCGACGAATTTCCGGAACACGTAACCGCGCTTGCCGTCGGCAACCACCGTGCACCAGTAATCGCATTTCTCGATCTTGACCGCCGTGCCTGCGGCAAGAACCGCGACGACCGCGGCGTTGTTGTCTGGTCCGGACCGCATGTTCACCGCGGTATTCACCCTGCCCGTGCCGGCGCCCTTGTTGGCGGCCGGAACCGTCGCCGAGGTATTGCCGGCCGGCGCCCGCCGGGCCGGGGCCGCCCGCTCCACCGGGGCGTATGACAGGACCTGCGGCGGCTCGGAATCCTCGAAGAAAGGCGACGCCGCCTCCCATCCCGGCTGTTCCACGCGCCTGGCGGCTGGCTGCGAGGTCCTTGCCTCGGCCGGACGTGCGCTGGCCACGGCCTGCCCGGCGCCCGCGTCGGAGGCGATCGTCTCGGTCTCCGGTGCCGGGTCGTAGCGCAGCATAGGCTGGTTGGGCAGGACGCGGGACTGCTGCTTCACCGGTGTGGTGACGTTTTCGGCAAAGACCCCCTCGCCGGACGGTCCCGGTTCCGGCGTCTTGGCGCTCATTGTTACCGGCGCCATCGCGGCGATTTCCTCCGGGGAATCGGAGGGCCCGAACTGCGTCGCCGCCGTCAGGGCGACGAAACCGATGCCGATGCCGACAATGGCCGCGATCGACAGCGTCCGGGCATCGAGGCCGAGCCCCCGCCGCGCCTCGACTTCCGCCGCCTGTGCCGCATGCGCCGGCTTCGGCCGGGCCGGTGCGGCCCGCTGCTTCGGCACGTCGTCGTAGAAGACGCTGCTTGCCGGCAGCCAGCGCCGGCCGGCTTTCTTCAATCCGCCGGACACCACCGCCGCCCGCCGGGCGGGAACCGGCGTCGCCGCCGGCCGCCTCGGCCGCGCCTTGGGCGGCGACTTCAGATCGTAATAGGTCCGTTGCCGGATGGGATCGGGTGCGAATTCGGACCGCATCGCCGGCGCCGGCACCGCGCGTGGCGCGTCGCTGCCGGGCGGTGCCTGCGGGGCCTCGGCCACCGGCATCGGCGGCTTCTCCGCCTCGCCGTTGAGCGACGCAGCCAGCGATTCCAGCTGGTTTCTGAGAACAGCCTCGAGATCCGACGGATCGGCAGGGCGCGCGGCGACATCCTCGCGCGGCGCCGGTGCCTTGCTCCTCTTTCCGTCCGTTCCCCGCGACCTGGTCGCCACCTTACCCCCTTCCCGCGCCTGCAGTCGCAGGAACACGGCTTCGCCCATGGACAAGGGAGGCTCGCTGGCGGGAGTCTTCGCTCCGCCATCTTGGCCCACGGTCATACTCCGACACTAGCCACCGCCCCCTGGCCACTCGACGGCATCCTTGCCCCGAAATACGGCGATCACGGGCCGAGAATGCGGCACGGCCGCCGATTTGTGGCGGGCAGTCCGGATGGCTCGATCCAGCCGTCACGATCCTGCCCTTCGCAGATCGGAAACCGATCCCTTTTGCCTACCCGAACAAGCCGGAATCCGCAAAGAGTTTCACCGCCATCGCGACGAGAAGCACCAGGATGACCCGGTCGAAGGCCTGCTGGCTGAGGTGCCCGGCGACCCGCGCGCCAGCCGGCATGGCGACCAGCACCGGCGCGAGCGCCAGCAGGCTGAACAGCGCCCGCTCCCAGGTCAGGATGCCGGCGACCGCCAGCGAGGGGAGCTGGATCAGGGCGAATGTGACGAAGAGGACCGATGCGGCGAGGATGAATTGCGGCCGCGTCAGATTGACCGAGGCGAGGAAGGTCAGGCTGACCGGCGCCGAGATGCCCGTCGCACCCTGCAGCACCCCCGAAGCCAGGCCGGCAAAGGGTGCGACCCGGCCGACCGCATGCGCCGGAATCCGCCAGTGGGGACGGCCCAGCCTGAGGATGACATAGGCGACGAGCACCGCGCCGAGCGCGCCGCCCAGCCATGCCTCGGGCGCCGCCGTCAGCAGCCAGGTGCCGACCACGATCCCGACACCGGCCATGATCCACATCGGCCGCAGCTTCGCGACCGCCACCGCCTCTCCGCGGTAGCGGATGACTTGCATGATATTCGTCACGATCACCGGAAAGACCATCACCGCCACGGCCGATGGCACGTCGAGGAAAGTGGCAAGGACGGGGATCGCCACCACCGGCATGCCGGCGCCGGCAACGCCCTTGACGAAGCCGCCTAGCGCCAGCGCGGCGCAGATGATGATGAATTCCCCAACCAAGCGACGGCCGCCCGCGATGTTCCGCCGGCGGCGCTCGCCGGTCGCCACCAGTTATAGACGCGCCGCGCCCGCGCGCCCAACGCGCGCGCCACGTCGCACCGGCAGAACGATCCTGATAAGGTCGCGCATGCCGGCAACGGCAGCGACGAGGAAGCCTTCCCTGGGGGATCGATCGATGAGTGGCGAAGCGGAGCCCGGTTTCGTTATCCAGCCGGCGCCGCGGCCGGTTCTGCCGGTGACCGGCACCGACAGGCTCTTCCCGGTCCACCGGGTCTATTGCGTCGGCCGCAACTACGCCGCCCATGCCGTCGAGATGGGCCATGACCCGGCGCGTTCGCCGCCCTTCTTCTTCCAGAAGAACCCGGACAATCTGAACCTCACCGGCGCCTTCCCCTATCCGGCCGCGTCGCGGGACGTGCATCACGAGATCGAGCTTGTCGTCGCCCTGGGCACTGGCGGCCGGGACATCGCCGTCGCGGATGCGCCGGCCTGCGTCCACGGCTACGCCGTCGGCCTCGACATGACCCGCCGCGACCTCCAGGCCGAGGCGAAGGAGCTCGGCCGTCCCTGGGCGACCGCCAAGGCCTTCGAGGCCTCCGCCCCCTGCTCGCCGCTGGTGCCGGTCTCCCGGTCCGGCATGCTCGACGCCGGCGCCATCTGGCTCGACGTCAACGGCGAGAGGCGCCAGACCGGCGACATCAACCAGATGATCTGGAAGATCCCGGAGATGATCGCCTGCCTGTCAGGCTTCTTCACCCTGATGCCCGGCGACGTCATCTTCACCGGCACGCCCTCGGGCGTCGGTCCCGTCGCGCGCGGCGACCGGCTCGACGGCCACATCGATGGCGTCGGCGACCTCGCGGTGACCGTCGTCTGAGATGGCGTCAGCCGGCCGCGGTGCCGCCCCGGTTCCAGCCGCGCCCGCCGTCGCCAAAGGCTTCCCAGCCGTCCTCGGTCACCGCGACCGTGTCCTCCAGCTTGATGAAGCCGCGGCGGGGATGCGCCAGCGTCGTCTCGATCGAAAGCACCATGCCGGCGGCGAGCGGGCGGTCGGCGTCGTCGCCCGGATAGGGCACCGGCCCGTTCGAGGTGAGCCGCGGCGCCTCGTGGCTGATCAGGCCCATGCCATGGGCGACGAAGTCGAGCGTGTTGCCGTGGCTCGATTGCCGCACGAGCGGCTCGGCCGCGGCGAAGATGTCGCCGCCCCGTGCCCCGGCCAGGATCGGGGATCGCGCCGCCTGCTGGATCGCCTCGATCTCGCCGAGCAGGTCTTCGAGCTCCGAATCCGGCTCGCCCTGGATCGCCATCCGGCAGAGGTCGCCGATATAGCCCTTGTAGTTGCCGCCTGAATCGAGCGACAGGATGTCGCCTTCGCCCCATACCTGCCCGGACGGCGCCCGGTTGGTACTGGTTCCCGCCGTGATCAGGCAATATTCGAAGTTGAGGCCGCGCTGGACTTCCTCGCGGCGCAGCGCCTCGGTCAGCTCGAGCTTGGTCGCACCCGGCCGGTGGCCGGCCATCACCGTCAGCATCGCGTCGACCACCCGCTCGGAAGCCGTGCGGAGGAGATCGAGTTCTTGCGGGGTCTTGATCGCCCGGAGCCGCTCCAGCGGCACGACCGCCTCGACGATCTCCGCGTCCGGCAACGCGCGGCGCAGCGCTTCCTCGGCGTCGGCCGGCAGGAAGGCCCGCTCGACGCCGATCCGCCCGCGCTGCTTGCCGAGGCTCGCGACGAACGCCGCGGCCTGCTCCGTCACCGGCACCGATCCCCAGCCCTTTTCGACGCGCGGCGTCCAGAACTTGCCGAGCGCCTCCTCGTAGCCTTCCATCGGGTTGCCGAAATAGGCGGCGTCTGCGGGCTTGCCCCGGACATAGACCAGCAGCGGCAGGTAGCGGCTGAGGCCGATCGCGTCGAAATGATCGAAGAAGAAGAAGCGATAGCCGCCGAGGAGGTACTGGATATTGTGCTTCGACGAGACGACGAGGACGTCGATCCCGGCGCCGTCGAGCAATTCGTCCAGCCGGCCGGCATCGAAAGGCAGCCCCCCCGCGCCCGCCGCATTGGTAGCGCCCGGCTCGGCGTCTTTGATATCCATTGGATGCCTCCCTTGTGAGTCCTTCCTCGACGAAGGACTATAGGCGTTATCGGCCGATCCAGCGACGGGACCTCCATGACCACCATCATCGAACGCATTGCGGCAGGGGAGGCAAACGCCCCCGCCATCGGCGCGCCGGACCGCAGGCCGCTGACCCATCACGGGTTGCAGAACCTTATGCACGCGACGGTGGAGCGGCTGAACGCCTTCGGCATCGGCCGCGGCGACCGGGTCGCGATCGTCCTGCCCAATGGCCCGGAAATGGCGGCGGCCTTCCTGTCGGTCGCGGCCGCCGCGACCACCGCGCCGCTCAATCCCGCCTACCGGGCGGAGGAGCTGGAATTCTATCTCGGCGACATCGGGGCCAAGGCCGTGCTGGTCGCGGAGGAGGAGGAAGGACCGGTGGTCGGCGTCGCCGACAGGCTCGGCATTCCGATCCTGCGGCTGATCCACGATCTCGCCCATCCGGCCGGCGCCTTCACCATCAATGGCGGCATGGAAGGCCACGCGAAGCGCCCGGGACTGGCGGAGCCCGAGGACATCGCCCTCCTCCTCCACACCTCGGGCACCACCTCGCGGCCGAAGCTGGTGCCGTTGAGCCACGCCAATCTTGGTGCCTCCGCCACCCATATCGGGCGAACCCTGTCGCTCGACGCCGGCGACCGCTGCCTCAACATCATGCCGCTCTTCCACATCCACGGCCTGATCGCCGCGGTGCTGTCGTCGCTGACGGCCGGCGGCAGCGTCCATTGCACGCCGGGCTTCAACGCGCTCCGCTTCTTCGGCTGGCTCGGCGAGATCGGGCCCACCTGGTACACCGCCGTCCCGACCATGCATCAGGCGATCCTCGCCCGTGCCGCCCGCAACGCCGGGGCGGTCGCGGCAAGCCGCCTTCGTTACATCCGCTCCTCCTCTTCGTCGCTCCCGGCGCAGGTCATGGCCGAGCTCGAGGACATGTTCGGCTGTCCGGTGATCGAGTCCTACGGGATGACCGAGGCGTCCCACCAGATGACGTCGAACCGGCTGCCGCCCGGCGATCGGAAACCCGGCAGCGTCGGCGCGGCGGCCGGCCCCGAGGTCGCGATCATGGCAGCCGACGGAACCCTCCTGCCGGCGGACACCGAGGGTGAGATCGTCATCCGCGGCCCGAATGTCACCGCCGGCTACGAGAACAACCCGGACGCCAATGCGGCGGCCTTCGCCCACGGCTGGTTCCACACCGGCGACCAGGGAATCATGGACGCCGACGGCTATGTCCGGGTCACCGGGCGGCTCAAGGAGATCATCAACCGGGGCGGCGAGAAGATTTCCCCGCGCGAGGTCGACGATATCCTCATGGACCATTCCGCCATCGCCCAGGTCGTCACCTTCGCCATGCCGCATGACAGGCTCGGCGAGGAGGTGGCGGCCGCCGTCGTGCTGCGCGAGGGCTCGCGGGCAACCGAGCAGGAGATCCGGGATTTCGCCGCCGCCCGTCTCGCCGACTTCAAGGTCCCGCGCAAGGTCGTCATCCTCGAGGAAATCCCCAAGGGCGCGACCGGCAAGCTCCAGCGCATCGGCCTTGCCGCCAAGCTCGGCCTCGGCTGATGCGGATCTGTGTCTTCGGAGCCGGCGCGATCGGCGGCTATCTCGCCGCGAAGCTCGCGGCCGTGGAGGGGCCGGAGCTGTCGCTTGTCGCGCGCGGCGCCCATCTCGCTGCGATCCGGGCGGACGGCCTCCGCCTGATCGAGGACGGCGCCGGGACGGTCCACCACGTCCGGGCGACCGACGATGCCGCCGAGCTCGGCCCCCAGGACTGCGTCATCCTCTGCCTGAAGGCCCACTCGGTCACGCCGGCCCTCGCCGCCATCACCCCGCTGATCGGGCCCGAGACCGCCGTTGTCACCGCCCAGAACGGCGTGCCCTGGTGGTATTTCCACCGCTCCGGCGGCGCGCTTGAAGGCACGCGCATCGCCTCGGTCGATCCCGGCGGGCTGATCTGGGACCGCATCGGCCCCGAGCGCGCGATCGGTTGTGTCGTCTATCCCGCTGCGGAAGTCGAGGAACCCGGCCTCGTCCGCCACATCGAGGGCATCCGCCTCCCCCTCGGCGAACCCTCCGGCGAGGCCTCCGGCCGCATTGCCGCGATCGCGAGGATACTTGTCGCGGCAGGCCTCAAGGCCCCGATCCGCTCGGACATCCGCGGCGATATCTGGGTGAAGCTCTGGGGGAACGTCGCCTTCAACCCGATTTCGGCGCTGACCGGCGGCACCCTGGAGGCGCTCGTCGCGGACGACGGCACCCGCGCCGTCGCCCGGGCGATGATGGCCGAGGCCCAGGCGATCGGCGAGACGCTCGGCGTCGCCTTCCCGATCGACGTCGATCGCCGCATCGAGGGCGCCGGCGCGGTCGGCGCCCACAAGACCTCGATGCTCCAGGACCTCGAGCGCGGCCGGCCGATGGAGATCGACGCCCTGGTCACCGCCGTCCAGGAGCTCGGACGGCTGGTCGCGGTGCCGACGCCGGCGATCGATTCCGTCCTCGCCCTTGTCCGCCACCGCGCCGTGACGCGCGGCTGCTACGCGATGCCGAGGAATCCCGCGTCGAACGGGTAGTCGCGCGACTGGCCGTCGTTGAGCGTGACCCGCAAGCCGTCGCCGACGACGTCGACGGCGAAGACCTCGCTCGCACCCTCCGGCAGCGGCAGCCCGCCGATCGCATGGCTGACCGATGCGGTGCCGTCGCTCTTCAGCTCCAGCGCCGTCGGGATGCCCGCCTCGGACAGCGGATTCGGCTCGATCGACGCCTTGTGGCCATAGGCCGAATAGGCCCGCCCCTCCTCGATGCCCAGAACGCCGCGATGGCGGTTGTTCCACGGCGCGTAATACCGTCCGCCATTGCTGAACCACAGGAAGGTCACCGGATAGTCGGCCGGGTTCTTGAGGCTGACCGCGATGTCGCGCTGGCCGGCGCGCGCCGCCGCTGCCCAGCCGAGCGGCGAATCCGGCGCCTCGACCAGCATCACGAAATCCTCGTGGTCCTGGGCGACCGGGTAGCCGTGGAGGTCGACCAGTGAGCCGTCGGCGAGCGGCAGCCTGGTCAGGTCCTCGAAACGCCGGCCGGTGGCGAAGAGCGAGCGTCCGCGTTCCGGATCGCCTTCCTGGACCATCGACGGCAATTCGCCGAAGGCCTTGGGCGAGAACGACACCCGGCCCGGCTCCGCGAAGCGCGTCATCGCGTGGCTTGCCACCGACACCGCGCCATGGCCCCCTTCGAAGACATGGCGCTGATAGGCGAAGGGATGCCCGTCGCGCAGCGTGACCTCCTTGACGAGCCGGGCGCCCATCACCGGCCTGCTCAGTTCGAACCGGGCGGTCACCCCGCCCCCGGCGAGGCTCTCGTCACCGAGGACCGTCCAGGCCGTATTCGGCGGCCAGCCATGGCCCGGCGCCTCCTCTATATCGCTTGCCGCGAACGGCGCGCAGAAGAAATCGCAGGATAAATACTTGAGATTCAGGGGAATCTCGGGATCGTCGATCACCGCCTGCTCTTCGACCCAGGGCGCCGTATGGAAGGGGGCGATGGTCCGCCCGTCCAGCGTCACGTCGAAGGAACGGATGTGGCCGTTCAGGAGGTCGAGGCTCAGTCGCGAGCCGGCGGCTTGGATGGTATGGAATCGTTCCGACATGGATATCCTGTCTGCCTCCCCGTGAAGGCTGGCAGGATGCCCCGAAAACGCGGCTTCTGCCAGTCGCCGGAACCCTGCCGACGCTCCTTGACAGCGGTTTCGCCATGCCTATAGTGCGCGCGAAACAGGCGCGGCTGCAAAGTCGCGCCCTTTCGTTTCTGCAAATTCGGGCAATCTTGCCGCCCCGGTCGGCGATCGGGGAAATCGACTTGGATCGTGTTCATGTTCGCAGTGATCAAGACCGGCGGAAAACAATACAGGGTCGAGCCGGCCGACCTGGTCAAGGTTGACAGGCTCGACGGCGAGGCCGGCGACCAGGTCTCTTTCGAGCAGGTCCTCGTCGTTGGTGGCGAGTCGGACACCGCGCTCGGCGGCCCCTTCGTCGCCGGCGCCACGGTGACCGGGGAGATCGTCGACCAGACCCGGAACGACAAGATCCTGGTCTTCAAGAAGCGCCGCCGCCAGAATTCCCGGCGCAGCCGCGGCCATCGCCAGATGATGACCGTCGTCCGCATCGGCGAGATCCTCACCGACGGCAAGGCGCCGGCCAAGGCCGCCAAGCCTGCCAAGGCCGAGAAGAAGGCCGAGCCGGCTCCCGCGGTCGAAGCCCCGCCCGCCAGGGCTGAGGCGGCGCCCGCCGCTGCGGCCGACGATCTGAAGCGCCTCAGCGGCGTCGGCCCGGTGCTGGAGAAGAAGCTCCACGCCCTCGGCATCACCGCCTTCGCGCAGATTGCGGCGTGGACGGAGGAAGACATCACCCGCGTCGACGAGGAACTGAATTTCAAGGGGCGGATCGAGCGCGAGGGCTGGGTCGACCAGGCCAGGACGCTGGCTGCCGAAGGCAAGTAGGACAGGAGAACCGGCAATGGCTCACAAGAAAGCAGGCGGCTCGTCGCGCAACGGTCGCGATACCGCGGGCCGCCGTCTCGGCGTGAAGAAGTTCGGTGGCGAGTCGGTGATTGCCGGCAACATCATCGTGCGTCAGCGCGGCACCAAGTGGCATCCCGGCGACAATGTCGGCCTCGGCAAGGATCACACGATCTTCGCCAAAACCGACGGTACGGTTGCCTTCCGCACCAAAGCGGGTGGTCGCACCTATGTATCGGTCAACCCGGCCGCTGCCGCTGACAAATAGCCGGCATGACGATTCCCGCCGGCGTCACATCGACCCGGCGATTTGAACGGTTTCAAAGGGGAGATGGGCGCCATCTCCCCTTTTTTTTCCGTTCGGAGCGAGCCATGTCAGACCAGCATGATGACGGCGATCCCGACCACCGGCCGATCATCACCCGGCGCCTGATCCTCAAGACGCCGACCGAGGACGAGCGCGACCGGGCGATCGGACTAGCCGCCGACCCGGTGGTTGCCCGCAACCTCGCCGCGGCGCCCGGCGACTACTGGCGCTCGGGCGGCAGGACGCTCGCCGTGGTCAGCCGCAGCGTCCGCTCGACCATCGGCATCAGCGGCTACGGTCCGATGTCCGACCGCCCGGATGCGATCGAGGTCGCGACCTGGATCGGCGAGGCTTTCTGGGGTCGCGGCTATGCCACCGAGGCGACCCAGGCGGTCGTCGATCTCGCCTTCGCCGACACCGGCGCCACCGCCGTCTGGTGCTCCAACCGGGTCAGCAACAGCCGTGCTCGCCGGGTGATCGAGAAATGCGGCTTCCAGTTCCGCGAGACCGGCATGGTCCGCTCGCCGGTGTCGCTCGGCGCCATCCCCGTCGAGCGCTACGTGCTCGAGCGGCGTAACTGGGCAAGCCTGAAGTCGTGGGCATCCGGCACCGGAGAGGAGAGCGATGTCGCGCGCGATTCCCGCTGCTGAGCCGATCGAGACCCCGCGGCTGACGCTCCGTCCCGCCGCGGCGGCGGATATCGGCCGCATGGTCGCGGAGATCTCCGATCCGGCGGTGGCGCGGATGCTCGCGCGGGTCCCCTGGCCCTACCGGCGCCGCGATGCCGAGGCGTTCCTCGCCTCGGTCGCCGCGACCACCGGGCGCGATTTGCCGCTGGCCATCGTCCTCGACGGCCGGCTGATCGGCGGCATTGGCCTTTCCGGTATCCGCGGGGAGCGCGAATTCGGCTATTGGCTGGGTCGCGACCATTGGGGAAAGGGCTATGCGACCGAAGCCGGGCGCGCCTTCCTCGCCCATGTCTTCAACACCTTCGGCGCCGGGCCGGTGAATTCCGGCGTCTTCGTCGACAACCCCGCGTCGATGCGGGTCCAGGCCAAGCTCGGCTTCGAGAAGGTCGGCGTCTCGATGCGCCAATGCCTTGCGCGCGGCCGTCCGGTCGAGCATATCGACACCATCCTGACCCGCGAACGCTTCGAAAGCCTGAACCCATGAAATTCCTCGATCAGGCCAAGGTCTATATCCGCTCCGGCGACGGCGGTGCCGGCGCGGTCTCCTTCCGTCGCGAGAAATACATCGAGTTCGGCGGCCCGGATGGCGGCGACGGCGGCCGCGGCGGCGACGTATGGGCCGAATGCGTCGATGGCCTCAACACCCTGATCGACTATCGCTACCAGCAGCATTTCAAGGCCGCCAAGGGCGGTCACGGCATGGGCAAGGACCGCACCGGCGCCGGCGGCGCCGACGCCGTCCTCAAGGTCCCGGTCGGCACCCAGATCCTCGACGAGGACAACGAGACCCTGATCGCCGACCTCACCGAGGTCGGCCAGCGGGTATTGCTGGCGCGCGGTGGCAATGGCGGCTTCGGCAACACCCATTTCAAGACATCGACCAACCGCGCGCCGCGACGCGCCAATCCCGGAGCGCCCGGCGAGGAGCGCTGGCTGTGGCTCCGCCTCAAGCTGATCGCCGACGCCGGCCTGGTCGGCCTGCCCAATGCCGGCAAGTCGACCTTCCTCGCCGCCGTCTCCGGGGCGAAGCCGAAGATCGCGGCCTATCCCTTCACCACGCTCCACCCCAATCTCGGCGTCGTCGTCGGCGGCCACGACTTCGTCCTCGCCGACATTCCGGGCCTGATCGAAGGTGCGCACGAAGGCGCCGGCATCGGCGACCGCTTCCTCGGCCATGTCGAGCGCTGCCGCGTCCTCCTCCACCTCGTCGACGGCACCCAGCAAGGCCCCGGCGACGCCTATCGCACCGTCCGCGAGGAGATCGAGGCCTACGGTCATGGCCTCGCCGGGAAGCCCGAGATCGTCGCCCTCAGCAAGGTCGACGCATTGTCGCCGGACGAGCGCGAGATCGCCGCAAAAGCCCTCGCCGCGGCCGCGGGCCGCGAGCCCTGCCTCGTCTCGGCGGTCAGCGGCGAAGGCGTGGAAGACCTCCTCCGCCTCCTTGCCCGCCAGGTCAGGGCCGCCAGGACCGACGATCCGAACGCCATTCCGTCCGAACCGAAGCAAGTCTGGCAGCCGTGATTGTCCGTTAAGTATCTGACGATTATATGTGCTAGCATCAATTCGAAGGAGAGCTAGCTATGACCAGGCAGCTCAACATCCGTAACGACGAAGTCTACCGGCTCGCTCATGTCATCGCCGGGGAGACCGGCCGCACGATCACCGAGGTCGTCGAGGCGGCACTGCGCGACTATGGCGCGAAGCTCCCCTGCCGCGATGACCTGACGCCGGAACAGCGCGCGACCTACGAGGCACTCCGCGAGCTTTCCCGCGAAACCGCGCGGCACAAGAAGCCGGGAGCGACCTCCGAACATGGCGACATGTACGATGAGTCCGGCCTTCCCATATGATCGCGCTCGACACGTCGGCGATCGTCGCCATCGCATTGGCGGAACCCGAAGAGGAAGCGTATAGCCGGGAAATCGCGCGCCGCGAGGCCCTGGTCGGGACGCCGACGCTTCTCGAGGTCCGGTTGGTGTTGGCGTCGAAGGTGGACGATCCGGACGCGTTCGTCACCCGCTTCCTGCTGCCGCCCCAGGTTCATTCCGTCGCCTTTTCCCTGGAGATGTACGCGGCCGCGACCCAGGCCTTCGACCGCTTCGGCAAGGGACGCGGTCACCCGGCGCAGCTCAACATCTGCGACTGCATGGCCTATGCGGTGGCCAGCACGCACGGCGTCCCGCTCCTGTTCAAGGGCGACGACTTCGCCCAAACCGACATAGCCCCGGCTCTCCCGTGACCCCGACCGTCGCCCGTTTCCATCGCATCGTCGTCAAGATCGGCTCCTCGCTGCTGGTCGAGGACAGCGGCATCCGCCATCAGTGGCTCGACGCGCTCGCCGCCGATCTCGCCACCGTCGCCGCCAACGGCCAGGAGCTGCTGATCGTCTCCTCCGGCGCGATCGCCCTTGGCCGCCGGATCCTCGGCCTTCCCCGCGGCACGCTCAGGCTCGAGGAGAGCCAGGCGGCGGCCGCCGTCGGCCAGGTCGCCCTCGCCCGCGCCTGGGCCGAGACCCTCCACCGCCATGGCTTCACCGCCGGCCAGGTTCTCCTCACCCTCGACGACACCGAGGAGCGCCGGCGCTATCTCAACGCGCGCTCGACGATCACCACGCTCCTCAAGCTCGGCGCCGTGCCGGTGATCAACGAGAACGACACCGTCGCCACCACCGAGATCCGCTACGGCGACAATGACCGCCTCGCCGCGCGGGTCGCGACGATGATCAGCGCCGATCTCCTGATCCTGCTGTCCGATATCGACGGCCTCTACTCGGCGCCGCCGAAGTCCGATCCCGATGCCCATCACCTGCCGCTGGTCCCACGCGTGACTGCCGAGATCGAGGCGATGGCCGGCAGCGCCGGGTCCGAGCTGTCGCGCGGCGGCATGCTGACCAAGATCGAAGCCGCCAAGATCGCCACCGCCGCCGGCACGGCGATGCTGATCGCCAGCGGCCACGCCTTGCATCCGCTCCGCCGTATCGCCGAAGGCGAGCGCTGCACCTGGTTCACCGCCCAGACCAATCCGGTCAGGGCCCGCAAGAAATGGATATCGGGTCACGTCGAGACCCACGGCGCCCTGGTTGTCGACGATGGTGCGGTCAGGGCGCTTCGCGCCGGCAAGAGCCTGCTGCCGGCAGGCGTCAGGACCGTCCGCGGCCACTTCCATCGCGGCGACGCGGTCGCGATCCTCGATCCCGCCGGGGCCGAGGTCGGGCGCGGCCTCGTCGCCTATGATGCCGGCGATGCCGAACGCATCGCCGGTCGCAACAGCCGCGAGATCGAGACGATCCTCGGCTTTGCCGGCCGCGCCGAGATGATCCATCGCGACGACATGGCGCTGAGGGGCGAGTAGGCCCCCCGTCCCTACGGCCCGGTCACCACGTCGGGCTCGACCTTCGTCACCTTGTTCTCGCGGAAGAAGATGAAGAGGCCGGAGGCGACGATCAGCAGGGCGCCGATCATCGTCGGCAGCGTCGGGATGCCGCCGAAGACGAAATAGCCGAACACCACCGCCCATAGGATCAGCGTGTACTGATACGGCACGACGACCGAGGCCGGCGCGAGCTTCAGCGAGCGGTTGACCATGACGATCGCTGTCACCGCGATGACTCCGATCAGCGCCAGCAGCAGCGCGTCGCCGACGCTGGCCAGCGGCACCCAGTCGACCGGCGCCGCCAGCGCCCCGAACAGGACCCCGCCCCACACCTGGGAGGCGGCCATCACCGTCGGCGACGTGCCGCGCAGCACCCGGGTCAGGATCATCAGCGCCGCGTAGAAGAGGCTCCCGGCGAAGGCGATCAGCGCATGCCAGCCGAAGGCGCCGGCGCCCGGCTGCAGGGCGATGACCACCCCGACGAAGCCGACCAGCACCGCCAGCCATCGGCGCCAGCCGACCTTCTCGCCGAGAAAGATCACCGCGAGCACCGTCACGTAGATCGGCCCGGCGAGGTAATAGGTGAAGGCGTCCGCCAGCGGCAGCACCACCACCGCGGTGTAGAAGCAGAGGCTTTCGGCGGTCGCCAGCACGACCCGCAGCGCCTGGAGCAGCGGCCGCGGCATCCGCAGCATCTCGGCATGGCCCGGCCTGCCGAGCACCGGCGTCATCACCATCACCGCGCCGACGCTCCGCAGCAACATGAGCTGGGCGACCGCGTAGGTCGCGACCATCCACTTGCCGAGTACGTCGTTGACCGAGAACATGAACATCCCGAGCACCATCAGTCCGATGCCGAGCGGGATGTTTTCGTCGTGGGTGCGGTCGATCCGGGTCGATGCCGAGGTCATGGGAGGAATGCCGAAGATGCCTGCCGCAAGCGGCGGCGGGGCACCGTTCATGACGCGAAGACTCGGCCAAGTCCAGCCGCAGATAGCTTGCGCGGCGCCGCTTTTGGTGCAAAACACCTTGCTTTCCGGAAATCCGTCCCGCGAAGGAACGCGTCATGAGCCTTGCCGAAGCACGCGACGATGCGAGCGCCGGTGCCGATATCGGGGCCGAGATGGCCGCAATCGGCCGGGCGGCGAAGGAAGCCGCCCGACGGCTTGCCAATGCGACGACCAAGGAAAAGAACGCCGCGCTGAAGGCGATGGCCGCCGCCATCCGCGGCAACGAGGAGAAGATCCTCGCCGAAAACGCGCTCGACGTTACCGACGCCAGGGAGGCGAAGACCGCCGATGCCTTCGTCGACCGGTTGACGCTCGACGCCGGGCGCGTCGAGGCGATGGCGACCGGCATAGAGGAAATCGCCGCCCTGCCCGATCCGATCGGAACGGTGCTGGCCGAGTGGGACCGGCCGAACGGGCTCCACATCGAGCGGGTCCGGACGCCGCTCGGCGTCATCGGCATCATCTATGAGAGCCGGCCGAACGTCACCGCCGATGCGGGCGCGCTTTGCGTCAAGGCCGGCAACGCCGCCATCCTGCGCGGTGGATCGGATTCCTTCCGCACCTCCGCCGCCATCCATGCCTGCCTGGTCGAGGGCCTTGAGGCGGCCGGCCTGCCGAAGGAGGCGATCCAGATCGTCCCGACCCGCGAGCGCATCGCCGTCGGCTACATGCTCTCCGGCCTCAGCGGCGCGATCGACGTCATCGTCCCGCGCGGCGGCAAGAGCCTCGTCGCCCGCGTCCAGAACGAGGCGCGGGTTCCCGTCTTCGCCCACCTCGAGGGCATCTGCCACATCTATGTCGATCGCGACGCCGACCTCGACATGGCGCGGGAGATCGTCGTCAACGCCAAGATGCGCCGGCCCGGAATCTGCGGCGCGGTCGAGACCCTGCTGGTCGACGGCAAGGTCGCCGACACGCATCTCAAGCCCCTGATCGTCGCGCTGAAGGAAGCCGGCTGCATGGTCCGTGGCGACGAGCAGAGCCGCGCGGTCGTGCCGGGCGTCACCCCGGCGGCCGAGAGCGACTGGTCGACCGAATATCTCGATGCGATCATCTCGGTGAAGGTCGTCGACGGCATCAGGGCGGCGATCGACCACATCGAGCATTACGGCTCCCATCACACCGACGCGATCATCACCGACGACAAGGCGGCCGCCGAGCGTTTCATGTCACGGGTCGACAGCGCCATCGTCCTCCACAACGCCTCCACCCAGTTCGCCGATGGCGGCGAATTCGGCATGGGCGCCGAGATCGGCATCGCCACCGGCAAGATGCACGCCCGCGGTCCGGTCGGTGTCGAGCAGCTCACCAGCTTCAAATACCGGGTACGCGGTTCCGGCCAGGTGCGGGCCTGATCCAGCCTCCGATGGTCGCCGTCAGCGCCTCGAGGACCTCGGTTCGCCTGCCCCATATTCAGCCGGGAATGAGGATCGGCCTCTTCGGCGGGTCCTTCGACCCGCCGCATGCCGGTCATCGCGAGGTCAGCCTGGTGGCGCTTCGCGCCCTCGGCCTCGACCAGGTCTGGTGGCTGGTCTCGCCGCAGAACCCGCTGAAACGCGACGCCCCGTCCGAGGACCTCGACCGCCGGATCGCCGCCGCGCGCAGGCTCGCCGACGATCCGCGAATCAAGGTGACCGGGGTCGAGGCGGCGCTTCGGACCAACTACACCGCCGAGACGCTGCGCCGGCTCGCCCCCCGCCTTGCCGGCGTCCATCCCGTCTGGATGATGGGCGCCGACAACCTGGCGACGTTCCACCACTGGCGGGACTGGCGGGGCATCGCCGACAGTGTGCCGATCGCCGTGTTCAACCGGCCGGGCCTTGCCCTCAAGGCGCTTTCCTCGCCCGCCGCCAGGGCCCTGGCCCGCTTCCGGATACCCGATCGCGAGGCCGCCCGGCTGGCCTTGATGACGCCGCCGGCCTGGGTTTTCCTCCCCACGCCCCATATTCCGCTGTCCTCGACCCTGCTCAGGCAACGTCGTCAGGCGTCTTGAAACCGTCACCGCCAAGGGCTTATCTTCCGGACAGTCGGTGGTATGAGCCGGCAACAACCTGGGAAGGGACCAGACACTGACCACGGCACTCAGGAGCGAGAGCGCGATTCTTCGTTCTCCCCCCATTGCGCCTGCGAGCAGTGACCTCACCGCTGCGGACGCGTTGAACGTAGTCCTCAAGAGCCTTGACGACTCCAAAGCCGAGGACGTGACCTCAATCGACATCACCGGCAAGACCACGATCGGCGACTATATGGTCGTCGCGTCGGGACGGTCGCATCGTCACGTCGGTTCACTGGCGGACCGACTGATCCAGGACCTCAAGTCGGCCGGCATTCGCGACATCCGTGTCGAGGGACAGAAATCCTGCGACTGGGTGCTCGTCGACACCGGCGATGTCATCGTCCACGTTTTCCGGCCCGAAGTCCGGGACTTCTACAACATCGAGAAGATGTGGCGGGGCGTGGAGGCGGCCTGACCGCCGGAATATCGCCGGGAAGGGCGGGATTGCCCTTAGCCGATGCGAGGCCGGGGGGACGCGATCGGGAAGGGCCATCCGCCGTCTCGGTCGGGATCTTGTCTCGATGAAGGTCGTCGTCGCGGCGATCGGCCGGCTCAAGGCGGGGCCGGAACGCGTGCTGCTCGACCGCTATGTCGACCGCGCCGCCCGCGCCGGCCGGCAACTCGGCCTGACCTTCGACCTCCGCGAATTGCCCGAAAGCAGCGCCCGGCAGGCGTCGGAGCGCAAGCAGGCCGAAGGCGAGAGCCTTGCGGCCCTCCTGCCCCCGGGCGCGCTCCTGGTCGTTCTCGACGAAGGCGGCAGGAGTCTCGACAGTCGCTCGTTTGCCGGAAAGATCGCCGAATGGCGGGATTCCGGCGCCCGCGACCTGGTTTTCGCCATTGGCGGGCCGGACGGCCTGGCGCCGGACCTGATCGCCCGGGCCGACCTCCGGCTTGCCTTCGGCGCGGTGACATGGCCGCATCAGCTCGTCCGGATCATGCTCGCCGAACAGCTCTACCGGACGGTCACCATCCTCTCCGGCCACCCCTATCACCGCGACTGAGCGCCGCCGGCGGAGCCTGCCGGGTCGCGCTTCAGCCGCAATTTCCCGGCACGCTTCAGGTCCCCGGGGTTGGTTGACAGATCGTTAATCCTGCTGGTCCTACCCTGTCGAAGGAAGGATGGATTTGGGGCCGATTGTGGTTGATTTCAGGTCGCGATGGACCGCCGGCATGGTTCTGGCCGCGGTGGCGCTCGCCGCGCCGCCGGCCTTGGCCGCCGCCGAGGATCCGGCGGAGATGGCGAAGGCCGCCCGCGCCGCCCGCCAGGCGGAGCTTGAGCAGGTTGCCCGCGACATCGCGCTGACCGACGAGCGCCTTGCCGAGTTGCGGGCCGAGATCGAGGCGCTCGACAAGGATCGCGGGACCCTCAACCAGGCCTTGATCGAGGCCGGCAAGCGCGTCCAGTCGATGGAAGGCCGGATCGGCGAGACCGAGACGCGAATCAAGGCCCTGGTGAAGAACGAGGATGCCCTCAGGGCCTCGCTGGCCCGGCAGCGCGGCGTTCTCGGCGAGGTCCTCGCCGCCCTGCAGCGGATTGGCCGGCGTCCGCCCCCGGCGATCCTGGTGCGGCCGGAAGACGCACTCACCTCGGTCAGGAGCGCGATTCTCCTCGGTGCCGTGGTGCCCGACCTGCGCAAGGCCGCCGACAAGCTCTCCGCCGAGCTCGGCCAGCTGGTATCACTGAAAAATGAACTCGCCCGCGAGCGCGACCGCATGCGGAACGACATGGAATCGCTCGCCGAGGATCGCGCCCGTACCGAATTCCTCATCGCCGAGCGCCAGAAGCAGCGCGATGCCTCGGCCGCCCAGCTCGCCGAGCAGGAGCGGCGCGCCACCCAGCTCGCCGAGCAGGCGACGAGCCTCAAGGATCTGATCGCCCGGATGGAAAAGGAGGTGGCCGCCGCCGCCCGCGCCAAGGCCGAGGCCGACGCGGCAGCCGCAAAGCGGCGGGAAGCCGCCGAAATCGCCAAAAACCGGGTTCCCCCCGATTCGCTCGGCGAATCGGACCGGCTCGCCCCGGCGGTCGCCTTTGCCGACGCCCGCGGCCTCCTGCCGCTGCCCGCCAGCGGCAAGACCATTCGCGCCTATGGTGAGGCCGACGGGCTCGGCAACCGCAGCGAGGGCATGTCCGTCGCGACCCGGCCGAATGCCCAGGTCAACGCCCCTTCGGACGGCTGGATCGTCTACGCCGGGCCCTTCCGCAGCTATGGCAAACTCTTGATCATCAACGCGGGCGACGGGTATCATGTGCTCCTGGCGGGCATGGACCAGATCAACGTCCAGCTCGGCCAATTCGTACTAGCCGGCGAGCCAGTGGCGATGATGGCTTCGCCAAAACTTGCGAGTGCCGGCGACGTGGACATAGTTTCGACCCAGCCCGTGCTCTATATCGAGTTCCGGAAAGATGGAACTTCGATTGATCCGGCCCCGTGGTGGGCCGCAACAGATGACGAAAAGGTTGGCGGATGATACGCAAAGCCTCACTTCTACTCGCGGGCGCCGCGCTGGGTGCGATCGTCGCCGTGTCGCTGACCCAGACGCAGTTCTTCTCTGGCAGCGCCGCGAATGCGGCCTCGGCTGACACCTATCGGGAACTGAACCTCTTCGGCGACGTTTTCGAGCGGATTCGCGCCGACTATGTCGAGACGCCGGACGAGAACGCGCTGATCGAATCGGCGATCAACGGCATGCTGGCCGGGCTCGATCCCCATTCCAGCTATCTCAGCCCCAAGAACTTCAAGGACATGCAGGTCCAGACCAGCGGCAAGTTCGGTGGTCTCGGCATCGAGGTGACCATGGAGGACGGCGTCATCAAGGTCGTATCGCCGATCGACGATACGCCCGCCCAGCGCGCCGGTATCCTTGCCAATGACCTGATCATCGCCCTCGACGGCGAGCAGATCGAGGGCCTGTCGCTCAACGAGGCGGTCGAGAAGATGCGCGGGCCGATCGACACCCCGATCACCCTGACCATCAAGCGCGAGAATGTCGAAAAGCCCTTCGACGTCGATCTCGTCCGCGAGGAAATCACCCTTCAGTCGGTGCGCTCGCGCGAGGAAGGCGATGTCGGCTACGTCCGCATCAGTTCCTTCAACGAGCAGACCTTCGACGGCCTGAAGGAAGCGATCGACAAGATCAACGACGACCTCGGCAAGGCAAAGGTCAAGGGCTACATCATCGACCTGCGCAACAATCCCGGCGGCCTGCTCGACCAGGCGATCGCGGTGTCGGACGCCTTCCTCGACCGCGGCGAGATCGTCTCGACCCGCAGCCGCCACGCCGAGGAGACCCAGCGCTACAACGCCCATTCCGGCGATATCACCGGTGGCAAGCCGGTGATCATCCTCGTCAATGGCGGTTCGGCCTCGGCCTCCGAGATCGTTGCCGGCGCGCTCCAGGATCACCGCCGTGCGACCATCATCGGCACCCGCTCCTTCGGCAAGGGATCGGTGCAGACCATCATCCCGCTCGGCGCCAATGGCGCGCTGCGGCTGACCACCGCGCGCTACTACACGCCGTCCGGCACGTCGATCCAGGCCAAGGGCATCGATCCCGACATCGAGGTCGTCCAGGAGCTTCCGCCGGAGCTCGCCGACGCGGCCAATGTCGAGCCGCGCGGCGAAGCGAGCCTCAAGGGCCATCTCGTCGGCGAGGACACCGACAACGGCAAGAAGGAAGAATCCGGCTCGCTGGCCTACGTGCCCGCCGACCCGGACGAGGACAAGCAGCTCCACTACGCGCTTGACCTCCTCAACGGCCTTCAGGTCAACAGCGAATTCCCACCGGACCCGGCTCGCGGAATTCCGAACTGACCGAAAATACCGGTCCCGGCGGCGCGGCGGTCGCCCGCCGCCGGGATTCTCCTTCCACCCATCGCGGACGGTCATGGCGGCGGACGAACTGACCAGGCCACTCGGGCTCCCCCGGCAGCGCAAGCCGCGCAGGTGGCTGGTCATCGTGGCGCTGATCGCCCCTCCCCTTGCCCTTGCCGTCGGCCTGCTCGTCTTCCTGATTGCGGGCGGTGACGACCCGGCCCATGTCGTCGCCGCCGTCGACACCCCCGACGCGGGCCCCACCGCGAGCATCGCCCCGCCGCCGGCCGACGATTATCCCCGGCAGACCGAGCCGCTGGTCGAGGTCACGCCCACGGGCACCCTGGGCGAGGTCGGTGGTGGCGAGGTGGTCATCACCGATCCCGGCAGGCCGGGCCCGGTCCGCCTCGCCGCGGCGCCGCGCGAGGACCTGATCGAACCCGGCGAGGATGGCGGCCTCCTGCCACGCATCGGCGACGACGGCACCCGGCCGCTCGAGGCCTATGCCCGGCCGGTCGGCGATGTCGACGGGATGAAGCGGATCGCGATCGTCATTGGCGGCATCGGCATCGAAGGCGAAACCGGCAAGGCGGCCATCGCCGGCCTTCCGGGCGAGGTCACCCTTGCCCTGCCGCCCTATGGCGACGACCAGCCGGCAATGGTCGCCGAGGCCCGCGCCGGCGGTCACGAGATCCTGCTCCAGTTGCCGATGGAGCCCTATAACTACCCGGACATCGATCCGGGACCGAACACACTCACCGTCGCCGCCGGCTCGTCGAAGAATCTCGGCAGGCTGCACTGGCTGCTCGGCCAGATCACCACCTATGTCGGCGTGATGAACTACATGGGCGCCCGCTTCACCGGCGACGATCAGGCGCTCGCCCCGGTGATCGGCGATATCGCCGGCCGCGGGCTGCTGTTTCTCGACGATGGCTCCTCGGCGCGCAGCCGGGTGATGAACATCGCGTCGAGCAGCGCTCCGGTGCTCAAGGCCGACCTCGTCCTCGACGGCGACACCACGCCGGCCGCCATCGACGCGCGGCTCGACCAGCTGGTCGCGATCGCCGAGCAGCGCGGCTATGCCATCGCCACGGCGACCGCGTTCCCCTCCACCGTCGATCGCGTCGCCGCCTTCGCCAGGGCCGCCGCGAGCCGCGGCATTGCCCTTGTCCCGATCTCGGACATCGTCCACCCCGACGGAACATGAGCAGGAAAAAGAAAGCCGGAAAGCCGAAGGCCAGCCCCATGCAAGACCTTCCCTACCGCCCGTGCGTCGGTATCGCCCTGTTCAATACCGACGGCCGGGTCTGGGTCGGTCGCCGTTCCGACGAGGAAGCCGCGGGCGAAGGCGATGGCCACTGGTGGCAGATGCCCCAGGGCGGCCTCGACAAGGGCGAGGACCCGTATGAGGCCGCCCTCCGCGAGCTCTATGAGGAGACTTCGATCAGGAGCGTCAGCCTGATCCGCGAGGCACCGGGCTGGCTGACCTATGACCTGCCGCCGGCGCTCGTCGGCATCTCGTGGAAGGGGCGCTATCGCGGCCAGAAGCAGAAGTGGTTCGCGCTGCGCTTCGAGGGCGACGAATCCGAGATCGACGTCCTCGAGCCCGGCGACGGCGATCCCCGGGAATTCTCGGAATGGCGGTGGGAGACGCTCGCCCGCCTGCCCGAGCTCATCGTCCCGTTCAAGCGGGCCGTCTATGAGCAGGTGGCGGAAGCTTTCGCCGATATCGGCTCGGGCTGAATTCGGTATCGCGGAGACGCGAGGCCCGCGCCCGGCCCCGGGCCGGCCATGGCCCGCCCGGTTCCGCCGGGATATCAGCCGCCCTTGGCGGTCTGGACTTCCTTGAGCTGGTGAAGGCGCAGTTCGGCGGCCGCCTTGGTCTCGGCGTCCTTGGCGTCGTTGACGTCTTCCTGCGCGTTCTGGACTTCCTGGGCCAGCGTCGCCGCATCGAGTTCCTCGAGCGGGATCGCCTGTTCGGCGAGGATCGTCAGCCCTTCGACATTGACATCGGCAAAGCCGCCGCGAACGAAGATCCGGTCCCTCGCGTTGCCGCGGGCGACCTCGACGACGCCGGGCCGCATCGTCGACATGTAGGAGGCATGCCCCTTGAGGACGGTGAAATAGCCCTCGCTTCCCGGGATAACCACCTCGTTGACCGGCTCCGATATCAGGAGCTTCTCGGGCGCAACCAGTTCGAACTGAAACGGATCAGCCATCTTCGTTTCCTGACTTCACGCCGTCGCCCATGCGCCGGTCGACGGCTTGCTTCTGGCCGGCCTAGGCGGCCTCGGCGGCGAGCTTCTTGGCCTTCTCGACCGCCGACTCGATGGTCCCGACCATGTAGAAGGCCGGCTCGGGCAGGTGGTCGAATTCGCCGCTGACCAGCCGCTTGAAGCCGTTGATCGTGTCGGCGAGATCGACGAAGACGCCCGGCGAGCCGGTGAAGACCTCGGCAACGTGGAAGGGCTGCGACAGGAAGCGCTCGACCTTGCGGGCGCGGCTGACGACCAGCTTGTCCTCTTCCGAAAGCTCGTCCATGCCGAGAATGGCGATGATGTCCTGGAGCTGCTTGTAGCGCTGCAGCACCTCCTGGACCTGGCGGGCGACCGCGTAATGCTCGTCGCCGACGATGCGCGGATCGAGCATGCGCGAGGTCGAATCGAGCGGGTCGACCGCCGGGTAGATGCCCTTTTCCGAGATCGCGCGGTTGAGCACGGTCGTCGCGTCAAGGTGGGCGAAGGACGTCGCCGGCGCCGGATCGGTCAGGTCGTCGGCGGGCACGTAGATCGCCTGCACCGAGGTGATCGACCCCTTGGTCGTGGTGGTGATGCGTTCCTGCAGCGCGCCCATGTCGGTCGCCAGGGTCGGCTGGTAGCCCACCGCCGACGGGATGCGACCGAGCAGCGCCGACACCTCCGAGCCCGCCTGGGTGAAGCGGAAGATGTTGTCGACGAAGAACAGCACGTCCTGGCCCTGATCGCGGAAATACTCGGCGACCGTCAGGCCGGTGAGGCCGACGCGGGCGCGGGCGCCGGGCGGCTCGTTCATCTGGCCGAACACCAGGGCGCACTTGGAGCCCTCGGTGGAGCCGTTATTCTTGGCCGGGTCGACGTTCACGCCGGACTCGATCATCTCGTGATAGAGGTCGTTGCCCTCGCGGGTCCGCTCGCCGACGCCGGCGAAGACCGAATAGCCGCCATGCGCCTTGGCGACGTTGTTGATCAGCTCCTGGATCAGCACCGTCTTGCCGACGCCGGCGCCGCCGAACAGGCCGATCTTGCCGCCTCGGGCGTAAGGCGCGAGCAGGTCGACGACCTTGATGCCGGTGACCAGGATCTGCGCCTCCGTCGACTGGTCGACATAGGACGGGGCCGGCTGGTGGATGGCGCGCTTCTGCTGGGTCTTGACCTCGCCGGCCTCGTCGACCGGCTGGCCGATGACATTCATGATCCGGCCGAGCGTCTCGTCGCCGACCGGCACCGCGATCGGCTCGCCGGTATCGACCACTTCCTGGTCGCGCACCAGGCCCTCGGTCACGTCCATCGCGATCGTGCGGACGGTGTTCTCGCCGAGATGCTGGGCGACCTCGAGGACCAGCCGGTTGCCGTTATTGTCAGTTTCCAGCGCATTCAGGATCGCCGGCAGATTCTCGGGAAACTGCACGTCGACGACGGCGCCCATGACCTGGGTGATGCGCCCGGTGACGCCGGGGAAATTCTCTTTGGTCGTGCTCTTCTTCGCCATGACCTACCTCTGCTGGATTCCGTTCAGAGCGCCTCTGCGCCCGAGATGATTTCGATGAGTTCCTTGGTGATCTGCGCCTGACGGCTGCGATTATAGGTGAGCGTCAGCGCATTGATCATCTCGCCGGCGTTGCGGGTCGCGTTATCCATCGCCGACATCTTCGCCCCCATCTCGGAGGCCGCGTTCTCGAGCAGCGCCCGGAAGATCTGGACCGACAGGTTGCGCGGCAGCAGGTCGGTGAGGATCGATTCCTCGTCCGGCTCGTATTCGTAGACCGCCTCGCCGCCGGCGACTTCGCCCTCGCCTTCGCTGTCGATCTGGGCCGGCACCAGCTGCAGCGCCGTCGGCACCTGGTTGATCACCGACTTGAACTCGGCGAAGAACAGCGTGCAGACGTCGAAGCCGCCCTCGGCAAAGAGATCGCGCACCCTGTTGCCGATGCCGTCGGCATCGGTGAAGGCGAGCTGCTTGACGCCGCGCAGGTCGACCAGGTCGATGATCTCCGACCTGAAGCGGCGCTTCAGGATGTCGTGACCCTTCTTGCCGACGCAGAGGATCTTGACCGTCTTGCCTTCTCCGGCAAGGCGGACGGCATGGTCGCGCGCCAGTCGGGCGATCGAGGAGTTGAACGCGCCGCAGAGCCCGCGCTCCGCCGTGCAGACCACCAGCAGGTGGACGTCGTCGCGACCGGTGCCGGCGAGAAGCCGCGGAGCATCGTCGCGCCCCCTCAGCGGCTTGGCCAGATTCGCGAGGACCGTGTTCATCCGCACCGAATAGGGACGCGCCGCCTCGGCGGCGGCCTGGGCGCGGCGCAGCTTGGATGCCGCGACCATCTGCATGGCCCGCGTGATCTTCTGCGTCGCTTTGACCGAAGCGATACGGTTGCGGAGTTCCTTGAGGCTCGCCATCGCCTAGACGCCTGTCATCCGGTTCCGGGTAAGCCTCACGCGAAGCCCTTGACGAAGGCGTCGGCCGCCGCCCGCAATTTCTCGGTGAGGCCGTCGTTGAGCTCCCGCTTCTCGCGGATCTCGTCGAGGACATCCTTGTGGTCGGCGCGCATCAGCGCCAGGAAGCCGCTTTCGAACTCGCCCACCTTGTCGACCGGCAGGCCATCGAGATAGCCGTTCACGCCGGCGAAGATGACGGCCACCTGCTCCTCGACCTTGAGCGGCGAGAATTGCGGCTGCTTGAGGAGCTCGGTAAGGCGCGCGCCGCGGTTCAGGAGCCGCTGCGTCGCGGCATCGAGATCCGATCCGAACTGGGCGAAGGCCGCCATCTCGCGATACTGGGCCAGCTCGCCCTTGATCGGCCCGGCGACCTGCTTCATCGCCTTGATCTGCGCCGAGGAACCGACGCGCGACACCGAGAGGCCGACGTTAACCGCCGGGCGGATGCCCTGGTAGAAAAGGTCGGTTTCGAGGAAGATCTGGCCGTCGGTGATCGAGATGACGTTGGTCGGGATATAGGCCGACACGTCGTTCGCCTGGGTCTCGATGACCGGCAGCGCGGTCAGCGACCCGGAACCGTTCTCGGCGTTGAGCTTGGCGGCGCGCTCCAGCAGCCGCGAATGGAGGTAGAAGACGTCGCCCGGATAGGCCTCGCGTCCCGGCGGGCGGCGAAGCAGCAGCGACATCTGGCGGTAGGAGACGGCCTGCTTGGACAGATCGTCATAGATGATCAGGGCGTGCATCCCGTTGTCGCGGAAGAATTCGCCCATGGTGCAGCCGGTGAACGGCGCGAGATACTGCAGCGGCGCCGGGTCGGAGGCGGTCGCGGCGACGATGATCGAATATTCGAGCGCGCCGTTCTCCTCGAGCACCTTGACGAGCTGGGCGACGCTCGACCGCTTCTGGCCGACCGCGACATAGACGCAATAGAGCTTGCGCGATTCGTCGTCGCTCGCGTTGACCGATTTCTGGTTGAGGATGGTGTCGAGGGCGATGGCGGTCTTGCCGGTCTGGCGGTCGCCGATGATCAGCTCGCGCTGGCCGCGGCCGATCGGGATGAGAGCGTCGATCGCCTTGAGGCCGGTCTGCATCGGCTCGTGCACCGACTGGCGCGGAATGATGCCCGGCGCCTTGACGTCGACCCGCTTGCGCTCGTCGGACTCGATCGGCCCCTTGCCGTCAATCGGATTGCCGAGGCCATCGACGACGCGGCCGAGCAGCGCCTTGCCCACCGGCACCTCGACGATCGCGCCGGTCCGCTTGACCGTATCGCCTTCCTTGATGTCGCGGTCGTCGCCGAAGATCACGACGCCGACATTGTCGGTCTCGAGGTTCAGCGTCATGCCGCGGATGCCGCCGGGGAATTCGACCATCTCGCCGGCCTGGACGTTGTCGAGGCCGTAGATGCGCGCGATACCGTCGCCGACCGACAGCACCTGCCCGACCTCGGAGACTTCCGCCTCCTTGCCGAAATTCTTGATCTGGTCCTTGAGGATCGCGGAGATTTCTGCGGCCCGGATTTCCATCAGCCGACCTCTTTCATGGCGAGCTTGAGTGAACTGAGTTTAGTCCTCAGCGAGGAATCGATCATGCGGCTGCCGACCTTGACGATCAGCCCGCCGATCAGCGCGGGATCGACACGGATGTCGAGGGCGACATCCTTGCCGAGGGATTCTTTCAGGGCGGCCTTGAGCGACGCGATCTGGTCGTCGGTCAGCGGCTCGGCGCTGGTCACCTGCGCCGTCGTCTCGCCGCGCTTCTCGGCCATCAGCCGGCGGAAGGCGGTGATGATCTCGGGAACCGCGAAGAGCCGCCTGTTGCCGGCCACCACCTTGAAGAAATTGCCGACCGTTCCGGTGACTTCCGCCTTCTCGAGCACCGCGGTGATGCCGCGAAGCTGCTCCTCGGCCGAATAGATCGGGCTGCGGATGAAGCTCTGGAGATCGTCGCTCTCGTCGTGCATGGTGGCGAAACGCCCCACATCCGTCTCGAGCGCCGCCAGCGCCTTGTCATCCTCGGCCAGTTCGAACAGAGCGGTTGCGTAGCGCTCTGCCAGCCCCGAAACGGGAGATGAATTGTCCGCCACCTGTCCCCAGTTCTCCGACGTGCGAGGCCCCTTATCGCGAAGCCCGGCTTGTTTCTGTTCAAGGCCTTGAACGGATTGAAGTCTTGGGCTGACGCGACGTTTGCCTGACCAGCCCCGCCCCTTATTTCGCCGGTTCGATTAGCATAGGCCCGTAGTCAGGGCAACATGGCGAAACGCACGGAATTCGGTTGTCCTGTCGCGGCGCAGCGAAATGATCCGCACGGGCGCGCCTCGATTGGTGACGGATCGCCGGTCCCGCCATTCGGGCGGACCTGCGCCCGCATGACCGCCATCGGCTTTCCTGCCCCGAAATCGCCCGACAAGAGGGGCACAAGCTGGGTAGCGGATCGCGCACCGGGGCCGGCCAGTCGTCCTCCGGCATGGCGGGAAAGGTAACCGGCAGGGGCGCTTGTCAGAAACAACCGGGATACGCGATTTCCCGCGCAGGGTGCATGGCGCGGTCCGCCGGGTTGGCGACCGCTTCGCGGGCTCGCCGGAAAGCGCCGCCGCCGCGTGGGGATTCCTGCGCCCCTACGTAGCCGCCGAGCGCCGTTTCGCCGGGCGGATGATGGCGCGCGGCCCTTTTGCCGCCGCCGGCTACGAGTTCCTCCGTTTCGGCATGAAGCAGGCCTGGGCGTGCCTCTTCGGCGGCATCATGCTCGCCCTCCTGATCGCCACCCACTATTGGTACCCGCGGGACGCCGCGCTGGCGCGCTACGACTTCCTCTTCCTCGCTGCGCTGACCGTGCAGGCGGGTCTGCTCGCCTTCCGGCTCGAGACCTTCGAGGAAGCGAAGGTCATCCTCGCCTACCACATCGTCGGCACCGTGATGGAGATCTTCAAGACCGCCCAGGGGTCCTGGATCTATCCCGACCCGAGCTTTTTCCACATTGGCGGCGTACCGCTCTTCACCGGCTTCATGTATTCCTGCATCGGCAGCTACCTCTGCCGCGCCTGGCGGCTCTTCCACCTCCGCTTCACCGGCCAGCCGCCGCTCTGGGCGCTCGGGCTCGTGAGCGCGGCGAGCTACGCCAACTTCTTCACCCACCACTATGTCGTCGACCTCCGCCTCGTGCTGTTCGCGGCGGCGGCAGCGCTGCTCTGGCGGACCAGGGTCTACTTCGTCGTCTGGCGGAAGGCGCGCTGGATGCCGCTTCTCCTCGGATTCGTCCTCATCGCCGCCTTCATCTGGTTCGCGGAGAACATCGGCACCTACACGCGGACCTGGCTCTATCCCGGCCAGCGGGAGGCATGGACCATCGTCGGGCTGCCGAAGCTCGGCTCGTGGTTCCTGCTCGTCATCATCAGCTTCGCGCTGGTGGCGCTGATCAAGCGCCGCGACTATCAGGCACGCGAAGAAGGCCCTGCCCGCGACAACCGCCGCGCCCCGTGAACCGCGGCGTCGCGCTGGCGCTGCCGCCCCGCTGTCCCTCTCCTGGAGCCGTCCCCGACCGGAATGCGGGCCATGCTCGCCGCCGTCGCTAACCGCGAAACACTCGTATACGGTCGCGGTGGGGATAAATCGGGGGTTGTTGGTTCATGGCGCCGAAACTTGCGCCGCGGAGCGGCTCGTCGATCGAGTGGTGGTTCGTGCATGGCTGGTTCGAGATGGCGGACGGTCACCGGCGCGATTTCATAGCCTCGGTCTTTCGCCAGGCATCGCGGGACGGCAATGGCGAGGGACACATGCTCCTGCTGTCGTCTTTCGACGAAGCGAAAGGCGAGCACACCGTCCGCAGCGAAGTCTCCCCCGGCCTGGTCGACCACTTCCTCCGCGCGGCGCCGGACGAACTGCGGGGCGCGGGCATCAACCGCAACCTTGTCGATGCCTTCACTGCCGAGATCGAGCGTGGCGGGGTGCCCTCTCCGATCCTGCTTTCGGCGCGGCCGGTCTCCATGGCGAAGGATCGCCTGGCGATCGACTGGGGCGACTTCGCTCTCGACGAGGACGGCGATGGCATCGCGATGCGGTTCTCCATGCCCGACGACGGTGCGGTTTGCGCGATGTCGGCAAGCCCGGTCGCGACGTGGCTGAATGACGACTGCCCGCCCGCGGGTGCCATGGCCTACCAGAGCTGCCCGCGCCTGACCCTGACCGGCACGGTCGACGGCGAGGCCATCCGCGGCGAAGCCTGGATGGACCATCAGTGGGGCGACTACGGATGGATGAAGACGCTCGGCGCCAGTGCCGAACTGCTCGGCTGGGACTGGCTCGGCATCAACCTCGATGACGGCACCGACCTCATTGTCATG
Source organism: Bauldia sp. (assembly GCF_020442045.1). GTDB lineage: Bacteria > Pseudomonadota > Alphaproteobacteria > Rhizobiales > Kaistiaceae > Bauldia. The sequence continues at coordinate 9,330 of NZ_JAGRLA010000091.1, read as the reverse complement.
GTCCGCCGCAACATGCATTCGCGGGATGCGGTCGGCCGTCTGGCCGTTCTGTTCGCTCCCGGCGAACTGCCTCGGACTGTGCATGACGCTGACATCTCCCCGCTCCGTCAATGGGTCAGCCCCGATTCGATGATCGCCTATCCGGTGGCCTGCCGCATCGCCATTCCCTCGCTCGGCGCCGATCTCGTCTTCGAACCGCTGGCCGACGGCCAGGAGATCCCCGTCTTCGGCGTCACCAACGTGATCTGGGAGGGCGTCGGCCGCATCGAGGGCGTGCTTGGAGACCGGCCCGCCACCGGCCGGGCCCGGCTTGAGCTCAACGGCTATGGCCTGATCCTCGACTTCGGGTCCTACCAGCGTCAGTGGATCGAGCGCATCGACGCGACGATGCATCGCTTCCTTCCGCGCGAGCTCGACGATGACCGGCTTGCCGGCTTTGTCGGAGAGCCGCGCTGGGCCTTCGACAGCCACGCCCAGACCGCAATGCTCGCGACCCCGGCATGGGACCTCTTCGATCGCGGCGGCAAGCACTGGCGTCCCGTCTACGGGCTCATGCTGCTCGACGCCCTCGGCGTCGAGCTTGCGCCATACGAGACCCTGGTCTCGGTCATCTCCGAATTCATCCACAACGGATCGGTGATCATCGACGACATTGAGGACAATTCCGCGACGCGGCGCGGCGCGCCGACGATCCATCGCCGCTACGGCCTGCCCACCGCGATCAATGCCGGCAACCAGCTCTATTTCCTTCCGCTCCTCACCCTTTCCGACCACCCGGCGCTGGTGCCGGAGCAGCGCGACGCGATCTACAGGGCGATCACCACCATGTTCGTGCAGGCGCATATGGGACAGGCGCAGGACCTTTACTGGTCCGATGCGGCCACCGTCCGCGGCCCCGCCTTCTGGACGTCAGACCGGCTTGCCGGGCTCATCCTGCAAGCCCATGCCTACAAGACCGCTGCCGCCGTGAAGACGATCTCCGAGATCGACTGCATCGTGGCGGGAACCGACGAAAGGATTCGCAAGGCGGCGATGGACTTCGGCGAAAGCTGGGGCATCGCTTTCCAGATCTTCGACGACATCAGGAATTTCTCGACCAGGCCCGAATGGGGCAAGACCCGGGGCGAGGACGTCCTGTCGGGAAAGGTCACCTACGTGACGCGCAAGGCGGTGTCCCTGCTCGAGGGCGCGGGACAGGCCGAGCTGATCCGCATCCTCGATGGCCTCCGCTCTACGTCCCAGGCCGGCGACCTGGCGGTTGGGATCGAGCTGATCGAGCAATCCGGCGCCTTCGACCAATGCCGTGCCGATGCGACGGCCCTGGTCGAGGCAGCCTGGCCTCCCTTCGCCGAGGTCCTCCCCCAGACGACCGCGAAGGTGATGTTGCGGGTGTTCGTCACCCACCTTCTCGACTCGAACTTCGACATGTGACCCGGACAGCGTCCCGACGATCGCGCGCGGCTCGGCTTTCCGGTTCCGCGGCGAGCGGCCTTACATGAAGGTCTGCGGGTCGATGTCCACCTGGACCCGCAGGTTCCCCCGCGGCTTCGGCGCCGCCGCCAGCCAGTCGCGGAGATAGGCCTGGAGGTCGGTGTTGCGCGGCGCCTGGACGAGCAGCCGGAAGCGGTGGCGGCCGCGCACAACCGCCAGCGGCGCCTCGGCCGGACCCAGCACCTGGATCGCCTCGGCCCGCGGTTCCGCCCGGCGGAAGGCCGCCGCGTAGGCTTGCGTTTCCCCCCGGTCGAGGCCGGAGATGACGATGCCCACCAGCCGCCCGAAGGGCGGCAGCCCGGCCGAGCGCCGCGCCGCGATCTCGCTCGCATAGAAGGCCTCGCGGTCGCCGGAGACGATGGCGCGGATCACCGGATGCTCCGGCGCATAGGTCTGGACCAGCGCCCGGCTCGCCCCGCCCGCCCGCCCGGCGCGGCCGGTCACCTGGGAAAGGAGCTGGAAGGTCCGCTCCGCCGCCCGCATGTCGCCGAAGGCGAGGCCGAGGTCGCCGTCGACCACCCCGACCAGCGTCAGCAGCGGGAAATTGTGGCCCTTGGCGACGAGCTGGGTGCCGATGACGATGTCGACCTCCCCGTCGGCGATCGCCTTGAGGTCCTGGCGGAGCCGCTGCACCCCGCCGGCGATATCGCTCGACATGACGATGGTTCGCGCCTCGGGAAACCGCGCCGTCACCTCCTCCGCCAGCCGCTCCACCCCCGGTCCGACCGCGACCAGGCTCTCGGTGTCGCCGCAGTTCGGGCAGTGGTCCGGCCGCGGCTCGGAGTGGCCGCAATGGTGGCAGAGCAGCACGCCACGGAAGCGATGCTCGACCAGCCAGGTCGAGCAGTTGGGGCACTGGAAGCGGTGGCCGCAGGTCCGGCAGAGCGTCAGCGGCGCGTAGCCCCGCCGGTTGAGGAAGAGCAGCGCCTGCTGCTCCTCCGCCAGCGTCTCGGTCACCGCCTCGACCAGCGGCGGCGAGATGAAGCGGCCGCGCTCGGGCTGGGTCGCCCGCATGTCGATCGCCGCGATCTCCGGCAGCGTCGCCGCGGCGTAACGGTCGGAGAGCACGATCCGCCGGTAGCGTCCCGAATCCGCGTTGACCCGGCTCTCGATCGACGGCGTCGCCGAGGACAGCACCAGCGGGAAACCCGCTAGGTGGCCGCGCACCACCGCCATGTCCCGCGCGTTATAGAAGACGCGGTCCTCCTGCTTGTAGGCGAGGTCGTGCTCCTCGTCGACGACGATCAGCCCGAGCTCCCGGAAGGGCAGGAACAGCGCCGATCGCGCCCCGATCACCGCCCTCACCTGCCCGGTCGCCACGCCCCGCCACACCCGGTCGCGCATCCGCGGCGCGACCTCCGAATGCCATTCCGCCGGGGCGACGCCGAAGCGCGCCGCGAAGCGTTCGAGAAAGGCCGAGGTCAGGGCGATCTCGGGGATCAGCACCAGCACCTGCCTGCCCTTGTCGAGCGCCGCCGCCACCGCCTCGAAATAGACCTCGGTCTTGCCCGAGCCGGTGACGCCGTCGAGCAGCGTCACCGAGAAGCCGCCATCGGCGACCGCTTTGCGGAGCGTATCGGCCGCGGCCCGCTGCTCGTCGTTGAGCACCGGCGCCGCGTATCCCGTGTCGGGCGGCTGGGCGACCGGCCGGGCCGGTATCGCGACGGGCTCCAGCGTCCCGGCATCGACCAGCCCGGAGACGACGCCCGGGCTTACCGCCGCCGCCGCCGCGAGCCCCGATTTCGACCAGGCCGCCCCGTCCTCGAGCATCTGGAGCACGCGCTGCCGCGCCGGCGTCATCCGTTCCGGCGGCGGGCCGGCGCGCCTGACCCCGATGATCGGCGCCTCGGGTTCGAGCGCGCCCCGCGCCCTCAGCACCATCCTCAGCACCATGCCGCGCGTCGTCAGCGTATAGTCGGCGATCCAGTCGACGAAGGCGCGGATTTCCTTCAGCAACGGCGGCACGTCGAGCCGCTCGGCGATCGGCCGCAGCCGGTTATGGCCGATCTCCCCATCCGGCGGATCGTCCCAGACGACGCCGATCACCTCGCGGGTGCCGAGCGGCACGGCGACGATGTCGCCGGGCGCCGCCGTCATCCCGTCCGGAACCGCATAGCTGTAGGTCCCGGCAACGGCGACCGGCAGCAGGACAGAAACCGTCTCGGCGGGGCGCAAGGGTCTTTTCCGAATCGTCCGTCGTCAGAAAGGCGTTACCCGGCCGACGATGACGGCCCGCGCCGCCAAAGGGAAGCCGCGCGGCGTCAACGTATGGGTTCAGGCGGACAGGTTCGCCCCGTCTTGCGACGCAGGAATATCATTGCGTGGCAAGACGGGCGATCAGGCGCAGCGGCCCGCGAATCTCACGCCGGGTAGCGGCGAATCCCCGGCCGCATCTTGCCGGCATTGCCAAGCTCGATGACGTAGCCGAAGTCCTTCTCCGTATCGAGATAGTAATGCTCGTCGTCGTCATAGCGCCCGCTCTGCATCACCGGGTAGCCGCGAGCCGTGAAGTCGGCGACGGCCTTCTCGCAGTCGGCATAATACATCTTGATGTGGTGCAGGCCCTCGCCATGCGCCTCGAGAAACTCGTCATAGATGCAATAGCCGCCGGTCGGCTGCATCAGTTCCAGCTGGGTGTCGCCGCGCCACGCGCAGGCGATGATGCATGAATGGGTCGCCGGCTTGCCGCGATAGGTATAGTCCTGCACCGTATCGGAATTGAAATCCCAGATGTCCCACGGACCGATGCCGAAGACCTCCCAGTGGCGCTTCATCGCCGCCTCGATGTCGCGAACCACGAAGGCCACCTGCATGGCGGCGCCTTCCTCGAATTGTCTCATCTTTCCCTCCCCGGTCATCGCCGAAACCCCGGCAGGCTAGCACGCACCGGTCTGAGCAATCCGAAAATACGCGCCTCGCGGACGAAGATGGCCGGGATCGCAGTCGGCCACGACCGGGAAGGGCAAGGATTGCCGCCGCCTTGCGTCCGCCTATGATCGGCCCTGGGGCCGCGCCGGCGGCGGTGAACTCCCGGCCAGCCGGGCCGCGCCGGAGCCGTCCCGTTTCGCGAGAGGATCGAGCCGCGTCGTGCCCACCCCGCTGATCATCCCGGACTATGCCCGGCCGAGCGCGCTGATGGTGCCGCATTACGACGCCTCCCTCCTGGGCCTGCTCGAGGCGATCGCCACGGCCGCGTCGGAGTGGATCGGCGTCATCCTGCTCAGCGCCGATCCGGACCTGTCGCAGGCCTTCGTCGCCCGCCAGGCAAGGCCCCGGCGGTTCACCATCGTCGCCGCCCCCTACGACACGCCATGGATCCGGGACCGCGCCCCGATCGCGGTGCGCGAGGATGGCGGCGTCGGCTGGATCCTGCCGCGGATGATCGAGGCCGACCGGCCTTTCGATGACAGCCTCTTCGCGACGATCAGCGCGCGGGAGCTGCGGCACGCGCCGCTCGCCATCGCCCAGGGCAATCTGGTCGCCGGCCCGGCCGGCATCGCCCTGTCGACCAGCCGCGTCCTGCGCGAGAACCGGCTCGGCGCGGGCGCCGTCGACGCGCTTGCGCCGGACCTCGGCATCCGGCGCTGGATCGTCTTCGAGCCCTTCCCGGAGGAGCCGACCGGCCACGCCGACATTCACGTCCGCTTCCTGCGTGCCGATCTCGTCGCCGTGGCCTGGCATCCCGAGGACCCGGCGCTCCAGCAGGTCGCCCGCGAGATCGAGCATCGCGTCAAGGCGTTGCGGCCCGCGACCCGCAGCCTCCGTATTCCCCTTGCCCGCGACGGTGATCGCTACGCGAGCCTCGTCAACTGGATACAGGTCGGCCGCAACCTGCTCCTGCCGGTCTACGGGATGACCCCGCCCGACGCGCTTGCCCAGGCAACCGGCCTGCTTGCCGAGGAAGGCTTCCGGGTACACCCCCTGCCCTCGCCGACCCTCGCCCTGGGGGGATCGCTCCACTGCCTCACCGCGTCGATTTTTGTTTAAGACCTTCCGACTCCGGTTGTCCTCGTCCGGATCTCGCATTAGCCTGTTTATGTCCGACTTGGCAGCCAGGCCCGGCGGACGTGTCGTCGAGACGACGGGGGGCGATAATGGTTGACCGAGTAACAGCCGCGCTGGCATTGGCATCGGCGGCGTTTGTCTCCGTGCCGGCCAGCCTGATTCCGGAAACCGCGAAGGCGCAGTCGGTCCGCAGGCGGACGGAGACGCTTCCGCGCGAGTCGCTGGTCAATCAGCCGTCGGCGGTCACGCCGCGGGATTTCGGCGGCGGCTACAAGATGGGCTCGCTGATCAAGGGCCTCGACCCCTATTCCGGCATCTCCAATTACAACGGTCTCGTCACCAGCCGCTTCGCGCCGCTGACCTTCGCCGGCGGCAGGGGGCAGGTCAGCTTCTACGGCCAGATGAATCTCGGCTGGCTCAATGTCGACAGCGGCTACAAGGACACCGACTCCTATTTCTCGACCAACGGCACCACGCTCAACGAGCTCGGGACGCGGGTCAGATACGAGGTCACGCCCGACTTCACGGTCGGCGCGCGTCTGTCCTTCGTTGCCGCGTTCAACCGCTCGGACATCCTGACCAGCTACGAGGACCAGGATGCCGGCTGCGACGAGAAGCATCCCGACGACGCCTTCTGCTGGAACTCCGCCAGCCTCTACGTCAGCGGGCCGTTATTCGGGAAGATCTCGGTCGGTCTCGGCGAGACGGCGGCCGCCGATATCGGCAGCATCACGCTCGGCGGCACCGGTGCGGTCACCAACAACGATCCGACCCTCAAGGGCGGCTGGCACCAGGTTCGCGGCACCTATTACACGCTGAACGACGTAGCGCCCGACGTCACCGGCGTCACCCGCGGCACGCGCATTCGCTATGACTCGCCGACCTTCGCCGGCTTCTCGGTGAGTGGTTCCTGGGGCGAGGCAAGCCATGTCGGCGCCCCGCCGGACGCAAAGGACTACTGGGACGTAGCCCTGCGCTACGCCGGGCAGTTCGGCTCCATCCGCGTCGCGACCGGCCTCGCGTATCAGGACTATGACCGCGAGGGCGACCACCTCAGCCAGTCGAACCTGACATGGGGCGGCTCGATCCAGCATGTGCCGACCGGGCTCTTCGCGTCGGCGAGCCTCAACGGCATCAACCGCGATGCGAAGTTCAAGCCGGGCTTTGGCGAGACCGATAATGCATCCGCCTACTACCTTCAGGCCGGCATCAGCCGGAACGTCTTCGGCATCGGCAAGACGGCGCTTTACGGCGAATACGGCGAGACCGACAACGGCGCCAACGCGGGCGCCTATTTCCTCAAGGACAGCAGCACCGAGAACTGGGGACTTGGCCTGGTCCAGAATATCGATGCCGCCGCGATGTCGCTCTACATCACCTACAACTCGATCCAGGCCGATGTCGGCGGAACGAAGGGCGACGACATGAATGTCGTCTTCGCCGGAGCGCGGGTGAAGTTCTGACCCCGGACGTTGCTGGTCGTTGGCTGTCTCATCGCTTTGGCGCGCGCCGCCGGGTGTGAACCGCGTCTCTTGTCCGGAGGGCCGCATCACAGTGTGATGCCGGCGTTTCACCGCCGCCGGAGGCGGCGAACGGCGGCGGAGGGCGGTGATGTCACGACCGATCGCGGAAATACTGGCCCGTTTCGAGGCGGTGCTGGCCGAACCACGTCCCGCCTACGATCTGCTGGTCGGGGCCTTTGGCGAGCTGGTCATTCCCTCCGGCGTCACGGCGGAGGAACTGACCCGGCTCTATTCGATCTGCTACCGCCTCTCCGGAACCGCCGAGGGCGGCCCCGTCGTCGATCTCCATCACCTCGAGGACTGGCAGGCCGGTCACCTGTCCCATGTCGCCCTCGACGTGGTCGGGCGAACGCTCTACGACCGCGACGCCTCGACCCGCGGATGGATCGCCAGGAGCCGCGCCCGGTTCGTCGAACGCGGCGAGGAAATCCCCGAGGGCCTCGACGACAGCCAGCTTCCGCCCCGACTCGATATTCCCTTCGATCTGCCGGCCGCCACGGAGCGCATCGCTCCGCTGCTCCGCCGCTACGAGGAGGACATGGTCGAAGCACCCGCCTGTCATTTCAAGCTTTGCTGGGACGTTGCCCGCGACGGCTACCCGGTCTTCCGCGATGTCATCGCCCGGTGGTCGAAGGGGCTCGACGCGCGCGGGCTCGGCTTTTCCGGCACGGCCGCGGCGGTCGCAACCGCTCGTATTCTCGCCGACCGGGCCGACGATCCTGAACCGGTCTCCTGGGCGGACTGCCATCGCGACGTCTTCCCGATGCTGGAGAACCAGCATCCGATGGTCGCTGCCGGCGCGGCGGTCTGGCTCGGCGCCCTGTGCGGCGACGGGCTGCTCTCCGATCCCGAAGCGCCGGACCTCGCGTCGCTGCTGACCCGCCTCGCCGCATGGCCGCGGAACCGCGTTGCGATTGCCGGCGGCTTCATCAAGGGCTTCGATTCGGAGCTTGAAGGCCTTTACACCCTCGAATCGGACGAGACGCTCGAAGCATTCGACCTCGATGCCTGGGTGCTCGAATGCCTCTCCGCGGAGAAGAGCCCTCCCTATCTCCCCAATGCCCAGGCCCTGTGGTTCTACGTCCACGAATACTATGCCGCGCGACCGGCATTCGTCGCCCGGCTGATCGATGCCGACCGCGCCTGGATCGCGATGATGTGCGCGACCGAGATCGACGGCAGGGTTGCCGGCATGAGGCCGGTTCTCGAGCGCCTCGTCCGGGATCCGGATCCCGACATCTCCGCGCATGCCAGGCGGCAGCTCGAGCGCTTCTACTGACCTGAGGCGGGGTCGATCCCTCGTCCGCGCCGGCGCTGCCAACCGGTCGCAGTTCGTGCTACACTCGCCGCATCCATTAGCCCGTGTCGGGAGGTCCCTATTACCAGGTTGCTAATGTTCGCCTCGGTGACGGCGTTTCTCGTTTCGCCTGTGGCAGCCGGCCCGCTTCACGATGCGGTCGACGCCGGCGACGTGGCGCAGATTCGGCAGTTGATCGAGCAGGGCGAGGACGTCAACGAGAACGACCCTCGACTTGGCACGCCACTTCACCGGGCGGCGGTCGGCGGAACCCGTGAGATCGCCGAATTGCTCGTCGCCGCCGGCGCCGACGTGAACCTTGAGAACGGCCGTCTCGGCACCCCCCTCCAGGCGGCGGCCTACAAGCGTAACGAGCCCGTCGTCGCCGCGCTGATCGCCGTCGGTGCGGACGTGCAGGCCGCCGACGCCGATGGCCGGACCGCGTTGCACTCCGCTGCCGAGGGTGGCGACGCCGCCATCGTCGCATTGCTGATTGAGAATGGCGCCGACGTGAATGCGCGGAGCGAGCCCGATGACCATCGGCCGGGCGACACGCCGGTTATTGCCGCCGGCCAATTCGGCCACTTCGATATCGTTGACCTTCTACAGGCCTATGGCGCAAGGCGGTCGGTCGTCGAACCGGTCGCCGGGCTCATGGCGTCAGCCGACCCTGACGCCGGCAAGGCTATCTTCGAGACCGCCTGCATCCGCTGCCACACGATCGCCGAGGGCGCGCCGACGCGCATCGGCCCGAATCTGTGGGCCATGCTCGGGCGCGAGAAATCGAGCGTCGAGGGTTTCAGATACTCGGCCGCCGGCGAGCGGCTGATCGGCACCTGGACGCTCGCGGAAATCAACGCATACATCGCCGCGCCAATGGATTATGTGCCTGGCGGCGGCATGCGCATCGGCGGGATCAAGGACCCCGCCGAAAGGGCGGACCTGATTGCCTATCTCAGGCAGCGCAGCGCGGATCCGCCTCCACTGCCCGAGCGCCCCTAGCCGGCGCGGCGA